>CANIFU010000061.1 GCA_947466965.1 Bacteroidota bacterium
CGAAGTATTTATGGTTGCATCAGCCAATAGCGTTACAGTAATGGTAACAGTAGCGGTAGATGCCGGACAAGGCGTACTTGCAATGCTCCATTGAAAAACATTTGCTCCTACACCTAAACCTGTTACCGTTGATGTAGGTGAAGAAGGAGTAGTGATTGTACCCGAACCACTAATCAAGGTCCAAGTACCAGTGCCTGTAATAGCTGTATTTCCGGCAAGTGTAGCCGTAGTTCCGCAAACAGTTTGAGCAGTTCCAGCATTGGCAGTAGTTGGGCCCCCGGTGTTTGTTATTGTTACTTGCGAAAAAGATGTGCCACAAGGAGGATTTGTAATTGTCCATTGGAAAACATTTGCTCCTAAACCTAAACCCGAAACAGCTGAAGTTGGTGAAGAAGGTGTTGTGATAGAACCTGCTCCACTTACTAAGGTCCAGGTTCCAGTTCCTGCTGATGGAGTATTTCCTGCAAGTGTAGCCGTAGTAGCACATACAGTTTGATTCGAACCAGCAATAGAAGTTGTAGGAGAAGTATTAATAGAAACAACTACCGGAATAGTATAGGTGCCTGGGCAAAAGCCAACATAATAAGTAGTTGAGGTTATTAAGACAGGTGTTGTGAAAGTTGTTCCTGTGCCAAGAATGGTTCCACCAACCTGAGCACTATACCAAGTAACTGTTGCAGGAATGCTCCCAATTATATTGGCGGTTAATGTAGCAGTGTTGCCCGAGCATATCGTAACATTAGAGGCATTGATCGTATCGGTAGAAATAGCTTGGTTTGTTAATCCCGGGCCCCCTTTTGTTGCACCGTTAGGAGGGAATTCAGTTAATCCGTTTGAATTTGTAACTCCGTTGGCGCCACCCAAAACACTAGTAGTAATTGCACCGGATGAGATTGCAATATAACCTCCTCCTCCGCCACCACCAGGTCCTTCGGCTTCGTTTATACCTAGAACAACTTGATTTCCTCCTGAACCTCCATTTGCGGATGCTGTAATTCCTGAAACGGGACCAATAGAATTTAATAGGATAGTACCCCCACCACCGGCTCCGCCTGCTCCGTCAATACCATTGCTCAATCCGGACGTAGTTGTATTTGCTCCTGCTCCTCCATTTGCATTTATTGATCCAGCACCGCCGATTGTTCCATAACTTAACAGATAGACCATTCCGCCGCCAGCGCCACCAGATCCTCCACAATTGTTCTCTTGATCTCCAGCACCACCGCCACCACCAATAAATATTTTTCCTCCTGAATAATTTAATGGTCGTCCTCCCCATCCTCCGTTATTTATTCTGTAATCACCTCCCCACAAGTTAGTACCTGCAGATTGAAATGGTTTAGGGCCTTCTACGGTTGCATTTCTGTTTGCTGAGGAAAAGGAATAACCACCTCTGCCACCTCCCGAAGAAACGTGCGTTGAAAATGTTGGAGAAATATCAAGGTTCCAAGCAGCAACCCATCCAGCACCACCACTGATATCAGGGTTTCCTTCACCATCCCATATTCCTGTTCCTGCATTAGAGCCGCCGCCGCCACCTGCATTGTGAGCATCTCCTCCGCCACCTGCATTTCCAGCAACACCTCTGCAAAATCGTCCACCCATGATGTTATAGTCTGACTGATAACCAAAAACACCTTCTCCTTTTTCTGCTCCTTCTGTAGCATCGTTCCTTGAAACTTGTCCGCCTCCAAGTAACGTAACATTATCTCCTACTCTTGAACCTCCTCTGAAACCGAGCGCTGCAACGTTAATGCTTCCTCCTGCTGCAATAGATGTAGCACCATATACTTCTACAGCAACAATGCCACCAGTGTATATTCCACCTGCAGCCCAAGCAGGACAGGTAAGAACACCTGTTCCAGTAATTGTTAAGGTATTGTATCTCGGAACACGAATAACCTGAACTCTTCCTGAAGCAGTATAATTATTCTTTAAGCCACAATCGATTGTAATGGTAGTAGTTGAAGGAACAGCTTTTACCTGACAAAATTCATAGTTCCCACAATTGTTTTCGTTGGTTGTTTGTCCCCAGGTATTATCATTTGGAAAACCATAAAACTGACCGCTGCCAGCAGGATATTCAATAGAAGAAGTTGTGCTTGAACTCATTCCTTGCATTTGGATGATCATTATTAAATCACCCGGTTGTAGGCTGTTTGTTGGGCTTGTTGGGCCGAAGCGATTATTAGCATTCAGTCCGCTTGCGGCAACTGTAATTGTTGAGGAACTTGCAGCAGCATCAAGCGTTAGCGTAGTGTATTCGTTAACAATTGTGTTTACTGCATTAATCGTTTTATTTCCATCAACCCCTCTTTGTGCAAAGGATACCGATATTGAAAGGCCAAAAATTAAAAGAAAAAATGGGTGTAATATTCTCATGCAAGTTTGAAATATATATTTAAATACTTAAAAAGGTTAAAATTTTTAGCCAATGTATAAGAAATTCTTGTGAAATCCAATAGTCTTTTAATCTTTTTAATCACATGTTTATTTCTTTAAAGGGGTTACGTGGAACCCATTCGGAAGGTTTTAAATAATCTACAAAAGGCTTGATAATTTGGTTTGATAGAGGATTTCTGTGTCTGATGAAGCAAGTGAGTTCGAGGGCTTCTGCTCCTAATGTACTTTTTATCTCTGATGCCGTTCTACCTAAAAAGAGCTGTTTCGCTTTATTTTGAAGAGATTCCTTCACATAATCATATAGTATGTTCTGATAGATGTCTAGTTCTTTGTTAACAGAATAGTCTATTCCAATAAAATGTGCTTCGATTCTGTTTTCTAAAATAAAGCTTGTTCTGAAACCAATAATTTTTTTATCAAAATAATAACCAACAAAATTAAATTGATTCCCCAGTACTTTTTTCATTTCTGCAAAATAGGATGGAGTAAGTGAAGCCATTCTGAATTTTGCTTTCAAATGCACATTGTTGTAAAGCGAAAGAATTTCTTTTGCATTAATAGTAATATCAGCTGAAGAAAAATCTTTGCGAACAATTGAACTCCCTTTTTTAATAATGTTTTTGGCTCTGTTGCGGTATTTTTTACTCATTGCATCCAGATAGTCTTCAAATGTGTTCCATTTTATATTAAGCACCATGTTTGGTTCAACCAAAAAATCATGGTATTGATATTCTTCAAATTCATTAGTATATTTTACAGACGAATTATAAAAATCTTTTATTAGAACAACAGCAATTTTTCCTCCTAATTTTTCGGCCTTATTAATGCTATAAATAATTTCTGCTAATGCGTCAACGACTTCTTTTTTATTTGTATCAGGAATAACTGTAAAGCCATGTTCTCCACTTATGCAAGCATTTCCGCATATCAGTAGGCGCATGTTTAAAAGGTCTGCGCCCCATTTTAGATGCTGGGTCAACTGTTTTTTTAAGTAGTCAGAAACAATAGTGCATGCATCTCTCTGTTCTGATTTTTTAATCGTTCCGAAACTATCAGAAGTGAAATCAATTAACTGAAAATAAGCGATCGCAATGGGTTTTTCTTTATCATAAATGATCGCATAACGAAAATTCATGTTGTCAGGCCGTTCTTTTTCTAATACAGTTAAGTATGGTATTTTTAAAAATTCACTCCCGAATCCAACAATACTATCCCAGTGTTTGGTGTCCACCAACGAAATGGAATCATAAACTGAAAATCCAAAATTTGAAGGGCCTTTAAGAAGCTCAGACTTCTTTTTATTTGGTATTTTAGGACACGGAATAAACATATTTATTTTAACAACTATTTTGATTCTTTGTTCATTTCCGCAAGTATCAGTTCTTTGATGTATTTAACGGGAGCACTTCCATAGCTTAGGAATTTTTCATGAAATTCTTTAAGATTAAATTGATCGCCCATTTGTTTTTTTAATTCTTCTCTGAAATCATAAATTTCAGAATATCCAGTGAAATAAGAACACAGTTGAACTTGCGTTAAGGATACTCTTTTCCATTTTCCTTCAGCCTCCGCTTTTTGTTGAAAAGCTTCATTTGTTAATAGATTTATTGCCGATTCTCTGCTCATTTCTTTTGTATGAACACCATAATCTAATAGCGTGTTGCAGGTAGTTCTTAAATTCCATTTGTAATACATCAACCACATTTCATCACTGTTTTCGTATCCGTTTTCCAACATCATTCTTTCCGTATATACTGCCCAACCTTCTACCATTGCTCCATTTCCGAAAATGGATTTTATTAAACTGGGTGATTGATTACTATAAACCAATTGTGTGTAATGTCCAGGAATTGCTTCATGGATGTTTAATATTTGTAAGATATACTGGTTGTACTCTCTCAAATAGCTTTCAGCTCTTTCTTTATCCCACCCCGCCAAGCTTCCAACATTATAATAGGTATTTCCATTTTTATCGTATGGTCCGGGTGCAGAAATGGAAGCACCCGCAACGCCTGCCATGTAATCGGGTTCTTTGCGAACAACAAGTGGTTTGGTAGGATCAATATAGATCAGGTTTTTCTTTTTGATGAAGTCAATCAATAGTGGCATTTGTTTTTCAATTGCCGATTGAAACGCTTCAGGTTTAACATGTTTTTCAGAAATTTTATCAATCAATTGCTTGATAAGTAAAAGTTTATCTGTTGGTTTAGTTATTGATTTTAAATAGTTATCCCAAAGCTTGTCCGACAGTTCAAACATTTTTTCATGTAATTCATCTTTTCGGTTTAATGCTTTTTCATAAATCTGTTCAGCTGTATAACCACTTTGAATATCGAATTCGAATTTTTTAGCATATAATTCTTTTCCTAATCGAAAACTTCTTGGTGTTTTGTTTGCAGTTATTTTTAACCATTTGGTAAAATCTTTAATTGCAACAACAGCTTGTTTTGCTCTGGCTTCAATAGTTTGTTTTTTACGATCTCCTATGTTTGCCTTATTTAATGCTTCTTGCAAGTCAAATTCGAATACCGAAATCCCTCCTAAGTTTTGGTCTATTGCTAATTGCGTGTGTTCAAGAGTCGGGTTTTTTATATTCTTTTTTGCCGCCTCATAAAAAGCCGGAATGTCAGACATTTTCAAATAAAAATTATTTAAACGAATATCCAACGAATCATAATTGCCATTCAATATCTCAGCAAAAGCTCCTGATACATTATATTCAGAAGGGTTCCACTCATATGATTTCATTTCGTTGATGGACCATTCAATCGATTTTAACTGATTTTCAATCATGTAATAATCCGTTTTGTTGTTGTCGGATAATTGATTGATGGCAAAGGATTTTAATGAATCTAAATTTGCTTTTGCAAATGCTAATTCTTTTAAACGAGATGCGTTATCTGGAATAATCAATACACTATCGTATTTGTGATAACCTTGGCTACTTGCCCATCCTGGATATACTTTCCAAAGGTTGTCAATGAATCTGTTTTTGTAATTATCAAATTCAGCGTTCAAATCCTGAACTGTTTTTGCTGTTGCTTTTTTTGACTCTCCAATACAGGAAGCAAATGAAATGCAAAGAATCATTCCGTAAAAATAATTTTTCATGTTTTTAAATTTGGAGTATAAAGGTAAAAAAATAGATGCTCGTGGATGATAAATTTACCATGTCTTTCAATTGTTGAAAAACGATGCAAATTGATTCTGGCGAAAGTATACTTTGCCAATCATTAATTGAATTGCCAAAAGTTTGTTAAAAAGAAGATTGATGCTGTTTTATTTGGATATATATACGTGTTTTATTTTTAGATTGATTCGCCAAATTTTTCAAGGTTTAGCGAAATACAAAGCGTCTTTTTTCCTTTTTTTGTACAACTGATAAATTTTTGGAATACAACCATTTAAATTTCCCTATTTTTGATAAAATATTTTTTCATGACTCACTTCATTTAGTTTAAAATATTAAAACAAATTATCCCGCATTATGTTAAAAAAAGCGCTCCCATTACTATTAATTGTTATCGTTGTTTCTATTGCAGCTTCTTATGTTTCATCAGATCCTGTTAAAATTAAATATCCCGTAACACGCAAAACTGATACTGTGGATACTTATTTTGGAACAAAAATAGCTGATTCCTATCGTTGGCTGGAAGATGATCGCTCTGCCGAAACAGGTGAATGGGTAAAGGCTCAAAATAAAGTAACGTTTGATTACCTCGCGACAATTCCTTTTCGAAAAAAAGTAAAGGACAGGTTAACGCAAATCTGGAATTTTGCAAAAGTAAGTTCACTGTTTAAAAAAGGTAAAAATTATTTTTTCTATAAAAATAACGGTATACAGAACCAAAGTGTTTTGTATGTTCAATCGGGATTGAATGGTACACCAAAAGTGTTGCTGGATCCGAATGTGTTGGCCAACGATGGTACCGTTTCATTGGGAGGATTGTCTGTCAGTAAAGATGGGCGATATCTTGCATACAGTATTAATCGCGCGGGAAGTGACTGGAGTGAAATATATACCATGGAAATTGAAAGTGGAAAAAAATTGGCCGATAAAATTAAATGGGTAAAGTTTTCTGATATGGCTTGGAAGGGAAATGGTTTTTATTACAGTGCGTATGATGCTCCTGTTGCAGGAAGTGAACTTTCTAATAAAAATGAATACCACAAAGTGTTCTATCATAAAATAGGGGATACACAAAATAATGATGCCTTGATTTATGAAGATAAAAAAAATCCACTGAGAAATTTTTCTGCCGGAATAACAGCAGATGAAAAATTGCTTTTACTTTATGGGTCAGAGTCTACCAGTGGAACATCTTTGGCTGTGAAAGAACTCGATGTGAAAGATTCTGAATTTATTCCGCTTGTAACAAACTTCGAAAATAATTATGCTGTGGTGCACAGTGAAGGAAATAAAATTTATGTTCTTACCGATAAGGGGGCACCGAAATATCAATTGCTTGAAATTGATATCCAAGCAAAACCTCCATACGAAAACTGGAAAAAGGTAATTCCTGAATCAACAGATTTGTTGGAGAGTGTTTCGTTAGCCAACGGGAAATTTGTTGCAAAATATTTAAAAGATGTGACCACGCGTTTATACGTTTTTGATTTGAAAGGTAAAAAAGAACGTGAAATTAAATTACCCGGTGTGTGTAAAGTAGATGCTTTTGATAGCGATAAAGACGATAGTTTAGCATTCTTCTCCTATAAAACATTCACTGCTCCTGATGTTGTATACAAATACAATATGATAAATGGGGAAATGACTGTTTGGTTCAAGCCTGAAATTGATTTCAAATCGGATGATTATGAAACCAAACAAGTATTTTATACAAGCAAGGACGGAACAAAAATTCCCATGTTCATTACCAGCAAAAAAGGAATTAAATTAGATGGTACAAACCCTTGTTTTCTTTTCGGATATGGTGGATTTAATTCCTATTATTCTCCCGAATTCAGAATCGACAGAGCCCTTTTTTTAGAAAATGGTGGAATTTATGCAATTCCCGGATTGCGCGGTGGGGGCGATTATGGGGAAGATTGGCACAAGGCGGGAACCAAATGCCAGAAACAAAATGTATTTGATGATTTTATTGCTGCTGCAGAATACTTAATAAAGGAAAAATATACGTCATCTTCAAAGTTGGCTATTCATGGAAGATCAAATGGAGGTTTGTTGGTTGGAGCGGTAATGACCCAGCGACCTGATCTTGCAAAAGTGGCGATTCCTACTGTTGGTGTGTTAGACATGTTGCGTTTTCATAAATTTACAATCGGTTGGGCCTGGACGAGCGATTATGGTTCAAGTGAAAATAAAGAGGAATTTGATTGTATTATAAAATATTCACCATTACAAAACGTAAAACCTGCTGAGTATCCTGCAACCTTTGTTACCACTGGTGATCACGATGACCGTGTTGTGCCGGCACATTCGTTTAAATTTATTGCTGCATTGCAGGAAAAACAAAAAGGTACAAATCCTGTTTTGATTCGCATTGATACCAATGCAGGACATGGTGCCGGTAAACCAACGTCTAAGCAAATTGAAGAATATGCTGATATCTGGAGTTTTGTATTTTATAATTTAGGTATGACCTATTAATGCTCTATACTGCTTAAAATCGAAAAAAAGGATTATGAAAATATTCGTAATCCTTTTTTTTAGATCCATTCCTAAGAATTGCTTTTTTATTTTTTTTAAAACCTGATTTTTTGTATTTTCGTTCAATACATAAATTAATAACATTCGCTGATGAAAAAACTACTCTTTTTAATTCTTTCTTTTCTTCTTTTAATAACGGCAAAGTCCTTTGCAAATCCAGGTGATACAGTAGTTGTGCAAACATTTGCTTTCGGAACACCACAAAATGCTTGGTTTGTATTCCCTTCCGATACAGCCCGTTTTGAAAAGATTCTCATGAAATACACCTTAAAATGTAATCCTGCTCAAACGCCGGCTTGCGGTGAATGGGATTATTTAACGTACACATATCTATATGATCACACAGGATTACTCGACTCATCCTTGGTGCACCAACCTATTTATTCTGTAAATGGAGCATCGCCCGATAGCATCATGTATATGAATACACCATCCTATTCTTTTAATGCAAATTGGCAATACAATGCTGTGCACACTGATACAACTTCTCTGAATACCTTTTCTGTTGGTTCGGGAACAACTAGTAATTCCTTCCCTTTCGGAGCTTCTGCTCCTGTTTCACGTACACAATATTTATGGAAAGTAAGTGAAATGTCAGCTGCGGGATTGAATGCAGGGAATATTACTGGCTTGCAATTTTATCTGCAATCGTTGGGCGCTCAAATGCAGAATATGACGATCAACATCAAGGCTGTTGTTCTGGATTCACTTTCGCAAACAACTTTTAATAATGCAGGTTTTACAACTGTGTATGCTCAAAACACCCAGTTTTCAGTATTGGGTTGGAACAGTTTGCAATTTACAACGCCTTTCAATTGGGATGGTATTTCTAATTTGTTAATTGACATTACCTATCAGAATACGGCAACTGCATTAGATAATATAGTTGCTGCAAGTACAACTTCCTTTAATTCTGGTTTAACAAATTCAGGAGCAGATCGTGTTGCTTCGTTTCATTCTTATGGTTACGTAGAAGTGCCAATGAATTCAAATTTGGTTGCAATTGATTCTTTTGTAACGGTTGCTTTCTGGTGTTTCGGGGCGCCTGAAATGCCAATGAATAGTACAGCTTTCGAAGCCGTTGATTCATTAGGTAATCGATTACTGAACAGTCATTTACCTTGGAGCGACAGTAACGTATATTGGGATGCAGGTTTTGCCGGTACATCCTATGATCGTATCAATAAAGCAGCGATTACATCCGAAATTAAAGGAAAATGGAACTACTGGACATTCACAAAGAATGTAGCCACGGGTTCTATGAACGTTTATTTAAATGGTGTGTTGTGGCATAGTGGAACAGCAAAAGTAAAGCCCATGCGCGGGATAAAAACCTTTAAGATCGGAAAAGGAAACTGGGGTGGTTCTCAAACATATGAAGGTAAGATCGATGAATTTGCTGTTTTTAATGTTGAATTAAATGCGACAACGATTCAATCATATATGAATAAACAAATCGATGCTCTGCATCCGAATTATTCTAATTTGGCTTTATACTATCATTGTGATGATGGCAATTATTCAAGCTTTGCCGATGCCGCTCCCGGTTCTCATAGTGCAGCTTCATTAGTTAGCGTCGACAATCCATTCCGATCTGCGAATGAAATTATAACAAACTATACGCAGACAACCTTACGACCGAACATCACTTTTGAGCAAGGTGTATTTACAACGATTATTGACTCTACCTTGATTGTTGATTCTACCATGAATGCACCCGTTCAGATTGTGATGTACAACGACTCAACTTCTAATCCCGGTGTTGCTACCGATACTTTAACGGTTTGGCCTTCTTATTACAACAACTACATTTATAATACTGCCGGTGTTGCTATTGATTCAAGTTTAGTTGCGCCTGATAGTAACTTGCATCTGGTTTATTATGATTGGTATCGAAAGTTCCCGCAAATACTGCGTTACGAATTAGCGCGCTATATTACTCCTTATGGAAACGGATTGAGTTTGGGTTCAGGATGGACCTGGACCTTTGATGTAAGTGATTACAGAACCTTATTGGCCGACAGTGTTCATCTGGCTGCAGGAAACTGGCAGGAATTGTTGGATGTAAAATTTTTAATGATTGAAGGTACTCCTCCACGCGATGTTGTCGGGATTCAGAATTTATGGAACGGTGGATTTAATTATGGTGTTGCTGGTGACCCGATCGATAATTATTTACCTGCCTTGATTAGAAATATTCCGGCCAACGCTTTTACTACCCGTTGGAAATCCCGAATTACCGGACATGGGATGGATACGCCTGAAAATTGTGCTGAATTTTGCGCTAAAACACATTACTTTAAAGTGAATGGCGTGCAGCAGTTTTCGAAATCGGTATGGAGAGATAATTGTGATGTAAATCCACTGTACCCTCAAGGTGGAACTTGGGTTTACGACCGCGCCAACTGGTGTCCTGGTGCTGAAGTTTGGACATACGATTGGGAACTTACTCCTTTTACAACTCCC
Source organism: Bacteroidota bacterium (assembly GCA_947466965.1). GTDB lineage: Bacteria > Bacteroidota > Bacteroidia > 2-12-FULL-35-15 > 2-12-FULL-35-15 > 2-12-FULL-35-15. The sequence continues at coordinate 10,541 of CANIFU010000061.1, forward strand.
GGTGGAACCGTTAGTTTAGATCATGATGTGCAGGCATATACGCATACTGGCGGTTGGGATTATTATCAAATCGAAGATCAATTGGTTAGTTACAGTGCTCCCAATTTTACGTTGGATGCTGCTATTGAAGATATTCTTTCACCTAGCAAAGATCAAATGTGGATGCGTTACAACCCTGTTTGTACCGCGCCAATTATAAAAATAAAAAATACAGGATCTACCACCTTAACTTCTTTAACGATTACATATGGTATGAATGGTGCAACACCTTCTGTATACAATTGGACTGGTAGTTTGAAATTTATGGAAATAGCAACGGTTACCTTGGGAACATTTAATTGGGCAACCGGAGCAACAGATTTTACTGTTACATTGAGCAATCCAAATGGTGGAGCTGATCAATATTCGTTTAACAATACAAAAGTCAATAAGTATACCTACCCATCCGTTATGCCATCGCAATTTGTAATCGAATTCCGAACCAATAACTTACCCTATGAAAATCAGTATACACTAAAAGATGATGCGGGAACAATTGTCGCGTCAAGATATGGCACAACCTTAGCTGCAAATACTATTTATAAAGATACGGTTTCCTTGGTGGATGGATGTTATACGTTTGAATTGACCGACTCGGGTGAAGATGGTTTGTCCTTCTGGGCTAACCCTTCTCAAGGAAGTGGTTATTTGCGTTTCAAAAAAGTAACTCCTGCAACGGTCATAAAAACATTTGGTGCTGATTTTGGCGGACAAATTTATCAGCAATTTACTGTTGGATTAACGAGCGGTGTTGAGGATTATATTCTTACTGAAAATACGACCTTGAGCGTGTATCCAAATCCAACGGATGGCCATGTTTTTATTGATATCAATATGACCTCGAAGGAAAATGGTGCGGTAGTAATTTATGATGTACTTGGGAAAAGTGTTTTTAATTACGACTTTAAAAATTTAACTGCCGAAAGCATTGAAGCCGATTTGTCGCATTTGAAAAGTGGCGTGTATTTCGTCACATTTAAATCTGGCAAAGAAGTCATAACCAAAAAATTAATGATGCGTTAATTAATCATACCACATTCAAAAATGCCTCTTTGAAAAAAGGGGCATTTTTTTTGCCCTGCGCTTTTTAAAAATTCAATATTCGATAGCGGGTATTATTTTTCCTTTTGCTTCGCCAAAACCGATACGAACGCCATCTTTTTGGCAGTATCCCCGAACGAGCACTGTGTCGTTGTCATTGATGAATTTACGTTCTGTTCCATCCACCAGTTTTACAGGCTTTGTTCCTCTCCAGGAAATTTCTAACATCGAACCGTATGAATCCGGAGTGGGCCCACTGATGGTGCCTGAAGCCATCATATCACCGATGTTAACGTTGCAACCGTTGATGGTGTGATGCGCCAATTGTTGTTCCATTGTCCAGTACATAAATTTGTAATTGGAGTGTGAAACTAAATTCTCTTCCCCTTTTTCAGGTTGAATAAACACATCTAAATGTATATCAATGTTTTTATCACCGCTGTATTCCAGATAGGGTAAAACTTTTGGATCTTGTTTGTATCCCGCAACACGGAATGGCTCCAGGGCATCCATCGTAACCACCCATGGTGAAACGGTAGAAGCAAAATTCTTCGATAGGAAAGGTCCGAGTGGAATGTATTCCCATGTTTGAATATCTCGCGCGCTCCAATCGTTGAACAGTACCATTCCGAAAATATGTTCTTGCGCTGCAGCAGTACCTATGCTTTCACCTAATTTTGTTTCTTTCCCGATAATGAATGCTGTTTCCAATTCAAAGTCGAGTAAGCGGCAAGGTCCAAAAACAGGAGGTTCATGTTCGTTTGGTTTTGTTTGTCCTTTCGGACGGTGAATATCGGTTCCTGATATCACAATCGAAGATGCTCTTCCATGATATCCTACTGGTAGGTGTTTCCAGTTCGGTAACAATGCATTGCTCGGATCACGAAACATGGTTCCTACATTTGTTGCATGATCGATGCTGGAATAAAAATCAGTATAATCACCAACTCTTACAGGCAGTTGCATTTGCACATTACTGATGGATTGAAAAACTTTTGCTCTGGCTTCCTTATTGTCGCGCAGGTCAGGTGTGTTTTCATTTAATAAATGAGAAATTAATTCGCGGACAGAACTGGTGGTGGATTTTCCCAATGCAATAAAATCATTCAGATATTGATTTGTAAAGATAGAATTATCAATTTTTAGTTTATCCATAAAACCCAGCTTGTTTAAAATAGCCAGGTCCAACACTTGGTCGCCAATGGCAATGCCAACGCGCGGACTCGAACTTTGAGTTTTAAAAATTCCGAAAGGTAAATTTTGAATCGGAAAGTCGCAGTTGGGCTGAACGTCTATCCAGGATTTTAATGAAGGGTCGTTTACTGTTATCATACATTTTAATTGAGACCAACAAAAGTAAGTATTTTTACAGTACTTACTACTTGTTCCTGAATGAATCAAATTAGGTTTTTTTTCACATCCCTGATTCCTCATAGAAGATATACGATGTAAATTTAATTACATTTACGATATATCTGTTTTGCGATGTAAACGTTAGAAATTGTATCTATTTTGCAGGAAGTGCTGCTAGAATAAAAAAAAGGTAAAATCGTAACAATGAAATTTTAATACAGTTTGTAAATAAAATTTCACCTGTTAGTTGTATCTTTTTTCAACTTTGACGTTATTAGAGTATAGAAATGTAAAAATAATAGATGATCGATACTTCAACATACCATGTAACACCAACCGAATTAGCCTCTGAAATGGCGATTGTGGAGGATGCAAAAAAAAATCCTTCAAGGTTTGGTGTACTGTATGATAACTATTACGAACAAATCTTTAGATACATCTATCAGCGTGTGGATGATAAAGAACAAGCGTTTGATGCAACACAACAGGTTTTTGTGAAAGCATTGGAAAGCATACACAAGTATGAATTTCGCGGAGTACCTTTTGCATCTTGGTTATACCGCATTGCATTTAGTGAAGTAAACAATGTTTACCGTGCACAAAAGCAACGTGCCGTAAATATTGATTCCCAGAGCGTATATGCAATACTGGATGAGTTGGAAGAGACAAAGATTGATGAATACCACGATAAGATTGTTGACATTATCGGAAAAGAACTTCCAGAAGATGAATTACAATTAATAGAAATGCGCTATTTCGAAAAACGCTCTTTTAAAGAGATTGCCGCTCTATTAGAAATTACTGAAAATAATGCAAAAGTGAAGACATATAGGATACTTGAGAAACTGAAGAAAATAATGAAGTAGGTAGCAATGACGTTTTAAACGTAGCAAACGAAAACTAAAAATTAGAAATAATAAAAAAAACAAATGAACCGAAAAGTGAATTTAAACCGACCAAAAATTAGCTCAGAAGAAATTCTGAAGCGTAAAAATTTTGATTCGGTTTTAAAACAGAGTGCCTTCAGCGGAACAAAACCTTTTTTTAAGAAACCCTGGTTCCTTTCCGGTGTTGTAGCACTGACCGTCGCACTTGTTGCAACCGTTTTGCTGACAACTAAAAATACAAAATCAGATCAGCCGCTTGTCAATTCAGCAGCAAAAGTCGCAGATAGTATTGCTTTACAAGCTTTTTATAAATCTGAAGAAGCAAAACCTTGTATTAGTCCACCAATAAAAGGGTTGAACGTAAGGTATACCTCTTATAAGGTGATTGCAGAAAAGGGGGCCGTATTGGCATTTAAAACAGGATCTGCATTAAATATTCCAAAAAATGCATTTATTGATGCAGATGGAAATGTGATTAAAGGAGCAGTTGAATTGCGTTACAGAGAATTTCATGATGCTGCCGACTTCTTTGTATCGGGTATCCCAATGACTTATGATAGTGCAGGGGTAACCTATCAATTTGAATCAGCCGGAATGGTGGAGGTGTTGGTGTATCAAAATGGTAAGCAAGTAAAGATGGCAGCGAATAAGGAAATTGAAATTGAAATGGCATCTGCAGTTGATGGAACGGAATATAATTTTTATAAGTTGGATACCCTTAGAAACAATTGGACTTGTTTAGGGAAGGATAAAGTAAAACCTGCTTTGGCTGCATCCAAAAAAACCTTGCCTGAAAATAGCGCCCTTAAGAAGGTTGAAGAAATGCCGGAGTATAAAAAATTGGAAATGAAAAAGACAGAAGCCGAAATGCAAAAGCAAACCGAAATTGCGATGCTTCCAAAACCTGCTGCTGCACCAATGAAACCGACACAGGTAAAAAAAGGGAAATATACATTTAACATCGAGGTGGATGCGAAAGAATTTCCAGAGTTAGCTGTTTACAAAGGTTTTTTATTTGAAGTTGGTGATGAAAATAAAAATTTCAACAAATCGATGTACGACCTAACCTGGGATGAAGCATCTGTTAAAGAAGGAACAAAGGCCGGTTTGAATTACAATCTCACATTAATAAAAGGATTAAAGAAATACAACATTGTTGTTTACCCTGTTTTTGAAGGAAAAAATTACGAAACAGCGATGAACAATTATCAAGAGAAATTTAATAAATACAATGCAACACTGGAAAAGCGTATTGCAGAAGAAAAACGAATTGAAGCGGTTTATCAGTCGAAGGTAGCCGCTTATAAAGCCCAGCAAGCGGCCTTGGTGAAATTGAATGAGGAACGACTTGCTAATTTATTCAATCAAATGGAAACATCAGAAAAAGTGATGCGCGTGTTTGCAATTAGTAGTTTTGGAGTTTTTAATTGCGATAACCCCAGTTCATATCCCACAGGAAGTAGTTGTACTGCTACGATTAAAAACGATTTGAATAAAAAGTTGATGTGTTATGATGTTTATTTGGTTGACAAAGAAAAAAACGCTTTGTTTACCTTTACAAAAAATCCAGTGACACGATTGTCATTTAATCCGAATTCCAAAAACATGCTTTGGACAGTTGAAAATGGCGTGTTGTATTGGTTGAAGCCGGAGCAATTCAACGCGATGATGCTTGGAGGTGGTGCAAAAGATGTTGTGTTGAATAAGGTCAATCAGAAATTTGAAACAGTGGAGGAGATGAAAGCCTATTTTAATTTTTGATAATAGAATGGGGAAGCCAGTCAGTTCGAGCAGTGCCACTGTCAGTTCGAGCGGAGCCGAGAAACGATTGTCAGTTCGAGCGGAGTCGAGAAACGATTGTCAGTTCGAGCGGAGTCGAGAACAAGATGAATATAAGTAAGAAAAGTATTTATCCTAAGTCATTTCGAGCGGATTCGATTGTCAGTTCGAGCGGAGTCGAGAAAAAAACGTTTGAATTATGAATCAAACAATCAAAAAATATTTTCTTTTTCTTTTTCTTTTTTCACCGTGTTGTTTTTTTTCACAAACAGATACAAATCAGCTGCGCGGCACAATAAAAATTGCAAAAGTTAAAGACGCGGAAGTATATGTAAAAGCAATTTGTAATTTTAATAGGTACAATGTTGTTGAAAGCAAAGACGCCATGATCAATGTTGAAAAATACCAACCATTTCCTGTGGTAGAAGGGTATGCATCTCCTTTTAATTATAATACGTATTTCAACGCTTTTTTCAGTAAAAAAGAAATCGACCTGAAAGGTAAATCCAAGGATACAGTGGTGTTGGAATTAAAAATTCTAGCGAATGGAAAAGTATACATTTCAGATAAAAGTCCGGCCATGATGATAAAAGGGGTGCCTGCCTCTTACGATCCCCAAACAGGAAGCTACGCGTTAAATAATTTACATTTGAACTGTTTAAAATGTATGAAACAAATCAATAAATGGGTTCCTGGTTATGTACTGCTGCCTAAAAAAGATACGTTTAGAGGGGAAGTAGTGATCAAGCCAATAAAAAAAAATGTTGATGTAATAGGAACACTAGTCGTGTTATTTTCAACCATACCTTTCGAAGATTAAATTTTATTTACGGGCTTTTCTGAAATTTCAATGCTGTAAACAAGGCGAGTATAATTAATTTCTTATTTAATATTAGTTTGCTTTTGGATAAGAAAAGAGGAGAGTCAACTGTTTATTTATTTATAAAAATGCAGCTTGCAGCATATTTTTTATTATAATTGCAAAGATATTACTTGCGTTAATAATTTTTTGAAAAGGCACCGCTCTCTCCTGTCTTCCATAATTAGTTATTTATTTTTTATTACTTTACAATCGATTGCACTTAAAAAGGCTATGAATCGGTTGAAATTGCTTGTTTTGTTTTAAATACGGGTTTTAAATATACATTTGTAAAAGTTGATCAATTCCTAAAAACTATGAAAAAAACAATAAATTTGAAATTAAGTGCCTCTGTGTAAGCTTCCCCAAAGTTCGGCCAGTTAAAAATAGAAAACAAGGAAAAGTTTTACTAATTTTAAATGGAAGAAAAAATGAAAAAGACCCAATTTACCGAGACTCAAATTGTAACCATGTTGAAGCAACATGAGCAAGGAGTAAAAGTA
>CANIFU010000062.1 GCA_947466965.1 Bacteroidota bacterium
ATATCCCGAAAGCTATCGGGATGCAAAAGTAAGAGATAATTAAAAATACCAAGCTACTAATGTAAAAAATATGTTATCTGTTCATTATCTGTTAAATAGACTTGGAAATTGTGAATTGTCATCTAGAAAAAAGATAGTACATTTGTAACGTAATTAAAAAGGGAGCGAACAACCTACAAGAATTCTTCAACCGAAGAGTATTCCGAAACCGCTCCCGTTCGGCTTTTAACAATTTATTTAAAACAAAAAATCATGAAAAAACTTTTACTATCAGTTTTCGCGCTAACGCTATGTTCAGCTATTAATGCTCAATGCAATGAATTATTTATTTCGGAGTACGTTGAAGGAACTGGAAACGATAAAGCTATTGAAATTTACAATCCAACAAATAGTCCGATTAATTTAAGTGGGTATACAATTGTACGCTATTCTAATGGAGCATCAACCTCAACTGCCGGGGGTGTAACTAATCTTTCGGGAACAATCGCTGCACACTCAACTTTTGTGCTTGTAAACGGACAAACAACTGGAACACCAACATCTCCAGCTTGCAGTCCAGCATTACAAACTTTAGCTAATCAATTAGATAATGTATATCCAGCCCCAACATACATGAATGGGAATGATGCAATTACAATAGAAAAAAGTGGAGTAATTGTAGATATTTTCGGTAAAATTGGCGAAGATCCTGGAACCGCTTGGACAGATGTTGCCCCTTACACAGGTTCGCTTGGAAGCTGGTGGACAAAAGATCACACATTACAAAGAAAATCTTCTGTTAATCAGGGAATAACTGTTAACCCTACTTTTTTTAACGTAACTACTGAATATGATTCTCTACCAAACAATACTTGGACCGGCTTAGGCAGTCATACTTGCGGTTGCCTGACAGGAATTAATGAAATTGACAACACTATTTCAGTTGCTATTTATCCTAACCCAGCTGATAATAATTTCTTTAATATTTCAACATCTGAAGATATTGAAACGGTTGAAGTATACAATGTTGTTGGACAACAAGTAATGAATCAAAAAGTTATCAAATCAGTGAAAGCAATTAAAATTGAAACATTAAACCTTGTTAAAGGCGTTTATTTTGTAAAGGTTTCATTTGAAAAAGGAAAATCTTCTGTTGTTAAACTCTCCATAAAGTAATTTAAAATTAAAACTGCTGAGGTCGATTACACTTCAGCAGTTTTTTTATTGCTCATTTCCATGAAAAAAGTTAGCCTACTTTTACTATTCATCTGTATTGCTTTTTCAAATTTCGCTCAAACTGGCGGAGAAATAAAAGGAATCGTTAAAGATGTTGCAACCGGGGAAACTGTTGTTGGCGCTATCGTTATCGTGGCCGAAGGGAAAGTAGCCATCACAGATATCAATGGGAATTATTCCATTAAAGTAGATTCCGGCTCCTATACCGTTTCTATTACTTATGTTGGTTTTGAACCACAAAAACAAAAAATAAAAGTCGGTAGAAAATCTGTTGTTTTAAATTTTGCATTAGAAACAAAAACACTCAATGAAGTAGAAGTTGTTGCCGATGTTGCTAAAATTCGAGAAACACCTGTAGCTTTTTCTACTATTTCTGCCAAGCAAATTCAAGAGGAATTAAGTTCACGTGATTTGCCGATGTTACTAAATTCTACTCCTGGAGTTTATGCTACAGAGCAAGGTGGTGGTAGTGGTGATGCGCGTGTAACCATTCGTGGATTTGACCAACGAAATGTTGCAGTTTTGATAGATGGCGTTCCTGTAAATGATATGGAAAATGGTCAAGTATATTGGAGCAATTGGGATGGTTTGGGAGATGTTACAAGAAATGTTCAAGTGCAAAGAGGATTAGGAGCATCGAAACTTGCCATTGCATCTGTTGGAGGTACAATGAATATTATTACCAAAGGAATTGACTCTAAAAAAGAAATAAGTATAAAGCAAGAAGTGATGAGTGATTTAATTTACAAAACTTCACTAGGCTTTAACACAGGTCAATTAAAAGGTGGATGGGGAATTACAGGAGCATTCACATTCAAAAAAGGAGATGGCTATGTTGATCAAACATGGGATAAAGCCTACTCCTATTTTTTAAAAGCTCAAAAACGTATTGGCAAACATTTGATTAGCTTAAGCGGAAGTGGAGCGCCTCAAAAACACGGTCAACGCGCCACTCAACTTCCTATTGCACTTTACGATTCCAAATTAGCAAAAAGTTTAGGTATTAATGCTGATAGTGTACTAATTAATAATTCATACACAACTCTTGAAAAAGGTGATTTAGGAATACGTTATAACCCACACTCAGGAGAATTGAATGGGAATGATTTTAACGAACGAATAAATTATTTTCATAAACCACAAATCAATTTATCGGATTTCTGGAGCATCAATAAAAAACTTTACCTATCAACCATAGCTTATGCCTCCTTTGGTAAAGGGGGCGGAACAAAATTGTTTAGCCCTGGAATAACCGATAAAACTACGGGATTAATTGACATTACAAGTATCTATGATGCTAACGCAATAAGAATTGACAATGCATATAGTACAACAGAACATAAATCAAACAACATTATACAAAGTTCAGTAAATAATCACGAATGGTATGGAATTTTAGCTTCCTTAAATTATCAGATTGATTCTAATTTGACAGCCATTTTTGGAATTGATGGCCGTTATTACAAGGGAGTTCATTACAAACAAGTGTATGATTTATTAGGAGGAGATTATTATTTAAATAGTTCGGATCAGAATCAACCTAACGGGCTTGCGAATCTTTCATATTACAAAAAACGTAAAGGAGATAAAATTCTAACTAATTATGAAGGTTCTGTTATGTGGGGCGGAGCATTTGCACAAGTTGAATACAAAAAGAAAAAATGGAGCGGATTTATAACAGCAAGTATTTCTGAAACTGGTTATCAACGAAAAGATTATTATTTAAATAAAGATTTAGTTTTATCTGACACAACCATACTACAAGCAGTCGGTTATGGTGATACTCTAACTCACAATGGTGTTAAATACACTAATGATTCACCTGAAGCAAGAACGTCACAAACGGAAAGAAAATGGTTTTTGGGATATACCCTTAAGGGTGGAACCAACTTTAATATCAATGAACATCAAAATGTTTTTGTTAATTTAGGGTATTTGCAAATGGCGCCTCGCTTCAACCTTGTTTTCTCTTCAACTAATATTGAGAACAAAAAAGTGAAAATGCAGAAAGTGATTGCTGTTGAAGGCGGCTATGGAATTAAGTATCCAAAATTTGCAGTTAATGTTAATGCCTATTATACCAATTGGAAAAATAAGCCCTTATCAGAATTTCCAACTATTAGAATTTCAGGAGATGATTATTATTACACTATCGATGGTTTAGATGCGATTCATAAAGGAATTGAATTTGACTTTATTTACAAACTATTTAAAAATTTGGATATTGAAGGATTAGCATCTATTGGAGATTGGACCACAAATTCACAAAATGAAATTTATTTGTACGATATCAATACAGATAAACCTTATGATACAATAAATTTCAGCGCTAAAGGAGTGCACGTTGGGGATGCAGCCCAGATGCAATTTGGAGGGAGCATCAGGTATGAAGTCATTAAAAATTTATACATAAAGGCACGCTATACTTACTTCGCAAAAAATTATTCGAGGTTTGATTTAACAAATTTGGATGTAGCTTATAACACCAATGGTTCAATAAGGTACGACAACCGCGACAGAGAGTCATGGAAAATGCCTGATTATGGCTTATTTGACGTTTTTGCAGGATACGATATCAAATATCGGAAAATAAGATTTACTATTACAGGGGGAATAATCAATATACCTCGAGTAGCAATTTCTTTTAAAAACAATGGCCGCATCATGTTACCTTCATTTGAATTTAACAACACATATATTTCAGACGCTTCAAACAATGGAGATTCTAATGTAAAGAATTTTGACGCCACTTCAGCAACCGTTTATATGGGCATGGGAACTCGCTTTAACCTAGGATTAAAAATTACATTTTAAACACAATTTAATAACTATACACATGATTAAAAATATTATTTATGCTTTGCTCTTTGTTTTAACAACAAACATAAATGCAATTGCGCAAGCGGTATTACCAACTACCTGGAGTTTTACTACAACTGCCTTACCAACAGGTTGGACACAATCTGGAACTGCATTTTATACATCCTCCGTTCCTACTCCACCGGCTTGTAAATTTGATAATACGGGTGATATGGTTACCATCAACTTTGCAAGTGCTCCAGGAAACTTAACATATTATCTTACCGGAAATAGTTTTTCCGGTGGTACATTTATAGTGGAAGAATCAGTAGCGGGAACTACTTGGACAACCCTACATACATTTACTAGCCCTCCTGCAGCCACCTATACCCTTTTTACGGATATTCCCAATCCTGCAAGTCGTTTTATTCGTTTTAATTACACGAATAAAGTTTTAGGTAATATCGGAATTGACGATGTTACTATCAATGCAGGTGCCGCAGGTCCTACTCAAGAAATAAACATTAAACAAGGTGTTACAACAATTGTAACAGGAGGAACGTATACTGCAAATTCTCCTGTAAGCACTCTTTTACCAACAACGTTTACCATTGAAAATTTAGGTACTGCAAACACATTAAACATTTCTTCTGTTGTAATCACCGGTCCTGCATCAACGGATTTTACTGTTGGTTCAGCGCCCACAACAGTTGCAACAACAAGCACAGGAAACTTAGTAATTAATTTCACCCCTTCCGTTGCAGGAAGTAGAAATGCTATCATAACAATCAACAGCAATGACGCTGATGAGGCAGCGTACGTGATCAACTTTAATGGTATCGGAGGAGCATTTGCATCTGAACCTACTGCACAAGCAACAGCGTTGACTTTCTCAAATATCAAGTCATATCGCTTTAATGCCTCCTTCACTCCTGCTTCGGGTTCTCCTTCAGGTTATATAATTTTGCGCCGAACAGGTTCTGCAATTACGGATATTCCTGTTGATGGAACTGTATATCAACGTGGTGATGTAATTGGGAATTCAATGGTTGTGACGAGCGGAACAGCAACAGCATTTGCTCCCAATAATATTGTTGCAAGTACCAATTATTACTTTTCTGTTTTCACTTACAATGGTACCGGCTCCTTCAGAAATTATTTAACTATAAGCCCTTTAACGGGAATGGTAACCAGTTCAGGATCTATGCAACCTGCCACATACTACAATACCATTTCTACTTCTAGCGCAACATTCGTAACTGATTTACATAACAAAATAAACCCGCATTTGCAGCAGTTTTATAGCAATTATGGAACAAAAATGGTTTCTATTTTTGCTGCTCGCGATACAACAGGCGATCAACGTGTATTGACATGTGTATACAGTGGTGAAGAAAAAATTTACACAGAACCATTCGACTGGACAGCAACGGGCTATAGCCGAGAGCATTCATACTGCCATGACTGGATGCCAACAAATCCTGCTTCCGGATTACCGGAATACGATGATTATCATCACTTATTTCCAACGAATCAAAATAATGCAAATGTAATCCGAAGTAATTATCCATTAGGAGAAGTAGTTACAGCTTCCTTTACTTATTTGGGTTGCAAATTAGGAACAGATATTAACGGACATGTTGTTTTTGAACCTCGTGATGCACAAAAAGGTGACGCTGCTCGTGCATTAATGTATGAAGCAACGTGCTATAATAGCGTTAGCGGAAACAATTGGTCGTTTCCTAACCCAATTAGTACAAGTATACCATACGGACAAGATCAAGATCTATTGAAAAGATGGCATTATCAAGATCCTCCATCCTCATACGAGATTGCACGTAACGATTTTGTAGATTCACTTCAGAACAACCGCAATCCATTTATTGATAGTGTTCAATATGCTTGTTATATCGATTTTAGTACAATGACAAAAATACCGGGCACACCTGCACCATGTATCACTGCCGGAATTACTGATAATAACGCAAATAACGCATTGATTTCAATTGCTCCCAATCCAAACAATGGAAGTTTTACAACCTACTATACCTCTTCAAAAGAAGAAACAGCGACGATTATAGTATATGATGTAACCGGACGAGCGGTGTATGCAAATGCAATAAAATTATCTATTGGCATTAACACAATTGACTTACAATTGAACGAATTAAATAAAGGCATTTATCTCTTTGAGTTTATCACCAGAAATGGTAAGCAGAATGTGAAATTGGTAATTGATTAATTGAGATTAATCTAATTGAGAAAAAAGCGTCATACAGCAATGTATGGCGCTTTTTTAGTTGACATCAACAAATTTTTTAATGATACAGAAACATAGATAGTTGTATTAGTTGTTAGAAGAATTGATAGAAACGGTTTCTGAATATTGTAAGTGTTTTCTATTTTTATTTTTCTATGACCGTATGTGGTTAAAATTTGTTGCGATTATTTTATGAACTGCATCACACATTCAAAAAACGCTTTGGGTTTTTCGGCATGTAACCAATGCCCTGCACCTTGGATTGTTTCAAGAGCACTACGAGGAAAGATTTCATGAATAAGATCAATATCCTCCTCCAAAATATAATTCGAATTTTCACCTCTCACAAATAATGTTTGAACATCACAAACAATGTCTAAAGGAGTTGCATCTCCAATATGTTCAACATCCTGTCCCACATTTTCTATCTGCTGAATGATCACCTTTAAATTAAATCTCCATGCCATTTCAGTTTCATCCAACCAAAAAATATTTTTCAACAAAAACTGTTTTGTACCGAAATCCAAAATGTATTTTGATAACACCTCCTCTACCTCTCTTCTCGTTTTTACAATATTGAAATCAACCGCTTGCAATGCTTTCAAAACACCCTGATGATGCATTGGATAATACTTGGGTGCAATATCCGCAACAACTAATTTATCAAGACACTCAGCATGATTAACAGCAAATTGCATAGCCGTTTTTCCACCCATAGAATGACCTAAAAGAATCACATTTTTTAAATTCAAATCCGTTATCAATTCGTAAACATCTTCACTCATCACTTTATAGTTCCAAACATCACTGTGTGGGGAAAGTCCGTGGTTACGTTGATCTACAACATATACTTCAAATCCGTTTTCCGCAAATTGTTTTGCAAGTGAATTCCAGTTATCACTTTGGCCAAATAAACCATGCAAAATGATGATTGGCTGCCCCTCTCCGAATTTCCTGTAAAATAATTTCATCTCTGTGCTCTCATTTTATTTTGATAAAAGTCCCTTGTTCCCGTCGCTGATCGAACTGCCGGACAAGCCCATTCTATCGCTTAATTACCTTATCACAAGCTCCCTTAAATACAACTGAATCGTATTTTCTAATCCAAAATATAAAGCATCAGAGATCAAAGCATGACCAATAGAAACTTCTGACAAACCCGATACATGTGTTGCGAAATATTTTAAATTTTCCAAACTCAGGTCGTGTCCTGCGTTAACCCCCAAACCCAAGTCCATAGCACATTTTGATGCAATAACATATGGCTCAACTGCTGCGTCCCGATCAACAGAAAAATGTTTTGCGTATGCTTCTGTATACAATTCAATTCTGTCGGTCCCTGTTGATAAAGCAGCTTCAATCATTCTAAGATCTGGATTCACAAATACGGAAGTGCGTATGCCTGCATTTTTGAATCGAGAGATTATCTCTGATAAATAATCTTTATTGGCGATGGTATCCCAACCATGGTCAGAAGTGATCTGCCCCAAACTATCAGGAACCAAAGTAACTTGAGCTGGTTTGTTCGCTAATACTAACGCTACAAATTTATCCTCCTTCGGATTGCCTTCAATATTAAATTCTGTTTTAAGTAGTGGCTTCAGATCATATACATCTTTATAACGAATATGTCTTTCATCAGGGCGGGGATGAACAGTAATACCTTGCGCACCAAAGCGCTCACAATCCAACGCAACGTTGATAAGATCTGGGGTAGTTCCTCCACGTGAATTACGAATAGTCGCAATTTTATTGATATTTACACTTAACTTTGTATGCATATTTTAAAAATTAAAATGTAAAGCTAAAAAATTACTAAGTTTGTGTAATAAGATGAATGATTAATTGTTTTAAACATAAGAAATAAAACCGGGACTGAGAACAATTAATAAATATTGAGAGAAAAGAATGTTAGCAAAAGATTTAATTACGGACGAAATACCGCCACTGAAAACTTCAGATACCGGGTTAATGGCAATTAACTGGATGGAAGAGTTCAAAGTGTCACAGCTACCTCTAGTTGAAAAGCACGAATACCTTGGTCTGATTTCCGACACTGATATTTTAGATTTAAACATTACAGATCAGGAGCTAGGAAAGAGCAAACTCTCTCTGTTGCGTCCATTCGTTTATGAAAGTCAACATATTTATGAGGTGATAAAACTCGCTTCAAGCATGAAACTATCTGTACTGCCTGTATTGAATACACAAGAACACTATGTAGGAATAATACCTGTCATATCACTGATCCATCACTTTGCAACATTGGCTGCCACTCGTGAACCGGGCGGGATCATTATTCTCGAGATGAATGTCCATGATTATTCGATGACACAAGTGGCTCAAATTGTTGAAGGCAACGATGCAAAAATTTTGAGTTCTTATGTAAATTCATTGGCCGACTCCACAAAAATAGAGGTCACATTAAAATTGAACAAAGCTGACCTTTCAGCAATCCTACAAACATTTTACAGGTACAACTACAACGTCAAAGCATCTTTTCATCAAAGCGAATTTTCAGATGATATGAAAAACCGTTTCGATTCATTTATGAATTATATAAATATATAATTTCAAATGCGAATAGCAATATACGGACGCCCAACAAACGATAATACTTCAGAGTATATTCAGCAACTGTTTCATAAACTGAATGAACATACAACTGAAATACTTATTTATGAACCCTTCTACCAATTCATTAAACAAAAATTAGAACTGGTTGGAAATATAAAAACATTTAGTACGCATACCGACTTATTAGGAAGAGTAGATACCATGTTGAGTCTTGGAGGCGACGGAACATTTTTGGAAACGTTGTCATTTGTGAGGAACTCAGAAATACCCGTATTAGGAATAAATACAGGCCGATTGGGGTTTTTAGCCACTGTAGCTAAGTCTGAAATTAACGATGCGGTGGAGGCCTTAGCAGAAAAAAGATACAGCATAGAAAAACGATCATTATTAAGTGTTTCAGGACCTAATGGAATCTTCGGAGAAGTGAATTATGGATTAAACGAATTGACTGTTCTCAAAAAAGATACATCGTCGATGATTACTATTAATGCATTTATTAATGGGGACTATTTAAACTCCTATTTTGCAGACGGACTTATCATTGCAACACCAACAGGATCAACGGCATATTCGTTAAGTTGCGGAGGGCCATTAATAATGCCTGGCTCAGAAAACTTTGTTATCACACCCATAGCATCTCACAATTTAAATGTACGCCCCTTTGTTATTTCCGACAACAATGTGATTACGTTAAAGGTAGAAGGCCGTAGCCCTAATTACCTTGTAACCCTTGATTCAAGAAGTGAAATTATAGAGTCATCCACTGAACTTACGATCAAAAAAGCTGATTTTTACGCACACCTGATCAAACTCGAAAATCAAAGCTTTTTTACCACCATGAGAAACAAGCTGCTTTGGGGATTAGACAAGCGGAATTAACTAATATTAACAGGTAAGAATTAGCAAAATTCCACTATATTTGCTATCCCTTGCAAAAAAAGCAATAAAAGTACATTTTTTGAGTTATTTAGCTGGGACATTTTAAGTAGGTGAAAAAACAAATTTTTATACTTTCGATTGGCTTGTTAATGGCATTAACAAGTTCGGCTCAACGCAAAAAAAGAAGCGTTGAAGTTGGTGTATTCTTAGGAGGCACTTATTATATCGGCGAAATCAATCCTACGGCACACCTAAACCAATTCACCAAGCCTGCTGGTGGATTTGTATTCCGCTACAACCTGAACTCCCGTTTATCTGCTCGATTAAACTTTTTGGCAGGAAGCATTGAGGGTCACGATTCTTTTTCTACTTCAGAAGCCGCACTTCAACGTAATTTAAATTTCAAATCGCCCATAAACGAATTATCTGTTCAATTAGAATTCAACTTTTTTGAATACGAGATTGGAAACGAAAAAAGAAAATTTTCCCCTTACCTCTTTTTGGGAATAGCCGGCTTTAAATTTAATCCACAAGGACAATTGGCAAATGGTGCTTGGGTAGCATTGCAGCCATTAGGTACAGAAGGACAAGGTCTTGCAGGAGGCGCATCCAAAAAGAAATACAACTTGATCCAACTTTCTATTCCATTTGGTTTAGGAGCAAAAGCAAATCTTTCAAAAAATATCGGAATTTCATTTGAATGGGGAATGCGTAAAACATTCACGGATTATTTGGATGATGTGAGCAAAAAATATTATGACCCTACTATACTTGCTGCTACGCGTGGTGAAACAGCTGCGGTTCTTTCTGACCCAAGTATTGGAACGGATCCAGGCTTCAGGAATACAGGAAGACAAAGAGGAAATCAAACTAATAAAGATTGGTATTCTTTTATAGGTATAGCGCTTACAATTAAACTGAAAGATAAAAGAGAAACCTGTCCAGGTGTTTAATAACACAGAGACATCCTTCATAAGATCGTTCTTTAAACAGGGGCGATTTTGTTTATAAGAGCAGATTGAAAAAAGAAAAAATGGAGTTGAAAGAAAAAATAAACCTTGAAAAATTACCTCAGCATATTGCAATCATTATGGATGGCAATGGCAGATGGGCAAAACAACAAGGGGAACATCGCATCTTTGGTCATGAAAATGGAGTAAAATCGGTTCGGGAAACGGTTGAAGCGGCAGCTGAATTAGGTGTAAAGTACCTTACCCTATATGCTTTTTCAACAGAAAACTGGAACAGACCCCAAGAAGAAGTAATTGCATTGATGCAATTGTTGGTTCACACGATCAGTGCAGAAACAAAAACATTGAATGAAAATAAAATTCGGCTGCAAGCCATTGGCGATTTAAAGAGCTTACCTGCAGATTGTTTTCAAGAATTAGAGGATGCAATCGAAAAAACAAAACACAATACTCGTACAACTTTGGTTCTTGCTTTAAGTTATAGCTCACGTTGGGAAATTACAAATGCGATCAAACAAATTGCTGAACAAATTGAAAATAAAAAAATTAAGGCTGCAGAAATTTCTGAAGATACAATCAATGCGAATTTATGTACTGCAGGAATGCCTGAACCAGAGTTAATGATCCGCACAAGCGGAGAACACCGAATCAGCAACTTTTTGTTATGGCAACTCGCCTATTCTGAACTTTATTTTACAGAAAAATTATGGCCCGACTTTAGAAAAAATGATTTTTACGAAGCCATAGTTGATTATCAAAACCGTGAACGTAGATTTGGAAAAACAAGTGAACAATTAATTTCAGAATAATATTTCAGCCTTTTAATCCATAAACAAGTTAATACGCAGATTAAAAGCTGTACCATAAAAATACAATATGTACAAAAAAATAACGATTCTTTTTTTTCTTTCATTATTTACAAAGTTTGTAAATGCACAAGAAGTAATAAAGCTGGGTGGCGACAGCACCCAAATAGACTTTTCAGTACCTAAGGAATATAAAGTAGGAGGAGTTACAATTATTGGAGCTGAACACTTAGATCAAGGGGTGCTTGTTTTACTTTCTGGATTAGCGCAAGGCGATAAAGTGCAAGTGCCGGGAGAAAAATTTTCAACTGCTATTTCTAATTTATGGAAACAAGGATTATTTGAAGACATAAAAATTACAGGAAAAGTTCAGGGAGAAAATATTTTTGTAACCATCACTGTATTGGAACGTCCACGTCTTGCTAAATTTTCTTTAAAAGGAATGTCGAAAAGCGAAGCCGATGATGTCCGTGAAAAAATAAAATTATTTAAAGGCACAGTTGTTACAGACAGATTGGTTGCATCAACAACTTCGAAAATAAAAGAATTTTTTGTAACAAAAGGTTTCATGGATGTAAAGGTTAGTATCAAACAGGAAAAAATTGAGAAAGCAGAAAATGTGGTTATCCTTGTAATCAATGTTGATAAAGGAAATATGATCCGAATTAAGGATATTAATCTGATTGGGACTTCAAATATTAAGTTGTGGAAGCTTCGCAGAACATTCGATGAAACAAAACGACGATTCTGGTGGAATCCTTTTAATTCAGGAAAGTTTGATGAAGATAATTATGAAAAAGATAAAAAAGCATTGATTGCAAAATACAACGGGAAAGGATTTCGTGATGCAAAAATTATTAAAGATTCTGTATATAGAACACCTGGTTCCACAAAACGAATTAGTATTGATATCATAGTAAGCGAAGGAAGTAAATACTATTTCAGAAATGTAAGTTGGATCGGGAACAGCAAGTATACCGCAAAAACATTGTCGGAAGTTTTCGGAATAAAGAAAGGGGATATATACGACCAGGCAGAATTAGATCAAAAATTATTTATGAATCCCAATGGAAATGACATTAGTTCATTATATATGGACGAAGGCTATTTGTTTTTTAATGTTAATCCGATCGAAACAATGGTATCAGGAGACTCTATTGATTTGGAAATGCGCATTTATGAAGGAAAACAAGCTACGATCAACAAAGTAACCATTGTAGGAAATACAAAAACGAACGACCGTGTAATTTTAAGAGAAATCCGAACAAAGCCTGGACAACTTTTCCGCAGATCAGACATTATCCGCTCGCAACGGGAACTTTCGCAATTAGGATATTTTGATCCTGAAAAGATGAATGTAACACCAACACCAAATCAAGCAACAGGAACAGTTGATATTGAATACACTGTAGAGGAAAAACCATCCGATCAAATAGAATTATCCGGTGGCTATGGCGGGGGAAGAATTGTTGGAACACTTGGTGTAACCTTCAATAATTTTTCGGGTAGGAATTTTTTCAAAAAACAAGCTTGGAGACCACTTCCATCAGGTGACGGACAACGGTTAAGTGTTCGGGCACAATCCAATGGTGCTTTTTTCCAATCCTACAACATTTCATTTACTGAACCTTGGTTAGGTGGCAAAAAACCAAATTCTTTAAGTGTTACAGCTTATTATTCGATACAAACAAACGGGCAAAAGAAAACTGCTACAAACAGTGCTGGTGAAAAAATTGATAATCCATTACGCCAATCACTTGATATTTTTGGTGCATCCGTAGGATTGGGAAAACGATTGAAGCGACCAGATGATTATTTTACCTTGTATCAGGAATTAAATTATCAATACTATACATTAAATAATTTCAGCTCAATATTTTCATTCAGTAAAGGATATTCAAACAATATTTATTACAAAGCGACTATCCAACGTAATAATATTGATAAACCTATTTTTGAAACACGCGGATCACAAATTTCATTAACAGGTCAATGGACTCCTCCGTATTCTTTATTTGATAATAAAGATTATAGAAGTACAACAATGACAGATCAAGAGCGATACAAATTTGTTGAGTATCAAAAATACAAATTCACAAGTACATTTTACACCCCAATCACCAACAAACGCGGTGCGGATGGAAAAGAGGCACGCAATTTGATTCTGAAAACTTCAGCAGGATTTGGATTTTTAACATCCTATAATAGTGCAGTTGGAATTTCCCCTTTTGAACGTTTTTACTTAGGTGGAAGTGGTTTAACAGGTTTCGCTTTAGATGGAAGAGAAATTATTGCCTTGAGAGGATATGACGACCAGTCGTTGTCGCCAAGAACAGGGGCGGCATTTATTACTAAATATTCGGCTGAATTACGATTCCCGGTTTCATTAAATCCTCAGGCAACCATTTATATTCTTGGATTTGCTGAAGCAGGGAATTCATGGGAGAATTCAAAAGAATTCAATCCGTTTAATGTTTACCGTTCAACAGGAGTAGGTGTGCGAGTATTTTTACCAATGTTTGGATTGTTAGGATTTGATTATGGTTGGAGATTGGATGATATACCTTCAAATAAAGGAATGCAAAAAGGACAATTCCACTTTACAATTGGAGCATCTATTGGAGAGTTGTAATAAATTAGTAAATTCGTGCCGTCATATCGGCTTGATATAAAAAAAGAAAAAAATGAGCAAAAAACTATTTTTGACGTTAAGCATTCTATTTGCAATAAGCTATGCTTCAATTGCACAAAAATTTGCTTACGTAGATACAGAATATATCTTAGGGCAAATCCCAGAATATAAATCAGCACAATCCGAATTGGATAAAACATCTATTCAATGGCAAAAAGAAATTGAAGTAAAATATGCCGAAATTGATAAGATGTATAAGGCATATCAGGCGGAACAAATTTTACTTACCGATGACATGAAAAAGAAACGTGAAGCAGATATCATTGCAAAAGAAAAAGATGCAAAAGACCTTCAAAAATTACGTTTTGGTGTTGATGGCGAATTATTTAAAAAACGTCAGGAACTCGTAAAACCGATTCAAGACAAAGTTTTCAATGCTATCAAAGCTATTGCTGAAAAAGGAGCGTATTCCGTCATCTTCGATAAGTCGAGTGATTTAACGATGCTTTATGCAAGTTCAAAATTGGATAAAAGTGACGATGTATTGGTTCAATTAGGATACAAAGGAGGGAGCGGAACCAAAGGAGGAACAACTAAAAAACAAAATTAATTCTCAATATAAATTAAAAACCAAATCAAAAACCAAAAAACAAATACTATGAAGAATGTTTTAAAAATAGCTGTTGTAGGAGTTGCAATTGTTGTAAGTTCCTATACAGCTTCAGCACAAAAAGTGGCTCATATCAATTTAGACTCATTAATTACATTAATGCCTGAATCTAAAATTGCACAACAAGCAGTGCAAGATTATGCAAAACAACTAGAACAACAAGTTACTGCAATGCAAAGTGAATTGCAAACGAAATATGAAGCTTATCAAGCAGGTTCTAAAGACATGGCTGAATTAGTTCGTGCTGCTAAAGAAAAAGAATTAAACGATTTGAATCAGCGCATCACAGATTTCCAACAACAGGCACAAGCAGACTATCAAAAGAAAAGTGCAGAGCTTTCTAAGCCAGTTTACGAAAAAGCAAAAAAGACAATTGATCTAGTAGCAAAAGACAATGGATATAAATATGTTTTAGACACAAGTACAGGATTGGTTCTTTACAGCGAGCCAACTGACGATATTATTTCATTGGTTATTAAAAAACTAGGAATTACTGCAGCTGCAGCAACAACTGTAACGCCACCAAAAAAATAAAAAACTGCTTTCTTTGGATTGCACTTCAAAGCCCTGTTCTTTTTTGAATGGGGCTTTTTGTGTACCTTTGATTAGTTAAAGAATAATAAGTTGAGTAAAAAAAAACCTATAGGGGTATTCGATTCCGGTTTCGGGGGCTTAACTGTTTTGAAAGAAATTGTTAAACAATTACCCGATTACGATTATTTATATTTGGGTGATAATGCACGTGCACCTTATGGTTCGCGATCATTTGAAACAGTGTATGAATACACATTAGAGTGCGTGAAGCAATTATTTGCAATGGATTGCGAACTTGTTATTCTGGCTTGCAACACCGCTTCCGCTAAAGCATTGCGGAACATACAACAAAAATACCTGCCGGAAATTGCGACCGAAAAACGTGTCCTCGGTGTAATCCGGCCCACAACAGAAGTAGTTGGTAAATTAAGTAGGACCGGACATGTTGGTATACTAGGAACAACGGGGACAATTACATCCAACTCCTACCCTATTGAAATAGCAAAATTTTATCCGAATATAGTTGTTCATCAAGAAGCATGTCCGATGTGGGTTCCTATTGTGGAGAACAATGAAATTGAAAGCGACGCAGCAGATTTATTTATTCAAAAAAATCTAAGCAACTTGCTCTCTAAAGATAAAAATATTGATACAATTATCCTGGGATGTACGCATTATCCTTTGCTAATTAACACAATCAAAAAACATTTGCCCTCAACGATTACGATATTGTCGCAAGGAGAAATTGTTGCTGAAGGTTTACTAGATTATTTGAAACGTCATCCAGCAATGGAACAAAAGTGCAGTAAAGGAAAATCAATTGAATTTTTTACAACCGATTCAGCGGAGAACTTTGATAAGGCAGCAAGCCTGTTTTACGGTAAGCCTGTAAAATCGAATCATTTAGAGTTGTAATTTATTTCTCTTCTTTAAACCAACTACTGTACATTAAATAATTATCTGCGATTCTATTTATCTCCCCTTTTATTAATTCCTGATTAATGTCTTTTACTTTTTTTGCTGGAACACCTGCATAAATAACTCCGGATTCAACCTTCGTATTTTCAAGCACAAC
>CANIFU010000063.1 GCA_947466965.1 Bacteroidota bacterium
AAACGTAAAAGGATGACGCTATCTATTTTACTTTGGAGTATGATAACCATACATTTGCCAAAATGAACGCCATCTTGGTCTACTACTTCATCAAAATTTCTGGGGTCAAATAAACCACAGATCCGATAGTCAAGTATGCCTTTATCGATAGCTTCCTTCATTGTAATTTCCGGAGGTCTTTTGGAACTCAAACTGTCTTTTGCGCTTAAGTTGATGTTCATCAAGATGCATATTAAGAGAACGAGGCCTCTGGAATTGTGTGTTTTCATAACTATTTTTATTGATGTTTGTTTATTAGTATGGTAAGCAGATAATCTATTGAAGTAACAGTTAAATTTAATTCATGAAATATCTGAAAATCGGTTTTTCTCTAACCGAATTTAATTTTGGTATGGCATTAAAGTGATTGATATAATATGTTAACCAGAATACTTCCGGTAAATTATAATTGGATTGAAAGTAAAAGTATTGATAATGTGTTTGAATACCTGCAATATAATTTTTATATGTTTTAGTTAGTGGCGAATTCGTTAGGCTTGACTCTACTGATAATCCTATCAGCTTCGCAACGCTTAATTTTTTTGATTCCACATTTCGATCAGTTATTGAATTTGTTTGTAAGGTGACATTGGCATCTCGTTTTTCCTCATTTTTTGTAGGGTAAACAACTAGTAATGTAGGAGCTTTAATAAATTTAATAAATAAGAATTCACAAACTTTTAGTGTTAATGCGATTGTTAAGAACTGAAGTATAGGCATGAACAAATATATTCAAAATTATTAACTAATCACATGGAGGTGGTATTTGTCAAAAATAGCATGTCATCACTGACTCATTTATTCAACTAATTCAAAGGTGAACGCTTCTCTATTTAAATCTGGTAAATCAAGAACCTCGCCTACGCTTGATATTAGTTCTGTTGAAACATTTAGCATAGAGGCAAATTCTGTGTAATGATCAGTGGGGTAGAGTATCTTTTTAATTACATCAAAATGGTCCTTGTTTAGTAAAAAGAATTTTAAGACTTGTTTTTTATATTCATTGCTTAGTTTGGAATACTTACCTGAAAGTATACACTGCCAATCTTTTTCATAAGTAGAAAAATCAAAAACATATGCAAATTGATCTGTTTCTAGTTTGATTCTTTTTTCAAACAATCTATTTGATTCCAAATATTCTTTCGAAAATTTGTTAAAAGATGGACTATTGCAATTAGAATAGTGGCATACAAGTCGACGATCATTCGCTTTGTAAAGTCCATTCCATGACATGAATGTTTGGCTTGGGATTATTTCAGCTTTTCTTCTTATTCCTATTAAAGGATAGCAAAACATCCTGCTTTTATGCAAGTATTTGTCATAAAGTTTTATTTTCATACTCTTCCTTACTGCATTTTATTTTTGAGTCATTAATTGAAAAATCTATTCTTCAACCTTAATTGTATTATAATTTACTACTACTCAGCCGTACTATTTAATCTATAAACGATAAGTTTTTCATGTATGCTATACGAATACGGGAAATCAATAGTTCGTTAGTTAAACGCCTAATTGTTTTTATAATGTTGCGTTTAAGCCCATTTGCTAATTTTTGAGCGTTCGCATTATAGAAGGACTGATTATGAATATTTGGAGAATAGTACTAATGCAAATGTTGTACTTTATATTTATATTATTAACATACTGCAACGTTGTAGTCTTATATTTTACCTAAATTTGAAATAATTAGCTATAAAATTTGATTGTTCTATTATTGAATAGAAGATGAAATTTGTTAAAATAAAAGCAAGCAATGTGTTCACTTTTAGGTTTATTGAGCTATTCTTAGTCGGTCCTTTTTATTATACTGTTTAAAATATTAAATGTGTTTTTATGATTGATGCAAACAAAGCAGTATTTCTTCCACTTAACGAAAGAGTAATAGACTTATACGCTGGCTTTGTTCATGATGGACAAATGATGAAGGGGTTAAAGGAAACGGACATTTATACTGAAACCGTTCATTTTGATGTTGAAGGGTCCTATTCAATCTATCAAAAAGTAATCATGATTACGGTACTTTTTCCATTTCTGTTTCTATTTATTTTAATTCTACTCGTTGCAGCAGTATTCAAAAAATTCGATGTGGTTGGTAATTTTATTACACGTTACAACATTATTTTTTGGGCGTTCTTTTTCAATATGAAAAAGGAAAGGCGGATAGAAAAAATAAGATTACCTAAATATGACGGTATTGAAAGAGAGGATGTGCCAGAATTTTTAGATCATTGTAAGAAACATCAGGTGCGTGTTTACCTCTATTCCTATGTTTCTCCATCACCCGAACAACAAATTAAAATCAATTTGCTAATAAAAGATGAATTAATATGCTCATTTCATTTCATAACTCGATTATCTGATTTAAGTACTATTGTTAAAGTTGAAAAAATAGCTTTTCATAATTCTTTACTCTTCATCAATAGCATGGACGAACAAAAGGAAGCGCATCTACTTGGTTTTACTTCAGAAAATGGATTCCGTCGTAATATCCAACTTTTAAAAAAGAGAAGGTTTAGTTCAGAAGGCGGCAAAAACGAAATAGAGTGGAATAGTAGTGAGATTATTGTTAGTTATAAAAGTAAGATTGAATATTATTTAAAAGCAAAGTCGAACAGGTATTTTAAAAACAATACAATTATTTTCATTGATGATACGGAGGATGTTTTTCTAAACAACTTCGTAAGGGATAATCTTAAGAATATAAACATGAAATTGGATTTAAAGGGAATGCGATTATTGCATTTCCCTTCAATGAACTACTCTGAAATTATTGATTTTGCGCCTATCTCTGATTTTATTCGTTACCGTTTCCCTTTTTTGTATGCGATATCGGATATAGAATTGAATGAACTTATCGCTGAACTTTTCCAAAATACGGCACCTGATCTGTTTTATAAATTTATTCTCGAGGAACTTGAACTTCCTTATTTTAAGAGGCCTGCTTTACTTAGGAACATTTCTGATGGATTTGGTGATACAGATAATAAATTTACATACAAGACGATTGAATATAAAACGGAGGATGATCTAAAAGTATTTTTTGATTGGTATATCGAACAAGTGAAAATACCTCGAGCAGAAGTTCTTTTTAAAAGAGCTCCTGAACCAAAGGAATATGATGCCGACTGGAATTTTTCAAATGAATCACGAGCGCTTTCCGAAGAATTAAAATTCAAAATTGATGCAATTCAAAAACAAGGGAATGTTGGTGTTTTAGCAGAAGTATTGCTGTATATGTTGGACAAATTAAAAGATGGCAATCCGGCTTTACTGAAGAAGATACAACCACTTCTTACTACTAAGAAATCAGGAGGGAAGAATGCCCAATTGAGCCACTTGTCGATTGATAAAAACTTTAAAATTCTGCTTACTGATTTTGGGAATATTGAAATAAAAATGCATACTTTGCCTAAGGTTGTATTTATACTATTTTTGAGATATCCGGATGGAATTCGTTTCAAAGAACTGTATATGTATAAGAACGAGCTTCTTGAAATTTATAATAAAGTCACAAATAAATCTGATAAAGATGAAATCGAGCGCGCTATTAACGATTTAGTTGATATGACGAACCCTTCTATTAATCAGAAATGTGCTAGAATAAGGGAGGCATTCAGACAGTACCTGGATGAGGATATTGCAAAGTTTTACTTTATTTCCGGCTACAATGGTGAGCCTAAGAAGATCAAATTGCCGAGGCATTTGGTGACGATCGATTTCAAATAGCTGCAAGGTTGCAGAAAACACACACACGTTATTTCTTGACTACTTTTGTTTTGAATATACAGGTGCATTTATAGTGCTGTACGATAGCATTATGAATGCACCTTTATTTTTTTTTCACAATCAGTTAATGCATATAGGACATGGTTGTTTCGAAAGCGCTGGTGGTAATCTAAGCCCTTTAAATACAATAGTTTAAAAATTTTAGATAACAAAAGAAATAACAAGTAAGTAGTTGGACTTTAAGTTTCTAAAATGTATCCAAATGCAATATATCTCAAATGCAACAAGTAGTATAGAGGAGCTTAACGTACTTATCTATTTTTATTAGCTAGTTAACTTTTTGTATAGGTAGCTTATTTTGACAAAACGAGAGAGCAGAAAATCGAGAGAGTATGCGGAATTAATGTGGCGACAACGCACCAAAAAAATGAAAAAAATAAGTATAAAATTTTCTTTTTTATTATTTATAAATCTGTTGCTGTTTACATCTTGTACTATCCAAAAAAGAAGGTATTCAGAAGGGTTTTATACTAAATGGAATAATACGAATAAAATCAAAAGTCAAAAAAATCTTAAAAAAGACATCCTCGTTTCATCTAATGCAGATAGTATAGCAGGCTCAATAAATGGAAAGTCTGAAGCCGAAAATGAAAACTCAACTTATTTTGCTGCACTAAATTCTGTTCCCGAAATTATAGAAGAAAATAAAAACTATTTCGAAAACGATAGTCGTTTAGACGGTAAGTGTGATGTCATATTATTGAGGACAGGTAATGAAATTCAAGCAAAAGTAACCGAAATTACACCCACTGAAATAAAATATAAAAAATGCGATTTCATAGATGGTCCAACAATCTCTATAGACAAAAAGGATGTCTTTATGATTCAATATTCAAATGGAACAAAAGATATGATTTCTACAGATGATACATCTGCAAAAAATAGAAGAGAACAAGATGATTATGTAAGTCCAAAACCTGACCCTGAAGTAGCTGAAAAAGATAAAAAAATGGAAGGTTTAGGAATTGCAGGGTTTGTCTTAAGTATAATTGGACTTTTTATTGTGGGTGTTATTCTCGGTTTGTTAGGAATAATTTTTGGTGCTGTAAGTTTAAGTAAAATTAGAAAATATCCAGAAAAATATAAAAATAGAAAAGGATTTGCAATATGGAGTATAGTCCTAGGGATTATTGCCTTTGTTGGTGCTATTATAGTTATAGTACTAATAGTGTAGTTCTTTCGCTGTGAGCTTCAGGTCCGCAATTAGTTTATGAATGAAATAGGATGTGTTAGCAGTTTCCTTTCGTTTAAGTATAAAAAATCTGATCAAACGTATTGATAAATATTTTGACAAATAAGGTCAATTGGATGAAGGTATGCAAGCGATTGACCTCATTTGGCAAAAACAATGACTTGCTTTGTGAAATAATTTATTTAGAAACAAACTAGGAACAAAAAAATCTAATTAGCGGCATCTCCTATTTTCATTATTGATCAAAAAAGCTGCAAGGTTGCAGAAAAAAAATAGGACTTGTTTCTTGATTACTTTTGTTTTGAAGATACAAGACCTGGAATAGTGCTCTCTCCTATAATCATGGTCAAGTAGATGTACTATGAAATCACATTTATTTGATAGTAATCACATTTCATTCAATAGTGTAAACATTTTCATATTGGCCATATAAGCTATATGCTATGGCAATTATGAAGTATTTAGATTTTATAGATCTATGGAGCACCGTCACTGATTGAATTGTGCTAGTAAAAAATGATGGCATTTAAATGAAATATTTCGAGTGAAATCTTCAGTAAATAAGTAGTATTTAAAAACAAATTAACCTTCGATAAATAAATTTAAGTATGAAAAAAACACTACTACTCATAGCTGTATTATTTACTGTGCTCTTCTGCAAAGCACAAAGCTATAATTACGATCAAGGAGTAAAGGCATACAATGAGGGAGAATATGATAAGGCGCTCGATTATTTTGGAAGGGAAATTAATGATAATCCGAAAGCTGCTTTATCCCTTTATTATAGAGCAATTATTTATAATTATCAAGATCAGAATTCTTTTGCCTTAAAAGATATTAATGACGCTATAAAATATATCTCTTCAAAAGAGAAAAAAATGTTATCGGTGGCTCATCAATTGAGAGCTGATATTTACTATAAAATCGAGAATTATGAAAAAACATTTGAAGATTATGCAATAGCAGTGAAGTTATCTCCTGCCGATCCGGATATTTATATTGACCGAGCACAAATCTACTTTGATTTGGAACAATATTCAAAAGCGGAAAATGACTACAGACAAGCATTGAAAATTGATGAATCGTTAGTTGTACCATATGCTGGTTTAGGCAGAAATTATATAAATGAGAAAAGATACATAGAAGCAGAAAAAGTTTTAAATCAAGCAATTAAACTTTCTCCTGACTACGTTGGTGGTTATGAATATAGAGCAAAAGCATATTTTGAACAAAATAAATATGAGGAAGCGATTGAAGATATATTTTACTGCTTTCTTTTAGACGATAGCGATAAACACATACGAAATTTATTTCTTACATATTCAGAGAAGAATTATTCTTTAGCATTTTCAAAGGTAAATGCTCAAATATTTTCTAAGCCAGAAAAAGAACTTTGGTACTTTGTCAGAGCTCAACTTTTTGAAGGTAAATACAATTACAGAGCAGCCATTTTAGATTATACCAAATTAATTGAACTAAACGATGTCGATTATAAGGCAACCCTTTTGTCGTATAGAGCAAAATGCTATTCAAGTGCTGGCTTGTATGAGCAATCGATTTCTGATTATTCAGAAGCTATTTCTATTGACTCTGTAAATTCCTACTATTATGGATATCGGGGAGATGCTAAACGGTTAATGGGTAATTACAAAGGAGCCAAAGAGGATTTTACAAAAGCGATTGCAATTGAACCTCGCGAATCATGGTTCTATTATCGTAGAGGTTGGATTGAAGAGGAGTTTCTGAAAAATAATGAAGCAGGATTAAATGATTACAACGAAGCAATATCAATAAACAAAGAATATGCCTACACTTATTTGCAAAGAGGTCGTTTGTATGAAGTCAAATTTAACAATCCTATAAAAGCAAAGGAGGATTATACAAGTATTCTCCAATATGACACAATAGTTCTTCAAAGTGGCAATTGCAGGCAATATGCTCTTTTTCATTTAGGCCGTGGCGACGAAGCGATTGTATGGTTAAATAAAATAATAGAGCAATATCCAACAGAGGGAAATTATTATGATGCTACATGTTTGTACTCTCTAATGAATAAACAAAACGAAGCATTGGCAAAATTGAAACAGGCATTTGAGAAGGGTTACAGGGACTTTATTCACCTAGCCGATGACGATGATGTAGACAATATCCGTAATCTAGCTGAGTTTAAAACGTTAGTAGCAGAATGGAAAACTGTTTTTGATGAATCATTTAAAAAAGATTCAGTTGTAAAAAAAGAGGAGCCTAAAGTAGAAGCGCAAACCGTATCAATTCCAATGAAAGTAAGTGGTGGTGGAACTTACGAAGTGCCTTGTAAAATTAATGAGCTGAAATTAAATTTGATATTTGATACTGGTGCGAGTGATATTACAATTTCCAAAACAGAGGCTGAATTCATGCTTAAGAATGATTATCTAAGCAAAAATGATATAACAGGAACCTCAAGTTATATGATTGCAAATGGTGATATTGAAATTGGGACAACCATTGTTTTTAGAAAGGTGGAGTTTGGTGGTCTTATTTTAAAAAATGTAAAGGCATCCGTTATCGATAATAAAAATGCTCCTCTTCTTTTTGGGCAAAGCGCATTAAGTAAATATGGGAAAATTACCATTGATAATGAAAAGAAAATGATTACGATTACAACGAAGGCTTCGTATTAAAAAGAAGGTAGTAGATTAATGCATTTGGGTGGTATTGAAGAATGGGCTGAATTTGTGGTAATTGCTTTTGGAATTACTGCAATTGTTTTCAATCCATTCATACCTATTTACTTAAATGACAGTCCAATTTGGATGGCTAAAGATCTACTTGTCGGGGTATTATTTACAATAAAATCATGAAACAGTAATAATTTAATACAACGATGAAAAATAAAAATATTTTATTGGGTTTGATTTTATTTTTAGCTCTAATTAATTTAACATCATGTGCTCCTTCAGGTTACGAAGTAGGTAAGGCAGGTTTTTTTTCAGGACTATGGCATGGCTTCATTTTCGTATTTTCTTTAATTGGAAAACTATGTGGTGCTGATATTGGTATGTATGCAGAACATAATACTGGATTATTTTATTGGTTAGGTTTTATTATTGGAATAGGTGGTTTTGGTGGTAGTGGAGCTGCTGCTAGAAGATAAAATAAGTATCGTGTTTAAAATCCGTCACTTTATAACTATGAAGCTTTATAGGTATGTTTAACTAAACTACAATAAAATGGTAAACGGTAAATACGAGAAACGCCGCTTAAAAATTTGGAAAACCTTTTAGGTATATTTTGTAAAATAAAAATTAAAATTTGAGGATTGCGACCACAAAAAAATTGGCCGACAAAGAAAAGTTAAATGAGTAATAAAATTAAATAAAGAGAAATTATGAATTGGTATTTGAAAGTTTTAAAGCAATACGCCGACTTCAGCGGAAGAGCTAGAAGAAAAGAATATTGGATGTTTGTCTTATTCAATATGATTTTCGCTATTGTAGCAATCATTTTGGACAATGTTTTAGGTATTGCAATGAAAGAAATTGGATACGGTCCCTTATATGGTCTATATGTTCTTGCAGTACTTATTCCTGGATTAGCAGTTGGAGTGAGAAGATTACACGATATTGGTAAAAGTGGTTGGATGTTTTTAATTTCATTAATACCTCTTATTGGAGGAATTTGGCTCTTAGTATTATTTTGTACGGATAGCCAACAAGGAAGTAATAAGTGGGGTCAAAATCCGAAAGAATTAACTGATTAGAGTAACATCTAAATTTTACATAATTCCTTAAATATTTTTAATCAAAAAAAATGAAATACTTTTATTTCTTATTTATATTTCCAGTTTTGTTTTTAATAGTCAGCACTTCTGCTTCAGGCCAAGGTAGGAAAGAAGCAGCGCGACCCAAAGCCATTATTATTAAGAAACCCGAAAAATTTAACATAAATGTTTTTCTTGAAAATTCTGGTAGTATGAATGGATACCTTGATGATCCTAATACACAATTCAAAAATTCAATTTATAGTTTGCTAACTAGATTAAAGTTATTTGACAATAGCCTAGGCTTAAATCTTTCTTTGATTAACAAAGGTGACCAACTTTTATATCCGAATGCTTCTAATAGTGATGTTGTGAAATTTAAAGATATTTTAAATCCTTCATCGTTTAAACAAATATCTGCTGGCAAAACAGGGGAATCCGATTTAAATGATTTGATAAATCGTAGCCTAACCAAATCAAATAAAAATAACTTATCTGTATTTATTTCAGACTGTATTTATTCACCAGGTAAAAACATACCGGATGCAACACAATATTTAGCAGAGCAAAAACAGGGCATTTTTTTAAATTTTGCTACGGAATTAAAAAAAAGAGATTTGGCAGTAATTATCCTTCAATTGTTTGGCAACTTTAAAGGAACATATTATGATCACTTAAATAATAAAATAAATATTATAAGCTCAATTTCAAGACCATATTATATATGGTTTATTGGAACAGAAAATCAAATAAATCAAATAATAAGAAGTAAGAAATTAGAAGAAATTGATGGAGGTTATAAGAACAAAATAATTATACAACCGATTAAAAATATAAATCAACCAAAATTCAAAATAATATCAAAAGCAACATCTGGCACATTTGATAAAACGGAGCTAGGAAAAAAAATAATTTCTGGTGCATCTTCGTCAAGTGGTAATCAGAATAAAGGTCAATTTGGTTTTAATGTGGCTGTTGATTTTTCAGAGAGTTTACAAGATTCAAAATATTTTTTAGATACTGACAACTACAAATTGAGTAGTAAAGAATATAGCATAACAATTGAAGAAATTATTGATAAAACGAATCCTGCAACATTAGGCTTCACTCATATTTTAAAGTTTAAGACATCTAAATTGAAAGATGAAATATTAAAAATTGATATTGTTGGTAAAACTCCAAGTTGGATTTACAATTCAACATCAATTAATGATACAAAAATTCAAACAGACAATTCTGAAAAACAAAGAACATTTGGTTTGAAATATTTGATAGATGGCGTTTGTGATGCTTTTTATCCAAAGTCAAATTCAAACACAGTTAGTTCAATTAGTATCACAATCAAAAAATAAAATAATATGGCAGATTTTTTCGCAAACTTATATGAATGGTTTGGTTTGATTCCTTTCTATTCTAAAGATATGGGTGATAAACTTAGAGGTTGGGATATTACTTGTACCGCCTATAGTGAAACAAATTGGTATGTAATGATTGGTACTTTTATGATAATACTAACCGTTTTCTTTTACGCATTACAATATCATATTATTGACAAATCAAGATGGAATAAGAAACAACATTGGTGGCTGTTTGCTTTAGTAATTGTTGTATTAAATTTTCTTATTGCATTTACAATCCCTTTCAATGCAATACAAGCAGAGGACTTTTGTAATACTTTAATTTTATCAGTTTCAGATTGCATTGGCTTTGGTATATCAAACGCAATTTGGAGTTTTATCCTATTTATACTTATAACTACAATTCCGGTGTTCAGAAGAAGGTTTAGCACTAATTGTAGAGAAACGACTTTTTGGAAACCATAAAACATAATTAAAATGGCACGTTTATTCGTATTCGCAATTGGCGGAACAGGTTCAAGGGTTTTAAAATCCCTTACAATGCTTTTGGCTTCAGGTATTAAACCTGATCCTCAAAAAGAGTGGGAAATTGTTCCGATCATTATAGATCCACACAAATCCAACGAGGATTTAAAAAGAACAGAAAGGCTTCTCGGCAATTATCAATCGATTGCAAATGAAGGTGGATTGAGTAACGGTTTTTTTAGCACAAAAATCACAACTCTTGACAAGTTAGTTGCATCTGAAAATAGACTTTCAGGAAGTTTTACTTTCAACTTGCAGCAAGTATCAAACACAAGGTTTAAAGAATACATAGACTTTAATCAATTAAATGAACCTAGTCACGCATTAGCTGACATCCTTTTTTCTGGTAGTTCAATAAACAAAAGAGGAGAGGAAGTAAATTTGCTTGACGTAGAAATGGACATTGGATTTGTTGGCAATCCAAATATCGGAAGTGTTGTTTTAAACCAGTTCAAAGATTCTCAAGAGTTTAAAGAGGTTGCTGCGAATTTCAGTTCAGACGATCGGATTTTTATTATTAGTTCAATTTTTGGAGGAACCGGTGCAGCGGGTTTTCCTACCATTTTAAAGAACATAAGAAATGCAATGAATAACAATAACATTGATGGCAGAGGCTTTTTGCAAGACTCAAAAATTGGTGCCATTACAGTATTGCCTTATTTTAAAATTGAAAGAGAGGCGGACAGTCCAATTAACAACTCAGATTTCATTGGAAAGACAAAAGCTGCTTTGTATTATTACAAAGATAATGTTACCGGTAATAATTCTGTAAACGCTCTATATTACATTAATGATGACTTTGGTGGTAAGGCATTGGTTAATGATCCTGGGGATAATGGACAAAAAAATGGAGCCCATTTTGTTGAGCTTGCATCAGCTCTTGCCATTATTGATTTCCTGAAAACTCCTGATAGAGATTTAGAATGTGCCGCAGGAAAAGCTATAAATCCAATTTACAAAGAGTTTGGAATAAGAAACGATGTAGCCGGAATTAAGTTTTCTGATTTTGAAGATTATACCGAAAACCAAATTAGTTTGCGCATTTCACAATTAGCACTTTTTAGAAAATTTCTAAATGAACAAGCTTCGGCCTCCAGCGAAAATCAACCGTGGAGTATGGAGAAGCCAGAGTTAGGTCAACAATTTTTAAATGATTCGTTTTATAGAACCAATGTAACAGAGTTTCTTTCATCTTTTGGCGAATGGTTAGTAGAGATGGAAACAACTGGACGAGGTTTCTCTCCTTTTAATTTAAACTCAAGTTTAGATTCTTTGGTTAAAGGTAAAGTTGTAAAATCAGGTGCATTCTCAAAAAGGGTTAATTATGGATTTTATGATGATAAATTAAATAAACATTCGAGAGGAAAAA
This sequence comes from Bacteroidota bacterium, assembly GCA_947466965.1. Lineage (GTDB taxonomy): Bacteria > Bacteroidota > Bacteroidia > 2-12-FULL-35-15 > 2-12-FULL-35-15 > 2-12-FULL-35-15. Next base: position 12,012 of record CANIFU010000063.1, read on the forward strand.
GTTATAGTTCAGCTTCACAAAAAATGATGGATCTATTCTTTAAAACTACAGAAGATATTTTAACTTCTAAATTCGGTTTAAAAAAATAATTATATGAGCAAAACTTTTGGATACACAAATATAGCTGGCAAAGATTGGTTTAAATCCGATGCCTATTCTGATAATGAAATTCACTCCATCAAAGATCCGGAAGGTGGTAGTGAAATTTCTATGCCTACGGCAATCCCTAGTCCATTTGCTAGAATCGACCTTGTTAAAACTGCTTTCAGAAACATTGCAAACACAGCCGATTTAAAAGCATATACAAATAACGGTAATGTTATCGCAAGTAAGGATGACGAAAAACTTGTATCAGATAGTCTTGACCTTGCTGAAATGCTTTTTAATATTGACAGCATAAGTGATAAAATAAAAATTATTGTTTGGGATAAAGACGTTGAACTAACAACACTTAAAGCTTCTTCAAATGAACATAGAATGTTTGCAGAAACATTGGAATTGTACTTAGATCAAGACAAAGATTCATACAACTTTGATAAACTAAAGCGGTTATATTTAATTGAATACAATCATAAAATAATTGGTTGTACTTCACCAGCAACCTTGTTTTTCACAACAGCAAACGACTTAACTCATGCTCAAATTAATTTAACGGGTAATGATATAACTTTTGACAGCTATTATACACCGCTTTATGAAAGAGATGAAGAGTTTCAGAAATACTTGCATCTTTTGTTTAAAGCAAATTCATTACTTTCGCAGCGTATGAAAGGTTTGGATGAATATCTTAAAAAGAATTTAACAAAACTTAATACAGTCAATCCGAGATTATATAATGAACTACAAACATTAAATGTTTCAAACTATACTTCAAATTATTCAGAGCTTGGCACTGGAATAATGACTGGGGACGTAATTGAAGTAATTGGTATTAATTTAAGAAAGCGCAAAAAAGAAGATATTTTTAGTTCAATTAAATTAAGTGATTTTATTATTCAGTCATCAAAATATAGTGGTGATTTAATGCCACTTGCTTTACAGAATAATTTAAATCAGACATTTAGATATGTAAATGATCCTTGGAGAAATACAATCCCTGTTCCTTATTGTGATAATGAAACTGTCTTAGAAAGAAGATGGCTACCAGGTATAAGGATACAATACCCATATTTAACAGTAAGCGATTTTTTAGAACCGTACTTAATTCGTTTAGTATACCCTATAAACAAAGACAAATTTTTTGATGGAAATGTTATTGCAGAAGTTGGGGATGATTCCAAAGGTTTCCTTCTGCCTCTCAAAAAGCAGTTCTTCGATTATTTCTCATCAGATGATTTGGTAAATTCATTACGCGGTAAACCAAAAATTGAATTGGTTCAAGGTGGATCAGGATCTGTAAAAGTTACCTTAAGAATTCCGGTTGCAAAACAAGGTGAATATATTTCTTTTGAAAGAATTTATTATGATAATCAAAGTTCAAAACCCGATGAAGAGCACAATAAAGGAGTAATTGTAGAACACCAATTTGGTGTTACACTTTTCCCTTTTATTAAGACGAACAACGAAAACATTGATGCTTATTATAGAATACAGCTAATTGACAGAGATGTTATTGGTGTTTTGAAAAATACAGATTACGATTTGAAATTTTTCTCAAACACATTAAATGATTCAATTGATATAAGACCTGAAAAAACAAGAAGTATTAAAAAACCGGATTCTGCTGAAACCGCAACATCAAAATATTTTATCTTAGATAAAGAGTTTGATTTCATTCAAGTTAAAACTCAAACGTCTTCAGGTGCATCAGGTATGATAATTCCTAAATGGCAACCCTACCATCAAGGTAATGATGTTTTCACTTTTGCAGTTGACTTTGGTACAACTAATACACACATTGAATATAAAATCAACAACAGTCCCCCAAAAACATTTGATATAACTGCTGATGATGTACAAATTGCTACGCTTTTTGACCCTACTAAAACGACTGTGGATTTTGCAGGTACGAGTGCAGTTGCTATTCGCCAGTTAATAGTTCACGAATTTGTTCCTCAAAATATAGGAAATGGTTCTGAATATAAATTCCCACAAAGAACAGTACTTGCGGAAAGTCACTCACTGGATATTGATAAAGAAACTTTCACGCTTGTTGATTTTAATATACCATTTATTTATGAAAAGGAAATTCAAAAAAACAACAAAATAGTTCCAAATCTAAAATGGGCGAAAAGAGAAAAGGGGAATGAAAAACGAGTAAGAGCATTTTTTGAAAAAATAATTATGCTTATGCGAAATAAGGTTTTACTCAACAGGGGTAACCTTTCTCAAACACGGTTAGTTTGGTTTTATCCATCTAGTATGAAGCCTGCAAGAAAATCTGATTTGGAGAATACTTGGAATGAATTATTTCAACAATATTTTAAGCCTGAGAATAAGCCAGTAGGTATTACCGAATCTTTGGCGCCATTTTATTATTTTAAGGGAGCAAACAGAATACCTGGTGGGTCGTTTAAACCAGTTATTTCAATTGATATTGGCGGTGGAACAACTGATATTGTAGTGTTTAAAGCAAATAAACCTCTTCACCTTACATCATTCAAATTTGCAGCAAATACAATATTTGGAGATGGCTATAGTGAGTATGGTGCGGCTAGTTCAAATGGATTAATTTCAAAATATTTTAGTCATTATGAAAAATTGCTTTCCGCAAATAAACTTTACGACTTATCAAATGTTCTTTCATCAATTAAGGAAAATAATAAAACAGAAGATTTAAATGCTTTTTTCTTTTCTATTGAGAATAATCCTAAAATACAAGACAAAAAACTTTTTTCTTTTAATTCAATACTTTCTAAAGACGAAGATTTAAAAATTATTTTTCTGTATTTCTATTGTGCATTAATATACCATATTGCAGAAGTTATGAAGAAAGAAAATACAGAGTTGCCAAAGAATATAATTTTTAGCGGAACTGGTTCAAAAATACTTAGCATTATTACACCTGATAAATTAAAACTCGCCGCTCTTTCTAAAATGATCTTTGAAGGAGTTTACAATCAAACTTTCGATTCTGATGGTTTGTCTATTGAAACCGAAAAAAATATGCCTAAAGAAGTAACTTGTAAAGGAGGTTTAATGTTAATACCAGAAGATTTAGCAATTGACATAAATAAAATAAAATCTACATTGACATGTGTTGAGCAAAAAGGCATCAATAAACTTACCTACAATCAATTGAATGATGAAGTGAAAAACAACATTGCAAACTACGTTCTCAACTTCAATACTTTTTTTCTTAATCTAAATTCTCAATACAGCTTCACCGACTATTTTAATGTTTCTGAAAAGTCATTAGCTATTTTCAAAAGTGATGTGAATAAAAATTTAAGAGATTATTTAGAGCAGGGTTTAGAATATAACGCAAAAAATGATGAAGTAATAACGGAAGAAAAGGAACTTGAAGAAACACTTTTCTTTTATCCTCTTATAGGCACTATTAATAATATAGCAAGTCAATTATCAGAATTAACGCCAATAAATAATTAATAAATATGAAAATAAAAATAAGTTTAATTGTTGCGTTGTTTACGATTAGTTGTATTTCAAAAGCACAGACAAGCGAAGACACTTTTAAAAAGGGCGTTGATTATGTGAACTGCAAAACTATTGAGCTGTCATTAAAATCAGATACAGCAAATTATAAAAAGTATTTAAAGGAGTGTCCTTGTAAAAAAGCAACATATACTAAAATATACAAATTTTTGACTTCAATGACTCCACTACTTGAAGTTACTATTTCATTATCAGCGGAGATTGAACGTATTAAAAATAAATTTGATGAGAAAAAGACATCTGATGAAATAATACAATATTTATCAGAAACAATATTGAATGATAAGGGAATATCTCAGCAATTGTTTGTATTTGCAGAAAAGAGAAGAGGCGATGCGTCTTTATCAAAATTTAAATCAGATTTAAAAAAAAATTTAAGTCGTATACTTTCAACGCAATCTATACCAATTGTCGAGCCTCAGCCCAATGCAGGTCTTGTTCCGCATCAGAGTGTAACTGTAACAGCGCAAAATGATTCACTAGGTGTTGTGCAAACAAACTCTGATTTAGAGGCTAAGTTATCTGTTTTAGAAAACAAATTAAATCATTTAGACTCAGATAAAGGAACTAGATCTAATGAAGAAAAAAAAGGTTGGTTTGATGGATTTCCTATTCAGATTGATATTCTCACTCTTATTATTTCTTTAATTCTGACGCTTAC
>CANIFU010000064.1 GCA_947466965.1 Bacteroidota bacterium
AACTCCAGCACAATCGGGTTTTCGTTTTTAAAATAGTCCTTGTGCCATTTTCCTTTCATGGGCAAGCCCGCTTCACTCGACTGTTCAAAAGACAAGAAAAAACAATTATCGAATGAAGAAACCTCAGCAAATTTTTTTAATTTTCTTTTAGCCATAAACCACTTGTTGCAATAACCCGAATGCGGGGATAATTCATTATTTTTACAAAAATAAGCATTAATGCAAAAAGATAAACGAATATTAATTTGTCCGCTTGATTGGGGATTAGGGCATGCTACCCGGTGCATCCCCATCATTCGTTTATTGCTAAAAAAAAATGCGGAAGTAATTATTGCTGCCGACAACCGGCCGCTTGCACTTTTAAAACTGGAATTTCCTGAATTACAATTTATACAATTAAAGGGCTATAACATCAATTATCCAGCATCGGGTTCTATGATTCTAAAAATGCTGCTTTCATTGCCTAAAATAATAAAAGGAATAAAAGCAGAACACCGTCAACTAGATAAGATAATTAAGGAACATAACATTGACATTGTTATCTCTGACAACCGTTACGGTTGCTGGAACAAAAAAGTAAAGACTGTATTTATCACGCACCAATTAATGATAAAAGCACCTTTCGCAGAGGGTTTTCTGCATAAAAAAGTATTGAAATTTATAGACAAGTATGATGCATGCTGGATACCCGATAATGAAGGATCACAAAATTTATCAGGCGATTTGGCAAACAAAAATCCAATTCCGAAAAATGCTTTTTTCATTGGCCCTCTATCACGATTTGATTCAAACGAAAAACAAATTGAGCAAAGAAATAAAATAGACGTTGGTAAAATAAATTATGATATCATGGCGATTGTTTCAGGACCAGAGCCACAGAGAGGAATATTGAAAAATATTTTAATGCTACAATTGAAGGAGTCTAATTACAAATCTTTAATCGTCTGTGGTGAGACCGAATCGGAATGGGAGATGCAACTCAATGAAAATGTACATGTGAAATCGCATTTAGGAGCTGCCGAAATGCACAAAGCAATTTCATCATCAAGCCTGATTATTGCACGTAGCGGCTATTCCACCATCATGGATTTAGCGATGCTGGGTAAAAAAGTTATTTTTATACCTACACCCGGACAAACAGAACAAGCGTATTTAGCACAAATCGTTATGGAGAGAACTATCGCATTTTACCAGACACAAGAAAATTTTAATTTAGAACAAGCTATAGAAGCATCAAAAAAATATAGGGGATTTCAAACGTTTCAAGCATCGACTGATTTAGAAAAAAGAATTGAAAAGCTATTGTGCTAAATCTTTTAAAAAAAGTCTGCACGTATCATTGATCGATTGCTCCAAAGGAATAAATTGAAAGTCAGGAAACGTTTTTAATATTTTGGCATTCGAAAAACTACTTTTCCTGTTTGCAGACAACGATGTTTCCTTTGTAATCAAAGGTGTTGATCCAGTAATGAATGTCCTCAGCATTTCAGCTCTCCATGCAAAACCTGTTATACATTTTCCCGCTTTAATGCTTGCTTTGGGTTTACCAAATGCATCGTGAATCAAATCGAAATAATGACGAAAAGAAGCATTTTCTGAATTTAAAAGAAAGCGTTGATTAGTAATAGAACTGTTCATCAACTTAATCATCAAAGCCGCAACATCACGAACATCCACAAAACCGTTTGTTCCTGAAGAATAAAACTTAATTCCTTTATATGCTTTTGTAAACATGTTGGAACTGCTTTGTGTCCAATTGCCCCCACCAACAATTAAAGAAGGATTTACAATTACTACATTCAAACCTTCTTCAGCTGCTCTCCAAACTTCGCGTTCTGCGCCATATTTACTTATCGAATAATTTGAATTATCCGGAGATGATTTCCAAAATGTTTCCTCCGAAGTTAGTCCGCCATTTTCTACTCTTCCGAGAGAAGCGATGGAACTTACATGACAGAATTTTTTGACTCCTTTTTCCAAAGCAGCGTTCACCATGTTGGATGTACCTTCCACATTGATCTTCATCATTTCATCATGTTGTTTTTTTTCAAATGAAACCATCGCTGCGCAATGAAATATTTCAGTAATTCCATCCATAGCATCCGTTAGGGAATAAACGTCCAACAGATCAGCATCCACCCATTCGATCTTCTTCAACAATAGTTCGGGATCAGAAGTGTAATATGAAAAGACTTTTTTAACATTGGAAATATTGCTGTTATTACGTTTCAGAACGCGCACATTTTTACCCGACCTGGTGAGGTCGAATAACAAATGTGAGCCTACTAATCCTGTTCCGCCTGTTACTAAAATCATAGTACAAATTTACTCATTTAAATTGGACTGGATTTATACTATATTTGTTGTTCTTAAAAGAATAAATGATGAAAAAGAATTTTGTTGAAGAACTTAAATGGCGCGGAATGCTGCAGGATATTATGCCTGGCACCGAGGATTTATTAAATAAAGAAATGGTTACCGGCTATATCGGCTTTGATCCAACCTCCGATTCATTAGGAATAGGGAATATGGTTCAGATCATGACACTCTTGCATTTTCAGCAATCAGGACATAAACCAATGGCTTTGGTGGGTGGTGCAACGGGAATGGTAGGCGACCCTTCAGGGAAATCGGCTGAAAGAAACCTACTGGATGAGGAAACATTAAATCACAATATTGTTTGTCAGAAAAAACAACTGGAAAAATTTTTAGATTTCAACTGTGGTGATAATTCAGCTGAAATTGTCAATAATTACGACTGGTTCAAAGGATTCAGCTTTTTGGAATTTATTCGCGATGTGGGAAAACACATTTCAGTAAATTACATGATGGCCAAAGATTCTGTAAAAAACAGGTTGGAAAACGGAATGAGTTTTACGGAGTTCAGTTATCAATTGGTGCAAGGATATGATTTTTATTATTTATGGAAAAACAGAGGCATTAAATTGCAAATGGGCGGTTCCGATCAATGGGGAAACATTGTTACCGGGACAGAACTAATCCGGAGAAAAGGAAGCGGTGAAGCATTTGCAATAACAACACCATTGATAAAAAAAGCAGACGGTACAAAGTTTGGAAAAACAGAAGGCGGGAATGTTTGGTTGGATAGAAATAAGACATCTCCTTATAAATTTTATCAATTTTGGTTGAACGCGAGTGACGATGATGTAAAAAACTACATCCGCATTTTCACTTTATTTACAAAAGAAGAAATTGAACAACTTGAAGCGGATCACATTGCCGCTCCGCACTTACGATCATTACAAAAAATAGTAGCCAAAGACATTACCATTCGTGTGCACTCGGAAGATGATTACAATAAAGCCGTTGCAGCTTCTGAAATATTTTTCGGAAAAGGCACAATTGAAGACCTGAAAATCGTTTCTTCAATGGCAGAATTTCACGATATAATGAGTGATGTACCAACATTTGAGGTTGGCAAAAGCGACCTTTTGAATAAGATAAATATTGTTGAATTATTAGCTGAAAAGACGAAAGTATTTTCATCAAAAAATGAGGTAAAAAAATTAATTCAAGGAGGAGGATTATCAATCAATATGTCAAAAATATCAGATACTGAAATGCTGATAGATGAAACGTATTTATTACCTAATGATTATATATTAATCAGAAAAGGAAAAAAAGAGTACATAAAATTGAACGTATTATCCTAGCGCGGTAACGCTAATAAAACACAACAGTTCTTATTAAATAAGATATTAATATATGCACGTCATTGCGAGGAACGAAGCAATCTATCTTTATCTAATGAATAATTAAGTTCAGTTAATGAAACATGGCGGAGCAGTATATATAATGGCAAATGCAGCTCACACAACACTGTATGTCGGAGTTACGTCTAATTTAAAGACACGTATTTGGCAACATAAAAACTTTATTTTCCCAGACTCTTTCACTTCAAAATATGGGCTAACTTATTTAGTTTACTTTGAAGGATTCCATAGAATTGAGGAAGCAATCGGAAGAGAAAAAACAACTAAAAGGAGGTTCCAGAAAACAGAAAGAAAATTTAATCAATTCAATCAACCCTGATTGGAATGACTTATACAATAGTGTATCGGAATGGACAGAATAATTACGAATGATTGCTTCGTTCCTCGCAATGACGTTTAAAATGAAAATATTCCCGCAAATGCAGCCTAGCAAAATAATTTACTGAACCAATAAATTACATCCTCTTATATCGCTGTTATCAAATCGACCAAGCACTTCAAAGGAATTATCTGCATATACTTTCCCTAGATCCTGCGTGGCAATAAAAGAGCAGGAATTGATATTTGCAAGATCAATCACATTGATTCCTCCGGTTCTAGCAGTAGGCATATATGAAAAGGGGTCGTTGGTATCTCTGATTAGTATTTTCATCCAAGGCGGACAAATAAATCGTCCATTTCCATTTGAATAGGCCTGAGATAACAACTCTGTCATTCCATATTCACTGTGTATCGCATCCACTCCAAAACCCTTGCACAAAATGGAATGTAATTCTTCCCTTACCATTTCCTTTCGCTTTCCTTTCATTCCACCTGTTTCCATGATGATTGTATTTTTCAACTGGAACGTTTCTTTATCAAGCAAATCAAGCAAGGCATATGTTACTCCTATCAAAATTGTTTTTTGTCCGCGCTCCTCCAATGATTTGAGTTTTAAAATCAGCGCATCATAATTATTCAGATAAAAGCTACTGTCGGGGTGAGTTGTTTTTTTTATAAGATCTTCGGTCATATAAATCAAAGAAGATCCTCCACGTTCCAGATAGGAAGGAAGCAAAGCAAGAATACAATACGATTCAATTTTCCCATAAAATAAATCGAATGATTTCAGATAGCTTTCTTCATATATCGTTACGTCCAAAACAAAATGACTGCTAGTTAAACTTCCGGTAGTTCCGCTACTGGTATAAATAGCAGCTGTATTCTTTTCAAGGCTATTTGAAGTAATCACTTGATGAGATTTAAAAAATTCGATGGGCAAAAAGGGAATCTCCTCCGTTTTTTTAATAGACTCGGGATTGCACGACAATCCGGACAAGTATCTCGCGTATACTTCATTGTATTGAGCCTGATGGTGAAAAACAGATAAAGCAAGCGCCTCAAAATCAAGTGGGGTAATTAAACCAAAGATGTTATTTCGATGAGGTTTCAAGAGCAAAAGAGCAATATTTTAAGGGTTCCTGCGTTTTAATATTGCTTTCAGCAAAAATAATTATTAATTTTATGATTACATTCAAAAGAGATGAAGGATTTCAAATACATAACAATAATATCACTTTTCAGCATCGTATTACTTGGGGCTTGTGTTAAAGAAAAAGAATTCCCGACTAATCCGATAATCAAGTTTCTATATTATTCGAATTACTCGAACGATTCGGCAGATTGTGTCATTGCCTTCACGGATGGAGATGGAGACATCGGAATTTTCGATTTCGATACGGCTTCTGCAAATGATTTCAAAATGAAATACCTTTATAAAGATACTATTGATAATATTTTCAAACCATTTGATGCGAATCCGGCAACTCCTCAAATGGATACTTTATTTTATTCTTACAGAGTGCCGAATTTAACTCCAGATGGGCAATACAAAGCATTGAATGGTGAGATTAGAGCAAAACTAAGAGCCGCTCCGATTTATTACCCATTACACAAAACTGTAAAGTTTGAAATGACCCTTCGCGACAGGACAGGAAACATAAGCAACAAGGTGGAGACAACTGAAATAAGTGTTTCTCCATAAATTAATTAAAATAAAAAAGGGATGACATTTTTAATATCATCCCTTTTTTATTGTTGTGATTATTAAAGGAACAAACTAAAGATCCAATAAAACAAGGCACCCAATATCCCACTGATTGGAATAGTCAAAATCCAAGCCCAAAGCAAGCTAATTGTAACGCCCCACTTAACTGCGCCAATACCTTTTGTTGCACCAACACCAATAATGGCACCGGTAATGGTATGTGTAGTAGAAACAGGAATTCCCATTTGCTCTGTAAGAAATAATGTAGTTGCACCGGCAGTTTCGGCGCAAACACCTTCCAACGGTGTTACTTTGGTAATTTTAGTTCCCATTGTTTTAACGATTTTCCATCCACCACTCAATGTACCAACACTAATTGCTATATAACACGAAATAGGCACCCAATCAGGCATTGATTTAATATCCACAATGCTACCATTTGCAACTAAAGCAGCAGCAATAATACCCATTACTTTCTGCGCATCATTTCCTCCATGACCAATGCTGAATGCAGCAGAAGAGAGCAATTGTGAACGTTTAAACATGGATGATGTACGTTTTGCTGTTGGTTCTTTTATTTTTTCGTTATAGATGAACATCAAGGCAAACAAAATCAATGCGCCTGCTAAACACCAACGAAGAATTTTGTTATCTGCTTTTTCAATTTCCTTTTTCAAATCAGCTTTGATATCTATTTTCATTGCTTTTGTAAAGTCTTTAAGTTTATCGGGACTGATAGGATATTTTACATTCATAGCAGCAACCATTCCGATATGCCCTAATTCAAAATATTTTTTAGTGATTGGCTTCAAACTATCAATAATGGCTTGAGTTGCTTTATACTCAGGTTTGAAGGTGCTATCAAGCTTTGCTTTGTTTTTAATCTGATCTATTTTAAAATATAAATTTAACTTGTCGCCCAATTTACTAATCGTAATATCTTTCAAATCAACATTGTTAGCAATGTCTTCAATAACCTCTTTTGAGCCATGATACTCATAATTCGAAAGGTACGGTGTACAAGCTGCTGCTTTTTCTTTTGCTTTTTCTAATTTATGAACTTGAGTAGAATCGTGTTTAATATCAACAGCATAAGTATATTTATCCACTTTAAAAAACTTCTCCATGTTCTCATTTAGTTTGGTTTCTTGAAAACCAACAAACAAAAACCATAATAAAACAGCAGATGCAGAGAGGATGGCAACTTTTAGCCAAGTTTTATTCTGTATAAAAATGAGAGTAAAAAATATGGAAATAAGCATACCTACAACAGGAGCAAGCAAAATAAATAAAACGGTTTTGCCAACCTTACTGCTATCTATAATTTCATTAAGGGGCATCACCCCTTTAATTACAAACGCATAACAAATAGCTGCTCCAGCAAAACCGCCAATAAGTGTATGAGAGGAAGAGGACGGAATTCCGTACCACCAAGTTAATAAATTCCAAAAAATGGCGGCAATTAATCCACTGCAAATAACAGGTAAAGAAATAAAATCTGAATAAACTGTTTTCCCGATCGTATTTGCTACTGCGTGATCTTTAAAAATTAAAAAAGCAACACAATTAAAAAACGCAGCCCACAAAACTGCTTGAAAAGGAGTCAACACTTTCGTTGAAACAATGGTCGCGATTGAATTTGCAGCATCATGAAACCCATTAATGAAATCAAAAATCAGTGCTAAAGCGATAACTATTACTAGTAAAGTCATTATATTATGTTTTAAGAATAAAAATTAAATGAAATCAAACACTAAGCATTTTTAATTAAAATAGAGTTGATTACATCTGCTGCATCTTCACATTTATCGGTTGCTGTTTCCAACATTGATAGAACATCCTTCATCTTGATTACTTCAACTGCATTTTTTTCTTCTTCAAATAATTTTGCTATAGCCATATCGAAAATATCATCCGCATGATTTTCTATACTGTTGATACGAACTGTTGCTTCTTTAATTTTAGTTAAGTTTTTAAAATTTCTCAATTCAGCTACAGCTACTTCAAGTTCTTCAGAACCTTTTAAAATAAGCTCAGCCAATTTCACTATCGCAGGTGTCATTTCTACTACTTTATAAAGTTCCATTCTCTTAGAAGCACCATGAATATAATCTACAATGTCATCAATAGCTGATACCAAATTATGAATGTCTTCGCGATCAAAAGGAGTAATAAAATTTAAACTCAATTGATTAAATGTTTCGTGTGTAATTCCATCACCAACGTGTTCCAATCGTTCAATTTCGCGAAAAAGTTCTTTTCTCAAGTCCAATGATGACGTTGTAACAAGTTCAACAAAAACTTTGGATGTTGCTACAGCGTTTTGAGATGCTTGTTGAAAAAGAAGAAAAAATACTTTATCTTTTGGCTGAAAAAATTGAAAAATGTTTAAGTTCATTGTATTATGATTTTACGAGTTAAAATTAAATGTTAAGACAAATATATGTTTGTGTCTATTAAAATGACAGTTTTGCTAATTACTATTAGGTTATTTCAATGTTAATTAAATATTAACAAAAATCTCAACTTATTGATTTTATGGAATATAACTTTTAAAAATTGAACTGTGCTTGCAATCGCAACAAACTCCCTTTTTGGCGATTAAACTGCAATTTATAGTCCTCAAATCTGCGTTCAGAAATTGTATACATAGCAACAAATTCAAAATTTTTGATGGGTTGCCATTCGATACCAAACTCATATTCGTTAACAGTATAACTTCTAGCATCTAACTCGTGTTTTTTTCCACCATCATAATAGTGCCATCTTGCAAATGGAATAATCAATTGTTTTTTTAATATTATCATCCAAGATGCAGTTACATATCCACCTTTAAGTTCTTGGGTTTGTATCGAATCGTTTATAGGATTAAACTCTGGTCCGATTCCAACATTGTATTCAGCTTGGATACCAAATGGTTTAGGATACAATACAAAACTAGCCGCTGCACGTTGATCTGTATATGAAAAATCTTTGTTTTCTCCTTTTACTCCTGTTGATCGACTTTCTACCACATACTTTCCTGTGTAACCCTGAACTCCGGCTTCAATGATTTGATTACCAATCTGAAGTGGATATGATAATCTCGCAACAATATGTGGATCCTGGTTGGCATCCGTTTTATTTGCTGTTTGTCCAGCATAAGCTCCTATGCCTAAAACACCATAGTCGCCACTCCCTTTTAAACCGTCATTTACAAGGGAAGAAAACAGTTTTCTGGTTTTTGCAGGAGCCCAATAAAAGAAGACGCCTAAATCACGTTCATTTGAAACAGCACTATTCAAAGCATCATTTCTATCAAGTGGCAAACGATTTTGACTAGATTGCATATTTTCAAAACCAAACGGAACTTTGCTTTGCCCAAATCGCAACCGAAATTCACTTTTTTTATCTAGTGATAAATCAAAGTAGGCATCACGTATTTGACCGAAATTATTAGAACCTGTAGATGGGGCCGAGGCAAAATCGGGTTGAATATAGATATAAACTCGTTCATGTACTTGACCATAAAGAATGAGACGCAATCGCCTTACAAAAAATCCACCACTTCCCCAAGATTTATCCCCTTGCTCATTTTTTAAAGAATCATTTGTTTCTAACAACCTGTTGTAACGAAGTTGTGAATACCCTCTAATAGAAACTGATTCATACCATTTTTTTGCAACAGGCTTAGAATCTTTAGCATCAGGTTGTAAAATAATAGAATCTTTTTTTAATTGAGGTAACGCAACACTTTCAGTTTTAACTTCCTGCGCTAATCCTAAATTTATTACACCTAAACAAAAAGCATAAGTTAATAAATTGTTTCTTAAATAGTTCATATGAGTTAATTAATAGTAAATTATAGTTTATCTGCGACAAATATATAATCACAAAATTCGATGAATGTTAACCATATGTTAATTTTATGTAAATATTTTCCGGCTATGGAAGTTACGGCAAAAAATAAAAGTCCTTTATTAAAGAGCAGTATAGAAGTAAATATTTGAAAAATCATTTTTTAACAAGCAATTGAAGACGCTCAATTGCGCAAAGTCAATGTTAGGCTAGATTGTAAATTAATTGTAAACTTATTGTTTACTTTTCTTTACGCAAATCGGGATTAAATGTTAAACCCAATTGAAGGTACTGTTTGGATTTAGTTCCTACTGTTTGTAAAAGATACCCTACTTGAATATTTGTAGCAGCGTTTAATTGATAACCAACAGCTCCAAACAACCGGTTTCGGTCAAATGGAACATTCGATAGATTTATAAATACTTCATTATATAAGCTAATAAATAGTGTATTTTTCTTTACTTCATTATTATTCAACGGAATGGTCAACCGCAAAAGGTATCGCAATCGGTTTCGATAATTTGTATTAACGGAAGTAGTTATCCAACGTTGCTCAAATCGATAACGGTGTTCGAAATTTACCCTTCCGTTGTTACTCTTTAAAATGATTTGTTCCCAAATTCTGTTTTCATCTACTGTTTGATTTTTAAATACCTTTTCATCATTGCTATAATTTGATATCCAACCATAACCTGCAGTGAATACTAAGGATGGATTGTAATGAAAATTAACACCAGCTCTAATAAGTAATTGCTCGGTATTGGGATTAATTTCATAACTCCGAAATTGAATTTCGGAATGTAAACTCCATTTATTATGAATTCGAGTTTGATTAAACATCATACCCCATGACCCTATGTCAGCAGTTTTTATTTGCCCAACAAGTGTCAAATTAACAATAAGAAAACAAAAAACTCCAACGCTAAATTTCATACATTCGAAATTCTTAATTTTAGCTCAATAGTAAGACCGATAGCAATCGGATGATATTCTTTTTATGAGGGACTAAAAACAAGTTTGCTTACATTCGGTTTAGATTAAGTAGGCAATTATTAAATCTAATAGCTCATTTGAGGTCTTACAGCTGCTTTATCGGAAATCAAGGTGTCGTCAAAAAAGCTAACGATGCCTGTTTCCAGATCATGCTTGGCTCCTATTATGGCAATTTCACCTTTTTCAATCATCTGCTCCAAAATATAGCTTCTGTCAATAATTGTTTTCACTGAACGTTTCACATTAAGATTAGCAACATTTTCAACAAATTCTTCGTTGCTTGCATTCCTTTGTGAAGCATCCAAGGTTAATTTTTCTTGATAAACGGCAGGCTGTATTTTTGATAACAATTCGGTAAGGTTACCCATTTCAACGTGATTACAAGCACCTTTCACTGCACCACAACGAGTGTGTCCCATAACGACAATTAATTTTGAGCCAGCAACTTTACAAGCAAATTCAATGCTTCCAATAATATCCGTATTTACTATATTTCCAGCAATTCGGATGGAGAAAACATCTCCCAAACCTTGATCAAATATTAATTCGGCAGATGTACGGCTGTCGATACAACTTAAAATTACAGCAAAGGGCCATTGCCCCTCCCGCGTATCATTCGCTTGTTGCAGCAGATTTCTGTTCGTTTTTAAATTACTTACAAATCGCTGATTCCCTTCTTTTAAAATTTCTAAAGCCCTTAGGGGTGTTATAGATGCTTGTGTTTCTTTTGTATGTGCTTTCATGTTTTATAAGATTTATATTTTATATTATTTTTTAATGACCTGACATTCCTTTGAATTCAGGAATATTTTTAAATTCTAATTGTATATTTTTAAGTGCAGCAGTATTTCTGAAATCATGAATAATTTCAAGAACATCCATATCGATGTTATGCGATTTTGTTCCATCAATCAGCACTTTTGAATTTTCAGGAAGGTGTTCCAATGTTAAAGCAATGCTTCCTTTATTTAAAAAAGTTACATCTTCTGCAAGTGCTATAGTAATTATACCATCAGGATAACTTTCATCTTTGTGATAAAAATAGGCGCGCTTGTAATTATTTCTTAAAATAAAGAACATAGAAAACGCCATACCAACTCCGATTCCTTTTAAAAGATCAGAAAATTGAATTGCAATTACAGTAATAACAAAAGGCAAAAACTGATCCCAGCCTAATTTATACATGGAAAGAAAAAGAGGAATCTTGGCAAGCTTATAACCCACCAATAAAAGCAAAGCAGCCAAACAGGCCAATGGGATTTTATTTAATACAGCTGACAATCCAATGACACTGATCAATAAAAACATTCCATGGAAAATTGAAGACAATTTTGTTTTTCCACCTGAGCTTACATTTGCAGAACTCCTCACAATAACAGCTGTTAAAGGTAAACCACCAATAAAGCCAGAGATCAAATTCCCTAAACCTTGTGCTTTCAACTCTTGATTTCTCGGAGTTACTCTTTTGTAGGGATCAAGTTTATCAGTTGCTTCACAACTTAATAATGATTCAAGACTCGCTATAATTGCTATGGTAATTGCTACAACATAAACGTGATAATTTCCAAAAGCCGAAAAATCAGGCAAAGTAAATTGGCCTATAAATTCGGAAGGAGAATTCGCAACAGGAAGTTGCACTAGTTTTTCACCGGATAAATACAAATCAGGGCTAGCGATTCTAAACCACTCATTGATCAGCACACCAAGAATTACAACTAATAAAGCCCCTGGAACAATTTTGAAGAAAGCATATTTTTTTAAAAAAGCTTGTTCCCACATTATCAATACAAAGAGCGAAATAGCAGCAATAATGATAGCCCCCGGATGGATATGATTGATAGAATTTAAAATTTCAGAAAAGGTATTCTGTCCATCTGCCTGAATAAAATCAAAATCGCCTTCATTATCTTTATCGTAACCAACAGCATGTGGCAACTGTTTTAAAATTAAAATTATTCCGATAGCAGCAAGCATGCCTTTAATCACACTCGAGGGGAAATAGTAGCCTATAATTCCTGCTTTCAAAAAACCTAATGCGATTTGGATCAAACCAGCAAGAACAACAGCAAGAAGAAAAATTTCGTATCCTCCCAATTGTGTAATTGAATTGAATACAATTACGGTAAGTCCTGCAGCAGGTCCACTAACACTGAGTGGAGAACCACTTGTAAAGGCGACAACTGTACCACCAACAATTCCGGCTATAATTCCAGAAAACAAGGGTGCACCTGAAGCCAGTGCGATTCCCAAACAAAGAGGCAATGCGACTAAAAACACGACTAAGCCCGCAGGCAAATCATTTTTCAAATACTTAAATGTTAATCCTTTAGGAATGCTCATAGATGTAAAATATTAAATGAATAAAATTGATTTGTAAAAAATAATAAAACGTAAATACGCAGAAGCATCTGCTATTTGTTTTAATACAATTAGAAAAATTGGATTTGGTATTTATAAAATACCTGAGGAATTAAATGAAAATAAGATCTGGGGGACAATAAACAGGAACACTATAATCAGATGAAGTATACCTCTGATGCGATCGCTTTGAATAAGGTAATCTAAATGATATTGATAAAATTAATGATTTGCTTGAAAATAAATATTCGGAAAATTCTTTTTTCTCATCTTTTTCATCCGACTTTTCAGCTTCATTTTCTTCTTTATCACAATCCGAATCTTGCGATAAAACAATAGAATTGTTCCATAAATGAAGGTAATAACTTACCGCTTTGCAATTAAATGCAAACAAGACGATGATTAAAAAACTATATGTAAGTATTTTCTTCAAAAGTGGTATTCTATTAGTTGGCAAAGATGCATAAATAATATGCAATTAAAAATAATGCTTTCTTTTTTAATTTATTTTAACATTCAGAAATGGAAAATGTTTAGGAAAAAACAGAACTTCGAAATTCTATTATAGATTAAAACGAAAAATAGGCTGCAAATCACTCAATTCATCAACCATCACATTCAGATCTTTAATCAGGCCATTATCAAATCCGTACACCCATCCATGTACCTGTAATTCTCTTCTTTTCCAAGCTTGCTGAACAATTTTTGTTTTTCCTAAATTACAAACCTGCTCCATCACATTCAGCTCTACCAAACGATTTTCGCGAAGGTTTAAATCCTCAATGGCATCTAGTTCTATACTATGTTTTTCATATACTTCTTTAATGTTACGAAGCCAATTGTTTACAAAGCCGTTATCCTTATTACTCATTGCAGCTATAACGCCTCCGCATCCATAATGACCGCAAACTATAATATGTTTCACATGCAATACTTCAACAGCATAATATAAAACACTTAATAAGTTCATATCGGTATGTACAACTACATTTGCGATATTTCGATGTACAAATATTTCGCCTGATTTGGTACCAGTAATTTCATTTGCCGGAACACGACTGTCGGAGCAGCCAATCCATAAATATTCAGGATTTTGACCCATAGCAAGACCTTTAAAATAATTGGGATCTTGATTCAATTTCTCTGCTGCCCAACTCTGGTTTCCAATCAAAAGCCGCTCGTAGCTTTTCTTTATTTCTTCTTTTTCCATCAGTTGTAACTTTTTCCACAAATTTAACAAAAAATACAGGGTATGATTTGCTAAAGTAAACTTAATCTTAAATTAATGTAAAACAATAACAAGCAAGTTAATTTAGCATCCTTAATAAAAGAAATGCCAACTAACGATTTTAAAATATTATTAATTGATTCGGATGAAGAAGTAATTTCAACAGTAGCATCTTCTTTAAAGAACGAAGGCTTTTCAGTTTTCTGTTCAACCAATTCTCGTTATGCCATTCAACTTGCGGCAACAGAATTACCACATTTAGTTCTCGTTGATTTACTAATGAATGAATTAGATGGAATTGACATCTGTTTAGAATTGCGCCAAAATCCTGAATTAGAAAACACGCTTATTGTTTTTCACACCGAAAGGAACGAAGATTATTCGCAAATAGCAGCATTCAATGCCGGCGCTGATGACTATATCATAAAACCGGTAAAACCTAGAGTTTTAATTAGCCGATTAAAAGCACTATTAAAAAGACATTCCAGCCATCAACCTGAAATTGACAAAACGACTTTAACCGGGCTGACAATAAACAGGGAACGCTACTTAATTTATTTAGAAGGAGTAGAAATTATTTTGCCAAGAAAAGAATTCGAATTATTATCACTATTATCAACTTCTCCCAGAAAGTTATTTACAAGAAAAGAAATTTCACAAATTATCTGGGGATATGAAATTTATGCTAAAAACCGAACCATAGATGTTCACATTCGAAAACTAAGAGAAAAGTTAGGTGACAGATATATTAAAACAATTAAAGGAATAGGATACAGTTTAGAAATTTAAAACATAAAAAAAACCGAAAATTAAATTTTCGGTTTTTTTGTGCTTCTACCATAAACAAATTAAATAGCACTATAGATCTTTTCGGTTGTCAACTTTCCATTTTCATCCCACATTGACCACTTACCAACTTTTTCTCCCATGGCATAATTCATCTCATAGCGCTTCAGTCCTTTTGCATCCCAGACCAACCAAAGTCCGTCTTTTTTTCCATTTACATAAAATGCTTGTGCAATTTTATTTCCTAATTCATCCCAGCGAAGCCATTGTCCGCTTTTTTCATTATCTGTAAAAGAACCTGTTTCCATCACATTCCCGTTTTCATAATAATAAATTATCAAACCAGTGGCTATACCTTCTGAAATATCAAAAGTGGATTTCTTATTCCCGGATTCAAAAAAGATTGTATACGAACCGGAATATAAACTCCCTTTTTCCGAATAATACAAACCATCCTTTAAAACTACATTTTGAGCCGATACTCCAGAAGCTAAACCTAAGCTTATGATGAGTGATAAAATGATTTTTTTCATGGCATTAACGTTTTTATGTGTGTACTCTTCTACGCAAAGTAATGCATAAATGTTTTAATATTATGCTTACACCCCAATAAATATTTTTTAATGTTAAGTTAATGTAAAATTAACATTGGACTTGAGTAAAATATGCTTTGTTTTTGGCAGTAAAAAAGCCACAGAAGATCAATTCAGCGGCTTAAAAATTAAAAAAAGGGATTATTTTGATAGCAATTCAATAAGAATCGAATTGTAAGAGAAGGGATCTATGTTAACTTTAGTGTCGTTATAAGAAATAAACGTCACAAGCACTTCCGATTTTGCAACAGGAATGTTTGCAGAAAAGTTACCGTTTAGATCAGAATAAACGATATAATCAGCAATTTTAATTTCCGCTCCGGCAATTTCTTCTCCACTTATCTTATCCACTATTTTCCCCGAAACAAGCTTGGTGTTAGTTGCATTTTTGTTGTCGATGCCATTTCCGGCAACTACAAGATTTGTTATTAAACTAACCACCAATATTAAAATACTTCTTTTCATTACTTATTTATTACAGAACAAAAATACAGCACAAATTGCAAAATGGCAGTCACGGAAAACTTAAGATTATATGAAGAATATGTTATGAATGTAAATTTCAGGTTATCAAAAAAGCCAAGGTTCAACACTTGGCTTTTTTTCAACGCAGTCTCTCGTCCTGAAATAAGTTGTCACACAAAACAACTTAAATTATGGA
>CANIFU010000065.1 GCA_947466965.1 Bacteroidota bacterium
GAAAAAAACAGAGTGCCTGATACCGTATTTGTACCAAAGCCTTACAAGGTTATTGAAATTAAAAAGGAATACATTGAAAAGCCTGTGAAAGTATTGGTGTACCTGAAAGATACCACACTTCGCAAACAAGCCGAACAATCCGACATCATTACTGGAATAGATTTTAATCGACACAATTTATTTCACAAAATGGATTTTATCAAAATAGATAAAATCAATCCAAAGGGATTAGTATTCAGTAACGAATATGAAGTGCCACCAGTCAGAGAAATAAAAATTGATATGAACGGAAACCTGCAAACAAAAAAGAAACGGTACAGGGGTTTAAAGATTATAGCAAGTGCAGTAATCGCAGGAACAACAGCATACTTCATACACAAAGAATTTAAAATTGAACCACGCCATTAAAATAAAAGCATTATCGAAACAAGAGTTTGCCTTTGTGCAAGTGATTGAATCCAATCTAATTTCTCAAGTGAAACACAACAAAGTGTCGCTTGAGAAATTGGCTTTTACGTTTGGCATTACCGACAAAACGGAAGTAAAAGAATTAACGGAACTGGCAATCGTAAATCGTGCAAGAGCTATTGCTCATTCAGGAAACAGCATCGAGCAAAATTATTTTGACATCGTTGATTTGTATAACCACCAAGTTAATTTATCACACCGTACCAGTCAAAGTATTTTATTGCAACAATATTCAACCCCTGCACCGATAGGTTATTTAGCAGGTATCTTTTGCGGAGTAGATAAGTTTGACAATGCAGTAAATGGTTATGTAGGATTTGAGCCAAGCGCAGGAAACGGTTTATTAACGATTGCTTCAAAGCCTGAAAATTTTATTGTAAATGAGATTGATAAAACAAGAAACACCAATCTTCAAACGCAAGGATTTAAAGCAGTTCACAAAGTTGATGCTACCGAACCATTTAATAAAAGCATCAGTTTTAAATTCTACAAAACATTTGATGCAGTAATTACCAATCCACCGTTCGGCACATTAGATAAGGGAATTGTATATGACAACTTCGAGTTTAAAACACTCGACCACGTTATGGCTTTGCGTGTATTGGATACAATGAAAGATACAGGCAGAGCTTCAATCATTATCGGTGGTCATACACAATGGGATGAGAAAGGCAGAATACAGGCAGGTAAAAACCGCATCTTCTTTAATTACTTATACAGCCATTACAACGTGGTAGATGTTATCAATATTGACGGACACAAACTATACTCCCGACAAGGCACAGCGTTTAATGTTCGCCTGATTTTAATTGATGGCAGAAAACAAAACGTAATTGGTAATGCACCGCCATTTAATCCCGATGTGGACACAGTCGTAAAATCATTTGAGGAATTATACGAGCGAGTAACAGAAAATATTTCAATCAATACAGATATGAGAAACAATAAAATAACTGAAATAGAATTAGAAGCGAGAGCTTTAGAACTGGAGCTTGAATTAATGCAAGGTAGCGGATTAGGCGCACCGTATTTACCTGCTTCCGATAGTTGTGTGGTATTAGATACGGTTGTTCCTGATTCAATGGATTATGAAACACACAGCGCAGTTAAACGCATCAAAGAAGCGGTAGGCGATGATATTGATGAGTTTGTAAGACAACGATTAAAATTCCGTTCGCAAGTTGAATTATGCAAAGCCTTATCAGCCGAGCAAATAGACGCAGTCGCAATGGCGATTTATAATATTGAAGTTCGCAAACAAGGAATGATAATTGGCGACCAAACAGGAATTGGTAAAGGTCGTATCGCTGCATCAATGGTTCGCTATGCAGTCAATCAGGGATTGCAACCAATATTCATTACAGAGAAAGCAAATTTATTTTCCGACCTGTATCGTGATTTAGTAGCAATTGGCTCAAGCCATTTAGTGCCATTCATTGTGAACGGTAAAGAAAGTAAAACCGATATTAAAGACGAGCAAGGTAATATCGTTTACCAAGCAATGCCAAGCACCGAACAAAACCGAGTGTTTCAGGATAAAAAAGTTCCGAAGAAATTTGATTTTGTTTTAGCTACTTACTCTCAATTCAACTCTCCCGAAAAGAAACCTGAAAAGCCGAGCTTCATATCTGCCATTGCAGAAGATAATATTCTCATTATGGATGAGAGCCATAACTCAAGCGGTTCAAGTAACACAGGCGAGTATATGCAAGCGGTATTAGCAAAAACAAAAGGTGTTGTTTTCTTATCGGCAACATTTGCCAAGCGACCTGATAATATGCCTGTGTACGCAATGAAAACATCTATCAGCGATGCGAATATGAGCAAGGAAGAATTAGTTGAAGCCATTACAAAAGGCGGTGTAGCATTACAAGAAGTGTTAGCCAGTCAATTAGTAGAGGAAGGACAAATGTTAAGGCGTGAGCGTTCGTTTGAGGGTGTAGAAGTAAACTACATTACCCTTGAAGCAAAGGAACAAGAACACAAAGCCATTGCCGATAATGTTACCAGTATTTTAAGAGATGTAATTGGTTTTCAAAAAAACTTTGTGAGCGAAGAAGTCGAGGAGCTTGATAAGATAGCAGTTGCAGAGGGTAAAGAAATGGAAGTACGCAAAGGAACATCGGAAGCAGGTGTAACGAGCCAACCGTATTTTTCAAAAGTGTTCAATGTAATTAATCAAATGCTTTTCAGTATCAAAGCAGAAGCAGTTGCGGAACGTACCATTGAAAGATTAAAAGAGGGTAAGAAACCAGTTATAGCATTTGCTTCTACAATGGGCAGTTTTGTTGAGCAAATGGAAAACGAACACGGTATGCCTGTAAAAGATGGCGATACCATTAACGCAGATTTTAGCGAAGTATTAATGCGTGGATTAGATGGCGTATTGCGTTACACGGAAAAAGATGTGAACGGAGAAAGTATTTACAAGCAATTCAATATGTCGGATTTATCTCCCGAAGCACAAGCTGAATATATCCGCATCAGCGAAAAAATAAAATCCGTTTCTACTGGTATTACTATTTCGCCAATAGATGTGATTATACAAAAATTAGAAAGGGCAGGTTTTACCGTAGCTGAAGTAACAGGCAGAAAATACGGTGTGCAGTTGAATATGAAAACAAATCAGGGATTGGTATTAGCTCGTAAAAAATTAAACACCAATGATGCCTTTCGTAAATTCAATAACAATGAAGTTGATGTATTAATGATTAATCAATCAGGTAGTACAGGTGCATCGGCACACGCTATTGTTACATCTAAAGTTCCTAAAGAAGAAGTAAGACAACGTGTAATGATTGTGTTACAAGCTGAATTAGATATTAATACCGAAGTTCAAAAACGTGGTCGTATTAATCGTACTGGACAAATCTTAAAACCGATTTACGATTATGTGAACTCTGCAATACCTGCCGAAAAGCGTTTAATGATGATGCTTCAAAAAAAATTAAAATCATTGGATGCTAATACAAGCTCTAACCAAAAACAAAGCACAAAGATTTTAGATGTACCGGATTTCTTAAATAAATACGGAGATAAAATTGTTACCGAATATTTATCAGAGAACCCCGAAGTAAACGAAATATTGAACGACCCTTTAAAGCTGAATGATACCAGTAATGAAGATGCCAGTTCAACCGAAGATGCAGCACATAAAGTATCAGGGCGTGTGGCGGTTCTTTCAACAAAGATGCAACAAGAGTTCTACAATGAAATTGCTGAACGCTACATTGATTTTGTGGACTACTTGAAACAAGCAGGGGAATATGATTTGGAAGTAGAAGCAATGAATTTAGAAGCGGAACAAATTGATACTGTGGTTATCAAAGTTGGTAAAGGTGGCGAGAGTGCATTTGGCGAGGATAGTATTTTAGAAACTGTTAAAGCGAATGTTTTAAAAAAGCCATTCACGAAAGTTGAGTTAGAAAATATTATTTCAGAATCACTAAACGGAAAAGATGCAAAGACTATACAGGCTAATACAATTACCGATTATGAGAGCTTCGTTTCACAACGATTAAAAGAAGAACTATCGGAGAATGAAATAAAATATGCAGAGCTAATTAAGAATGTACCCAATGAAAAGAAAGTACAGAAAGTATTAGAAAAAGAGGGACAAAAGGCTTGGTTGGACGAAGTACAAAAACGTGAAAAGGTTTTAGAAGAAGCTAAGATAAATGCCATTGCTCAATTAGAAAAATCTACCAGTAACCGCAAACAATATCTTGATGGGCTATTCAAATTCTTTCACATCGGTAGAAAATTAAGTTATCCTGTGCAATCGTATGATGGCGGACACGAAACAGTTTTAGGCGTGTTCATTGGTTTTGGAATTGATAAGAAAAAGAAAAATCCGTATGCACCGAGTACAATAAAATTACGTTTCGCCATTGCGAATAGTAACAAATACATTGCTATCCCTGCTAGTTACAATACCGATATAATGGCTATCAAAGGCGAGAGCGTTTCTATTTACGACAAAGGAATTACTGAAACATATACCGAGTGGGAAACAGCAGTAAAGACAGGTACAGTAGATAGAAAGATACGCCACATCATTACAGGTAATTTACTTCAAGCGTTTAGCGACTACAAAGGAAAATTGGTAAGCTACACTACTATTGACGGTGCTACTAAAAAAGGTATTCTAATGCCTGACAACTGGATTCCGAAAGAAGAAACAAACGGTAAAGTAAATGTGCCGATTGGCAAAGCATTAAAGGTTGTTGCATCACTAACCGTTGGCAATTCTATTTACACAAACAACGGAGTGAGTTTAATTCGCCAGTCAAACAATTACAAAATTATTGTTCCTGCATCACGCCAAAAAGGTGGTGTGTTTTATTTGGACACCGATATTTTACCGCTTGTTGAAAATAGAAAGTTTGAAAAATTAGCAGATAAAATGGTGGCACTAATGAGCCTAAACAATATCAATAAACTGGTGGACATACTGCAAAATAAACACGGTAGCAACGTAACATTAAGCGCATCACAATTCGACATCATTAAAAAAGATTTACCGCATCACAAAACAGCGGAGCGCAAACCATTACCCAAAGCCGAAATAATACACGAAGAATTTATTGAACCTGCAACTAATGAACTGGAGTTAGAAGCAATGGCACTTGAACTTGAATTAGAACTATTAGAATTTTAAAAACAAAAAGCAATGATAACAGCGAACAACTACTACAATCAAATTAACAGCATTGGTGCAAACCAATTGCCACCAACTCTTTTAAAGAGCCACGAATTAGTAAACAAAGTAACTCAAGAGGGTGCGAGTTGGGAAACGTACAACGGTAACAGTACAATCAAACGTATGATTGATTTGTATTTTACAAAACTCAATGAATATGCTGAACAGCATAAGCCGAAACGTACTTTAAAAAATGAAGTTCCTAAACGTGAAGTAAAAACAACGCAACCAAAATCAAACATTGCTCCACCGAAAAAAACGGTAAAGGCTAAAAAGATTGATAATACTAAACAGGTAGAGCATATTGAAGATGAGTTAAAATTCATCAAACGCTTTACTTTATTGAATGGTAAAACAAAAACAGCCGAACAAGTTTTAGGGTTTTTAAACAGCGTACAAAAAGCAATTATTGAAAAACGTATTCGTAAAACTTCTCCGTATGCGAGTGAAATAAAAATCATTCAGGAAAAATTAGTACAGGTTTACAATGCTATGGGTACAAGTATTCAAATCCATTTGAAGCCTGAAACTATGGAGAAAATGATTAAGCTCGTTAAGAGTGAAAAGGTAATGCCATCAATCAAATTCATCAAACGCTATGTGAGTTTGCAAGGTAAAGTTGGTGTAAAAGACAAGGCAAAGAAATTATTGGATGATATGCAAAAGGCAGTTAAACAGGGCGTTTTAACCAAAGCCGATAAATATTCCGATAAAGTAAATGCAATGTATTTAAACCTGCATAACCTAATTACCAAGCCGAAACAACACGATGCGTTAGATATTAGCAAACACGAATTAAACGGATTAATGGGCATTTTAAATTCCTGTGGTTGCGGATGCAATGGTTTAGATGGTGTTGAGGACGAATATGAGCCAAGCCGACCTGCTAATCAAATTATGAATAGTGTTGATTTTGCAAAAATGCAATTTGATAGCATCGGATTTAAAGGTAAGTGGCTTGACTTTATCGGAGATCCCGCACAAGGATTTACCGCTATGGTTTTCGGAAAACCTAAAATGGGAAAATCTTATTTGTGTATCGACTTCGCAGGTTATTTATCACGCAATCACGGAAAGGTATTGTATGTAGCGAAAGAAGAAAAACTGGATGCTACGCTTCAGAAAAAATTGAACGATACAAATGTGAAGAACCCTAACTTATTTGTAAGTGATTATTTGCCCGGAGAACTTTCAGAATTTGATTATGTGTTTCTTGATAGCGTAAACAAAATGGAGCTTCAGCCGAACGATTTAGAAGCCCTTAAAACGAACTTCCCGAATGTTTCCTTTATCTATGTATTCCAAACAACAAAGGAGGGTAATTTCAGGGGTTCTAACCACTTTCAGCACGATGTTGATGTAGTTATCGAAATACCCGAAAAAGGTAGAGCTACACAAAACGGTCGCTTTAATCAGGGAGGGGAGATGCAGATATTTGATGACAATACGGAGGAGCTAAACGGAGTGAGTAAAAAAAAAGCTCGGTAGGTTCAAAAAGCACATCAAGATTTCCTGATTGGACTGAACCAAAAGATTTAAACCCTTCCGACTGGCGCAGTTTAAAAATTATCAAAAAATATTACGATGAGGGCGACTACGAAAGTGCAATGAACCACGCAATGTATAATTCCGATACAGAAATCAGGGAGGCTATTCCACCAAATGTATGGCTTGAGATTGGTGGACAACTAACGCCTACTGGTAGGGAACGATTGAAGTTGTTATTGGAAACTTATCCTGAAAAGTAGTTTTTAACACTTTTCTATGTTTAGTCCTCCAGTCCAAATTGGGATTGGGAGGCTTTTCTATGTTATATTAATTGGATAATCAAATGAGTATAAACGACAACTTTTCAAATAAATACAAGGAAATGCTTATATTTGCCTTGTTGAAAAAAGCATTCCACATATTATTTTGTATTTATTTTCTTGCATTGGTAGTCGTACCCTGTGGAGATAAAGATGATTGTAATGAAGTGAATCATTCTGAGATTGCTCAAGGAAATAATCACGATAAACATTCAGGCGAAGTATGTACTCCATTTTGTAGTTGCGCTTGTTGTGCTTCACATTTTATAAGCAAAGATTTTCAAACTACTGTACATTTTATTGCATTAATCAATACTGTGTATCCCGTTCAGAAAGTATCAAAAATTTCTTCTGCCATAATTCCTATTTGGCAACCCCCTAAACTTGTTTAATTAATTTCTATTTAGTTTTTAAAAACTCGTGGGTATATTCTGTCCGCTTGTTAAATCCATTTATTTACCGCTAATGGTACTCGTTGCCGTTTAGCATTAATTGTATAAATTATGTTAGATAAAGTAATTCACTTTTCCATAAAAAATAAAATAGTAATTGGGCTATTTACAATAGCACTAATACTTTGGGGGAGTTATTCAGTAACTCAATTACCTATTGATGCTGTACCTGACATCACTAATAATCAAGTACAAGTAATCACATCATCCCCTTCTTTAGCAGCTGAGGAAATAGAGAGATTAGTAACCTTTCCCGTTGAACAAACAATGGCAACAATACCAGGCATTGAAGAAGTACGCTCATTTTCACGCTTCGGACTTTCGGTTGTAACTATTGTTTTTAAAGACAATATAGACGTGTATTGGGCAAGACAACAAGTAAGTGAGCGTTTAACAGAAGCTAAAACAATAATCCCACAGGGGGTTGGCTCTCCTGAATTAGCACCTGTTACAACAGGATTAGGCGAAATTTATCAATATGTTATTCATACAAGAAAAGGATATGAAAAAAAATACGGTGCAATGGAACTGCGCACTATTCAAGATTGGATTGTAAGAAGACAACTATTAGGAACGGAAGGTGTCGCTGATATAAGTAGTTTTGGTGGCTATTTAAAACAATATGAAATTGCATTAAGCCCCGACAAACTTCGTAGTATGAATATAAGTATTAGTGAAGTTTTTATTGCATTGCAAAAAAATAATCAAAATACTGGAGGTGCTTATATTGACAAAAAACCAAATGCTTATTTCATAAGAAGCGAAGGTTTAATTGGGAGTATTGAAGACATTGAAAAAATTGTTGTGAAAACAAATCCTAATGGAATTCCTGTCCTGATGCGAAATGTAGCAACAATCAACTATGGACACGCCACTCGTTATGGAGCTATGACACGAAATACAGAAGGAGAAGTTGTAGGTGGAATCGTTCTAATGCTTAAAGGAGCAAATTCATCTAAAGTAATTGGTAACGTAAAAAAACGTATTGCTCAAATCGAAAAAACATTACCCGAAGGAGTTGAAATTGAACCATTCCTTGATAGAACAAAATTGGTAAACAACGCTATCGGAACTGTAACAAAAAATTTAGCGGAAGGTGCATTGATTGTGATTTTTGTATTGGTACTGTTACTTGGAAATTTTAGAGCAGGTTTGGTTGTAGCATCTGTAATTCCATTGGCAATGTTATTTGCTATTTCATTAATGAATTTATTTGGAGTATCTGGAAATTTAATGAGTTTGGGAGCAATTGATTTTGGACTTATTGTAGATGGTGCGGTAATTATTGTGGAAGCAACATTACATCATATTACTGGAAGACGTTTATTTGAAAAATTTGGCAGTAAAAAATTAACCCAAAATCAAATGGATGATGAAGTGTATGAGTCTGCATCCAAAATCCGTAATTCGGCAGCCTTTGGCGAAATTATTATTTTAATTGTTTACTTACCGATACTTGCTTTAGTTGGTGTTGAAGGTAAAATGTTCCGACCTATGGCGCAAACAGTATCCTTTGCCATTTTAGGCGCATTCATTTTATCACTTACTTATGTGCCGATGATTTCATCATTGTTTTTAAGTAAAAACACACAACATAAACGTAATGTTTCAGACCGCATTATGGATTTTTTTCAGCGTATTTATACACCACTAATTTTAGGAGCATTAAAAAGAAAAGTAACAATTTTAATATCTGCTATACTATTATTTACGTTGAGTTTGGTTGTGTTTATGAATATGGGAGGAGAGTTTATACCAACCTTAGATGAAGGAGATTTCGCAGTAGAAACAAGAGTTCTAACAGGAAGTTCAATATCTCAAACAATTGAAGCTGCAACGAGAGCTGCAAAAATTATTAGAGCTAAATTCCCCGAAGTAAAAGAAGTCATTGGAAAAATTGGTTCGAGTGAAATACCAACTGACCCAATGCCAGTTGAGGCTTGTGATTTAATGATTATTCTAAAAGATAAATCCGAATGGACAAGTGCATCATCTCGTGATGAATTAGCAGAGAAAATGTCGAAAGAATTAGAAGATATACCGGGAGTTACATTTAGTTTTCAGCAACCGATTCAAATGCGTTTTAATGAGCTAATGACTGGAGCAAAACAAGATGTAGTTATTAAAATTTATGGCGAAGATTTAGAAATGCTAACTCTGTATGCTAATAAAATTGGTAAGTTATCCTCTACTGTAAAAGGTGCGCAAGATATATACATAGAACAAGCAACAGGGCAAGAACAAATTGTTATAAAATTTGATAGAGATAAAATTGCACAATTTGGGTTAAACATTGAAGATGTAAATCAAGTCATAAAAACAGGATTCGCAGGTGAAAGTGCAGGTTTGGTTTATGAGGGAGAAAAGCGTTTTGATTTAGTTGTAAGATTAGATAAAGAAAACAGACAAAATATTGACGACATTAATAATTTGTTTGTTATCGCACCTAATGGAAATAAAGTACCTGTTTCCCAATTAGCAGATGTAGAATTTAAAATTAGTCCCAATCAAATACAACGTGATGATGCCAAACGCAGAATTACAGTAGGTTTTAATGTGCGTGGCAGAGATGTCGAAAGCGTTGTAAAGGAAATGCAAGCGAAAGTTGAAAAGGAAATAAAATTTAGTGCAGGTTATTATCCAACTTTTGGGGGAACATTTAAAAATTTAATAGAAGCACGTCAGCGTTTGTCAATTGCCGTTCCTGTTGCATTACTCTTAATTTTTATGCTTTTATTTTTCACCTTTAAATCATTCAAACAAAGTTTATTGATTTTTACAGCTATTCCTTTATCAGCTATTGGCGGTGTGTTTGCACTATGGTTAAGAGGGATGCCATTCAGTATTTCAGCAGGAGTTGGTTTTATTGCATTGTTTGGAGTTGCTGTACTTAATGGAATTGTATTAATTGGCGAGTTTAACAGTTTAAAAAAAGAAGGTATGATAGATTTAAAAGAAATCATTTTAAAAGGAACAAGTACACGCCTGCGTCCAGTAATTATGACGGCATTAGTGGCATCACTTGGTTTTCTACCAATGGCTCTTTCACACGGTTCAGGAGCAGAAGTTCAAAAGCCTTTAGCAACTGTTGTTATAGGTGGCTTATTAACGGCAACGCTATTAACTTTATTGGTATTACCGATACTGTATTTCTTTTTTGAGCGCATTGGTAAAATAAAAACTAATGTTATTCCAACGGCAGTTATTGTAATTACAATTTTGTTTTCGGCTAATAACTCGTATTCTCAAAATAATCCTGTATTAGATGATTGGATAGCAAAAGCATTAAAAAACGATAATGCAATTTTAGCTGCCGACAAAGAAATTAATCACAGTATTTATTTAAAGAAAACTTCAAGTGAAATTGGCAAAACGAATTTTAGTTTAACCTACGGACAGTATAATAGCTATGCTAAAAAAGATAATAATATTAGCATTTCTCAAACAATACCATTTCCTACAAGTATGTTAGCGAAATCGAAACTTTATAGTTCGCAAGTACAGAGTAGTATGTTAAAGAAAAAGCTAACGGAAGCAGAAGTAGTTTATCAGGTAAAAGTGATTTATTATGAATGGCTTTACTTAAATCAAAAAAAGATATTACTTCTTAAAAAAGATAGCTTGTATAGTTTGTTGGCAAAGTCTTCACAATTAAGATACACTACTGGAGAAAGCACGCTACTTGAAAAATCAAGTGCAGAAGTTAGAAGTATTGAGATTAAAAATCAGATGGAGCAAACTGAAAATGACAAAAGAACTTTGGTTGCAAGACTGAAATCAATTTTAAATAGTGTGGTAGTTAATTTTGAAGATAATAAAGAATGGACAGCTACTCTTGATTTTTCTGTTGATAGTTCTTTGTCCGCAAAGCATCCTTACGTTGCATATTTAAAACAAAGTATTGATATAGCTGATAAACAAAAAAAGGTGGAAAAATCATTAATAATGCCTGATATTACATTGGGGTATTTTAATCAAACTCTATACGGTGTTACTTATGGGAATGATGCAACAGCACCATTTGCGAATTATGGCAATCGTTTTCAAGGTTTTCAAGCAGGTTTAAGTATTCCTTTATGGTTTGCACCTCAAGCATCCAAAATTAAAGCTGCCGAGCAACTAAAAGAAGATGCTGAACTTCTTTATAAACAAGCAGAGAACGATGCTATTGCAGAAATTGAAGGTTCGTTTGAGCAATACTTAAAAACAAAAAAAGCTTTAGAGTATTATAAAAATAGTGGTTTGCCAAATGCCGAATTAATTAGCAAACAAAGTGTATTAGCATTTCAAAAAGGAAGTATAAGTTATGCAGAACACATTATCAATTTACAACAGGCAGATGATATAAAACAAGGTTATTTAAACACGTTATTAGAATACAACAAAAGCATAATCACTCTCGAATTTTTATCAGGTTTAACTAAATAAAAAAACATTATGAAAAATATATTCAAAACAATTTCAATAATAGCAATCTTGAGCGTATTTGTTTCTTCTTGCGCAAACAAAGTCGAAGAAACCAAAAAAGAAGAGAAGCCGATAGAAACCAATAGTGTTGAATTAACAGAAAATCAATTTAAAGTTGCCGATGTAACACTTGGTAAAATTGAAATGAAGGCATTAAGTGGAGCAATTAAAGTAAATGGTATGTTAGATGTACCGCCACAAAATTTAGTGAGTATTTCTGCCCCAATGGGCGGTTTTGTAAAAAGCACAGAATTATTGCAGGGAATGAAAGTTGTGAAAGGGCAAGTGATTGCTGTAATGCAAAATGCAGAATACATACAATTACAACAGGATTATGTCGATAATAAAAGTCAATTAGAATATTTAGAGGCTGAATATAAACGTCAGGAAGAATTAGCAAAAGAAAATGTAAATTCTCAAAAAGTGTTGTTGCAATCAAAAACACAATACCAAAGTATGATGGCAAAAGTAAGCGGATTAAAATCAAAATTGTCTTTATTAGGAATAAATACCAGTCAAATAGAAAGTGGTAATTTTCAAAATACAATTACGATTTATGCTCCTATTAGTGGTTATGTTACACAGGTTAATGTTAATATTGGAATGTATGTGAATCCTACCGATGTAATGTTTAAAATTGTAGATACAGAGCATTTACACGCAGAATTAACGGTCTTTGAAAAAGATGTACCTAAATTAAAAATTGGTCAAAAAGTCCGTTTTACTTTAGCTAATGAAACTACTGAACGAATAGCAACGGTATATTTAATTGGCAGAGAAATCAGAGAAGATAGAACGGTGCGTATCCATTGCCATTTAGATAAAGAAGATATTGAACTATTGCCGGGTATGTATTTAAAGGCTTATGTAGAAGCAGGAACACAAAATGTATCAGCCTTACCCGATAAGGCAATTGTAAATTTTGAAGGTAATAGCTACATCTTTGTAAGTGTGCCATCGGATGAAAAAGGGACTCATCATTTTAAATTAGTTC
Source organism: Bacteroidota bacterium (assembly GCA_947466965.1). Classification (GTDB taxonomy): domain Bacteria; phylum Bacteroidota; class Bacteroidia; order 2-12-FULL-35-15; family 2-12-FULL-35-15; genus 2-12-FULL-35-15. The sequence continues at coordinate 12,892 of CANIFU010000065.1, forward strand.
AGGTAACAAAAGGAGTAAGCGAATTAGGTTATACAGAGGTGCAATTACCCAAAGAGATTAACGCAGAGAGTTCCATTGTAATCAATGGCGCATTTGATATTTTGGCAAAAATGAAAAATAGCGAGGAAGAGGAATAACTTATAAAAAAACACTACTATGATAAATACAGACCCAAATCACAAACACACTTACGACAAAGATGGTAATATGACTTGTTGTTCATTGGAAGCAAAGATAAATGCTAAAACAGAGCATACACATTCGGGCAATGATGATGACGAACACGACCACAGTCAAGCAAACGAATCAGTTTGGAAAGAATACTTGCCTGCAATTATTAGTTTTATATTATTGATGTCAGGTCTTGTATTTGATAATTTCATTAAGCCAACTTTCTTTCAAGGCTATGTACGTCTTATTTGGTATATAGTGGCATATATTCCAGTTGGAATACCAGTAATGAAAGATGCTATAACTTCTATTTCTAAAGGTGCTTTCTTTTCTGAATTTTTCTTAATGTCAATAGCTACGTTGGGAGCTTTTTTCATTGGAGAATATTCAGAAGGCGTTGCTGTAATGTTATTCTATGCAGTTGGAGAGTTATTTCAAACAGCAGCAGTAAATCGTGCTAAACGAAGTATTAAAGCCTTGTTAGATATTCGCCCTGATACCGTTAATGTTAGTAGAAATGGCGCATTAAAAACTGTTTCTCCTATTGAAATACAAATTGGAGAAACAATACAAGTAAAAGCAGGAGAAAAAGTAGCCTTAGATGGAGAACTAATTTCCGAATCGGCTTCCTTTAATACAGCAGCTTTAACAGGCGAAAGTAAACCCGATACAAAAAATAAAGGCGAGCAAGTATTAGCGGGAATGATTAATCTTAATTCGGTTTCTGATATAAAAGTGACTAAGTTATTTAAAGATAGTAAGCTCTCTAAAATATTAGAGATGGTGCAAGATGCAACCGCTCGTAAATCACCCACGCAATTATTCATTTCAAAATTTGCAAAAGTTTATACACCAATAGTTGTGTTTTTAGCAATAGGAATTTGTTTGTTGCCTTATTTATTTGTTTCTAATTATGTGTTTAACGATTGGTTGTATAAATCACTGGTGTTTCTTGTTATCTCTTGTCCTTGCGCATTAGTAATATCTATTCCATTAGGTTATTTTGGAGGTATCGGCTTGGCATCACGCAACGGTATTTTATTTAAGGGTTCTAATTATTTAGATGTAATGACAAAAATAGATACTGTTGTTATGGATAAAACTGGCACTTTGACTAAAGGGGTTTTTAAAGTTCAGGAAATTAAAGCAGTTAGTATTGATGAAAATGAATTGCTAAAATTAACAGCATCTATCGAAAGTAAATCTACTCATCCAATTGCATTAGCGGTTGTTCAACACGCAGGAGATTTGACAAAGAACGTTAGTATCGATAATGTTGAAGAAATCTCAGGACACGGTTTAAAAGGAAAGATTGACGGTAAAGAAGTATTAGCAGGAAATTTAAAACTCTTACAAAAATTCAACATAGACTATGATAAAGAAATTGAAACTATTGTTGAAACGATTGTTGTGGTTGCCGTGAACAATAAATATGCGGGTTACATCACTATTGCCGATGAAATAAAAGAAGACGCTTTACAAGCCATCAAGGATATGCACAGCCTTAATATTAAAACGGTAATGCTATCAGGAGATAAACAAACAGTTGTAGATAAAGTAGCCCAACTATTAGGTATTGATAATGCTTTTGGAAATTTATTACCTGAAAATAAAGTAGAAAAGGTACAAACATTAAAAAACGAAAATAAAGTTATTGCATTTGTTGGCGATGGTGTAAACGATGCGCCTGTGGTTGCATTAGCAGATGCAGGAATTGCGATGGGTGGTTTAGGTAGTGATGCAACTATTGAAACAGCGGACATTGTTATTCAAAACGACCAACCCTCAAAAATAGTAACAGCAATTAAAATTGGTAGAATCACAAAAAAAATAGTTTGGCAAAACATCATCCTTGCAATGAGCGTAAAGGTTATTGTTTTAATAGTAGGTGCAATTGGTATTGCCACACTTTGGGAAGCTGTATTTGCAGATGTTGGAGTGGCTTTACTGGCTATCTTAAATGCAGTAAGAATACAGAAAATGAAGGTATAGTATAAAGTCTAATATTTGTGAATTATAAAAAAATGCCATCTTCATCTGTAAAAAGGGTCGGAATTTCCGCCCCTTTTTTATTTGCTATTGACCATAATTTGCGATATTTGCCAAATGGAATTTACCTACAAAATGTCTAATCCTTCTAATGGCTTGAAATGTAACGTTTTAAACTCGATAATATTTCTATGTCTTTTAGTAACTGGTTCGAGATTCTGTCTGTGAAGTCCACACTAATAAAGAAAGGCCTTTCAAGAGATTGAGAGGCTTTTTTGTTTTAGCTGGTACAACATAGGTACAACATTGTGTATGATTTTTTTCCATTAATAAAACTTAAGAGTTTAATATTATCTAAAAATTAAAGTTTTACATTTAGAAAATATACGAAACACATCAAATAAAGGTAAGTTTTACCAACGAGCCTGACTGAAAAACAAATCTACAGAATATGAAATATTATTATTTAACTGGTCACAAGGAAAATGGACCTGTGACTATAAACGAATTGAAAGAGTTAGATTTGACTTCAGAAACCTACATATGGA
>CANIFU010000066.1 GCA_947466965.1 Bacteroidota bacterium
ATCTTGATTATCGTTGTTATTTGGAATGCTATGAATATACATTGGGTTTGAAAGCATTTGGTTTTCAGCAGTAGTTGAAGTTGCTGTAAATTGTGCTGCTTGCATACCTAAATTTAGTCCGAGTTTGCCAAGATTTACAAATGGAGGTAGTTTTCCATTTAATTTATCATTCATTAAAAAGTTTAACTGACGTTCAGCAAGCATTGTCAATTTTGTGATTGCAATTTTTAATTTATCCATTTCCAGCGCTACATAATCGCCATGAAAATTACCTCCGTGAAAAATATTATTATTTGCTTTATCGATGATAGGATTGTCGTTCACAGAATTAACTTCATTCTCTAAAACGGTTTGTGTATAAATGATGGTATCCAATACCGGACCTAATATTTGAGGCACACAACGTATTGAATAGTATTCCTGCACTTTGTCTTTAAACACATCTATTTCAGCATGTTTATCATTGTCGAAAAGATGATCTTCTCGTTTTCGAATCAATTGGCTGTTGCTCATTGCACTATTCATAGCATTAGCAACTGCACGTTGACCCAAATGCGGTTTAACACTGTGGAGTTCTTTTGAAAAGTGATCGCTGTATGATTCTACCATTTCAATGATAAGCATAGAAGCGGAGATACTCCAATTTAATAATTGTTTGGAATGCAACAGATTTACCATTGCAATGCCCGTCATTACAGATGTTCCATTTATAAGTGCAAGCCCTTCACGTAAGTGAATGTTAATTGGTTTCAATCCAATTTCTTTATAAACAGCTGCTGTAGGGCGAAGTTCTCCTTTATAAGTTACTTCTCCTTCACCTATTAGATTTAATGCTAAATGCGCTAATTGAACCAGGTCGCCACTTGCGCCAACACCACCGTGCTCAAAAATTTGAGGGAAAATATTGTTGTTGATCAACTCTTTCAGTAAAATCACTACTTCAGAATTTATTCCAGAATAACCTTGCATCAATGAACTCAAACGGCAGATCATTGCGGATTTAACGTGAATATCGGAAAGTCTATTTCCCCCACCAGTACAATGGCTTCGTATAAGATTATATTGAAGGTCGAGTTGATTCTGTTCACTTATTTTGTATTGCGCCATTGGCCCAAAACCTGTATTAATGCCATAAATAAGCTTGTTCTTGGAAAATGTTTTTAGGAAATCATGACTTTCATTCACTTTATTGAGTGCGACACTGTCCAGCTCAATTTGCGCTCCGGCATACAGTATTTTGTAAAAGTCGTTTGCCGTTAATGGCGTTTTTCCAATGTGAATCATATTATTTAGAGCAAATGAGTGAAGTTCTATTAAAAAAAGAGAGCAAAAATAGACCTTTCTAAGTTATATACAAAGTTTTATTTAGAATGTTTAAACACAGTTAAAAGAATATTGTTATGAATAATTTTTTAATCAAAATAAGGTTTTTTTCTGACTAATCAATAATTATTTTTATTGTAAAGCAATACTCCGTTTTAATGCATAATTAATTGATAATAAAGCAAATGGATGTATTTTTAATTTACTATAATGAGTTATACAATAACGTGTTCTGGTGCTTGTTTATTTATAAAAAAAAAACTGCTACTTTTGAGTACTATTCATGATGAAAGAAAATAATAAATCCTGTGCTATTGTTGGAGCTGGAATTTCCGGTATTGCTGCAGCTATTCGCATGCGAAACAAAGGATATGCTGTTACCGTGTTCGAGTCCAATAGTTTTCCAGGAGGTAAATTGTCTACAGAAACCACAATGGGATATCGTTTTGATATGGGGCCATCTGTTTTTACGATGCCTGAATATGTTGACGAATTGATTCTATTATCGGGAAAGCATCCTCGTGATTATATCAATTATGTTCCACTGGATCCCGTTTATAAATATTTTTTTGAAGATGGAACTATAATCGACGGATTTCATGGGAAGGAAAAATATGCAGATGAAATAGCTTCTAAAACAAAAGATATAAAAGAAGATATTGTACGCTATCTCAATAAAACAGAAGTGATGTACAACTTAACTGCTGAAGTTTTTTTACACAAGTCTTTGCATAAGTTGAAAAACTTTTTTACAAAAAGAGTTGTAAAAGGTTTGTTAAACTTCGGAAAGATCGGTGCTTTTGATACGATGAATGGAATGAATCAAAAAGCGTTTAAGGATCCCAAAACGATTCAAATATTAAATCGGTATGCTACATATAACGGATCTAGCCCTTATTTAGCACCTGCCACACTAAATGTGATTTCCCATGTTGAAATAGAAAAAGGAGCATTTTATCCTCTAGGAGGGATGTATACGATTACTTCTTCCTTAGTGAAATTGGCGAAAGATATTGGTGTTACCTTTTGTTTCTCTACATCGGTTCGAGAAATTTTGGTTGCTGATAAAAAAATTAAAGGTATTCGAACTGATCGGGATACTTTAAATTTTGATGTAGTTATTAGCAACATGGATGTTTATAATTCGTATTCGAAATTATTGCCGAATGCAAAGAAACCAATTAAATTATTATCACAGCCTAAGTCTAGTTCAGGAATAATTTTTTATTGGGGTATTAAAAATGACTTCAAACAATTGGGCTTGCATAATATTTTTTTTAGCGAAAACTATAAAGAAGAATTTGCTGCCATTTTTTCAGAGAAAAAGACGTATCATGATCCGACCATTTATGTGAATATTACTTCAAAACATACTGCAACAGATGCTCCTGAAGGATGTGAAAATTGGTTTGCATTTATAAATACTCCCAATAACAGTGGTCAAGACTGGGACCAATTGGTAAAGGAAGCAAAAGAAAGAATAATTTTGAAATTGAACCGGATATTAAATACGGATATCCGCTCTCTGATAGAATGTGAAATTGTTTTTGATCCACGAGTGATCGAAAGCCGAACATCGAGTGCATTTGGTGCAATTTATGGTAACGCTTCCAATAATAAGTTTTCTGCTTTTTTACGTCACCCAAACTTTTCAAAAGATATAGCTGGTTTATATTTCTGCGGAGGAAGTGTTCATCCCGGTCCAAGTATTCCCCTTTGTTTATTGAGTGCTAAAATTACCACCGACATGGTTAAATAAATAAAATATCTTTAGAGAGAATATTTTTACAGGATGCAATTGACAGAATAAACAAAGATGTAAAAAATTAGATATGAACAGAAATCTTAATCGATGTAAGCCCTGTTGAGATATCAATTTTATCCATCATTTTTAATAATTTTTTTCCATTTCGTTTATGAACAATAAACATTCCTGTATCTAAAATAAAGAGAAATCCTCCATTATAAGCCAATGCATTTCCCCAGCCTTTAAATTTGTCATTATATTTAGAACTTGTTTTCGCTTTTTCGGTAAGGTATAAACCAGAAGTGCAATACACCAGATCTATTGCGGCATTGGCAATGTAAATAGCTTCGGTATTGCTTTGCCATTTGAGTGTTTTCGAAAGGTTAATTTCGTTTTTTTCTTTTGGCAATAAGCCTGCACCAACAATAATCGCATTGATTCCATTCCACATCACATTCATTTCATGGAATGATTTATCAACTCCATTGGTTGTGGTATATAAATAACTACTGGCTCCGATGTTTGCTAATGCAAATCCTCCTAATATTTGTAAGCCTCTTTTTGATTTTTTATTTCGCGACTTGTTGAAATCCAAAATTTCAGAACTTGTTGGATTTTGAGAAACCAAAATATTGCAACTTGCTAACAGAAGTATTGTTGTTATTATTTTATTCATTGTTTTTTTTTTTAAAGTATTCATAAATAGCAATCACCAATAAGGTATTTAACATACCGTAAAATACATCTTCAATGGGGATCGTGTAAATGCGAAGATTTAATATGTGCAGTTCATTATAGGTGATTACTGGCATTGCTGTGAGCACTCCGTTTACCATTAGAAAAGGGACCATACAAACAACCCATGTTAAATAAAAGCGAGGAAGATAGGCGGCTCTTAAAATGAATTGTATGAACAAGATGAAAAGAGCTAAAGTAATAAATACGACAGCGGTATATGTGCGCGATGTGTTCATTAATCCCAGCAATAATAAGGAGACTATTAGTGTTATTGAAATTACTTTTGAATAAGGTGCAATAACATCTTTTTTTACAAAATAGTTCAGCACTTCATAAATAAAAACACATGAAAAGGGGGTGACAAAGAAAAAAAGCCATTCTTCAATGGGTAAACCGGCTATGAACCATCCTATGAGGTAATCTCTGTTAAAACTCCAGACTGCGATTTCAGTAAACCAAATGTCCCAAGCGATAAATAGAATAGCACTAATAAAAATTGCAGGGAACAAAAAACGCCATTTTTTATGATACTGAACTTTGCTTTCATAACTTTTATAAAGCGGGTAGGAGAGGGTAAAGGCAAGTGTATATAGATAAATGAAATGCATTGATTCGGTAGTTTAATTTCTTAAAATAAACCAAGTAAAATGAAAAATATAAATTGTATTATAAATAGGGATTGAGCCAGTTTGTTGTTTTTTGTAAAATTTAAATTGTTAAAAAACAGAAGAAACAAAAAGGAAACAACAAACCATCCGACATAATTTTGAAATGGAACATCAGCAGAATTCCAATTCCAATAATTATATTTAATGGCAACCGGCTCTAATACGTAATCAAACATAACGAGTATGGATGAACCTAACATACTTTTTAATAGTACAGAAGCATTTATTTTATTGCAGATCACACCAACGCAGTAGGTTAGCATCATCCAATTAGCGCCTATTATAATGGGTACATTAAAAACTTTTAGTCCGAGTGTCGCTCCATATGAATAGTTTCCGAATATTATTCCTGTGCGAACACCAACCACTTCAATGAAAAAACTAATAAAAAAGGTAATGATGCAAAATATAAAAAATGATTTATTAAACGAAAGGTGATTAAAAAATAATAAGCTGATACATATGATCAGATTAAAAGGAGTTAGCATTAAAAATAAATCCTTCAGCGGTGAGTGAATACCGATAATGCCTGCTATATGTATAATAACAAGGATGATCGTTGATACAAAAAGTGTTCTATCTTTTTGTTTTTCTTTCATTTATTTAAGTTTTTGTTTTTCAGAATCGGTTACTGCATTACTTTGGCTGAAAAATGAAACGATCATTTTTTTTACAGCAACATTCGTTGTTGATGTATAATTTTTTAATATAAAATTTTTGTCGGTAACAATTTCCTTGTTGTATCTAAGCACTTTCGGACAATTTGTTTGTATAGTAAAACGAATAAAACGTAATTCAATATTTGAATTGTCGGAAGCGATTGATTCCTCTAGTATTTTTTTTCCGGTATTAAATAGTTTTATCTTTTCTTTTTTTTCTTTTGAATGTTTTGCCATAGAAATTGAAATGGCACCTCTGTATGCATTCGTAATAATATCTGAATTACTTGTTTTGTTAACACGGGAATAAAGCTTAGCACATGAAGCGCTATCCGAATTAACCTGCTGGTATTCTCTTCTTAATGCATCAACAGAAATAGTTTGAGAGGAAACACCAATCTCTAAAACCAAAAATAAAAGCAACATGAATTGTTTCATTATTTGATTAAGTTAAATTGGTGTTTAAAATAAGATCCGATAAAAAGCATGTATTTTTTTGAATTAGAAATTCTGATACGTGAATGCATCACTTTTTCTGGACAGGTGTTTTTTATTTTTCTGAACAATGAAATGTAATAAATGTAAGCCAGATATACCCCTAGTTTTGCTTTTTTAGGTAAATGTTTGATTCCTCTCAGACCAGCATCAAAATCTTTTTGGATGTCTGCTTCGATTTCTTTTTTTGTATCCGTATTAAAATTTTCTAATTCAAATCCAGGAAAATAGGCTCTTCCCAACGTGTGAACATCTGCTTTCAAATCACGTAAAAAGTTAATTTTTTGAAAGGCAGCACCCAGTTTCATTGCATCCGGTTTTAATTCTAGGTACATCTTTTCATCACCTTCAACAAAAATTTTCAGACACATCAAACCAACCACTTCTGCTGACCCCAATATGTATTCTTCATATCCCGCCTGGTTGTAATTGTTTTTTTCAAGATCCATTTCCATGCTTTTCAAAAATGTGTTGATTAGTTCAATGTCAATCTTGTATTTATTTACTGTATCCTGAAAGCTATGCAGAATCGGATTTAAACTAATCCCATCAGTGATAGCATCGTGTGTATCTTTTTTAAAACGAGTTAATAATTCACGTTTATTGTTACTGTGAAATGTGTCAACAATCTCATCTGCAAAACGAACAAATCCATATATTGCATGCACTGGCAAAATGAAGTCGCGGTGTAAAAGACTTACTCCTAAAGAGAAAGAAGTGCTATAGCTTTTTGTTACCAGCTTGCTGCACTTATAAGATACATCGTTATACAGATTTTTCATTTTACTTCTTTCGATTTTCTAAAAACTAATTTCCAAACTTCTTTGCAATTACCTTTGCAACTATTTGACCAGAAATGATGCTCGGTGGAACACCTGGTCCGGGAACAGTTAATTGCCCAGCATAATATAAATTACCTACTTTTTTATTCTTTAAAGAAGGCTTCAATATAGCAGTTTGCATTAAAGTATTTGCCAATCCGTAAGCATTTCCGCCAAACGAATTATAATCGTTCTTAAAGTCATTTATTGCGTAGCTCTTTTTTACGATCACATGCTTTTTAATAGTTTGTCCGGTTAAATGCTCCAGGCGATCCATCATAATGTTAAAATATTTTTCACGAATTTCTTCCGTATCTTCAATGTCAACTGCAATAGGTATTAAAAGTACTAAATTTTCTTTTCCCTCGGGTGCAACTGATTTATCTGTTTTGGAGGCACAAGTTGAATAAAAGAGGGGTTGACTTGGCCACTGAGGGCGGTCATATATTTCTTCGGCATGCAAATCAAAAGGTGTATCAAAAAATAAATTATGATGTTCCAGACCATCAATTAATTTGTTTAATCCTAAATAATACATTAAACAGGATGGTGCCATTTTTCGGGACTTCCAATACGTTTCTGAATAGTTGCGGTATTTTTCTTCAAGTAATTTTTGTTCTAAATGGTGATAATCCGCAGCACCAATAATTATATCGGCCTCATATGTTAAACCATTGGACACAATACCTTTAGCAATACCTTTTTCTATATTGATCCGTTCAACATTTTCACCATTTTTAATAACAACTCCTTGCTGTTTTGCAACATTCACCATAGACTCCACAATTTTGAACATGCCACCCATTGGATACCAAGTTCCTAATACGATGTCGGCATAATTCATCATGCTATACAATGCAGGAGTTTCATTCGGCTTTGCACCTAGAAACAATACTGGAAATTCCAGTAATTGTATCAGCTGCTGATTTTTGAAATGTTTGTGTATGTATTTGCTTATGGATTTAAAAAGATCCATTTTTAAAGCGGCATTCAGTATGCGTAGGTCTACAAATTCAAAGATACTGAGACTTGGCTTGTGAACAAAATCACTCATGCTTACATTGTATTTGTATTCAGCATCCGCCAAAAATGTTTTTAATTCAATGCTGCTTCCTGGTTCATATTTTTCAAAAAGGGCATAAAATTCGTTCAGATTCGCCGGAACGCGCATAATATCCTCTTTGCTAAAGAATATAGCATAGGAAGGATCTAAACGGATCAGTTCGTATTGTTCGGCAACAGTAGTATTAAATTGTTTAAAATAATTCTCGAACACATCTGGCATCCAATACCAGCTTGGTCCCATATCAAATGTGAAACCATTAATTTCTAATTTACGTGCACGGCCACCTAATTCAGTATTTTTCTCAAATATGGTAACATCAAAGCCTTTTTGCGCTAATGATGTAGCGGCCGATAATCCAGCAAATCCTGCTCCAATTACAATTACTTTCTTTTTAGTCACCGAATTATTTTTTGTTTCATTCCGTGGCTGCGCCACTGAATTTCATTATTGTAAATAAATTGTTGCTTAAACTATTAGGCTATCAAATTTTTATAAGGGCAATCTCACTATTTTTCTTTAAATTAAAAGATCTGTGACATTCAGAAACTATTCGCTTTTTTTTAGATCTGAAATTGTTTTCAATGGATCCGAAGACGAAAATACTGTATTACCTGCGACAAGAACATTTGCACCAACTTCGAGCAATTTTTTATAATTTTTTAGATCTACACCGCCATCAATCTCAATTAATGCTTTTGATTTAGTTGTACGAATAATTTCTTTTAAAGAAGCTACTTTGTGATATGTATTTTCAATGAACTTTTGACCCCCAAAGCCCGGATTAACACTCATAATGCATACAAGATCAATATCGGCTATGATGTCTGTTAATTGATTCACAGATGTGTGCGGATTTAAAGCAACACCAGCCTTCATTCCCAATGCTTTGATTGCTTGCATTGTGCGATGTAAGTGAGAACATGCTTCAATATGTACCGTTAAAACATCTGCTCCAGCATCTTTGAATGTTTGTAAATAACGATCAGGATCGTTTATCATCAAATGCACATCAAGCGGCTTGCTTGCATGCTTTTTTATGGCTTTAATTACTGGAAAACCAAAAGAAATATTGGGTACAAACATTCCATCCATGATATCTACATGAAACCAATCGGCCTCACTGTTATTAATCATTTCAACATCTCGTTGAAGGTTCGCAAAATCGGCTGATAGGATGGAAGGTGCTATTAAATGACTCATATTCTGTTATTGTTTGAGCCATAAAAGTACGAAAAAATATATTTGTTTGTGTTAGTGGAGTTTAAATTAGAATAAAGGAGCTATTGTATAAATACGTTAGCTATTTTTTTTTTAAGTTTATGTCTATTGAAACTACCTGGATTAATACCAAGAAGTATCATGTCATCTGTTTGTTCATTTCTTCCTTGCCATCTTCTTAAAAATAGATTTAAATTCAATTGTTTTGACTTTAAATCTTGGTTCTTAATATCGGAATCGAAAAAGTCTAAAAGACGTTTTCTCATTAGTTTTTTGTCATTTGAACCACCAAATTGATCCGTAATACCGTCTGAAAAAAAGTAAAAAATATCATTTTCATGGTATTTAATTTTTATTAAAGGCGAAGCAATTTCTGAGGTGTTTTCTATCGTATCTATATTATTCTTTGATTGGTTTTCATTTAGATAAACAACAGTATGTTTATTGTTTTCATAACTATAATAAATGAAAATTCGTTTTAAACCTGAAATTTCAATTTCAGATTGTTCGGGTTTTATTTTAAAAATAACTAAATCCAAAGAATCGGATAATTGAAACGTGTTTTTTCCTCGCGATAAACTCTTTTTTAATTGAAAATTGAGATCTTCTATTATTTGCAGTATATTGTCTTTATTATTGCAAATGGTTGAAATTATATGGGAGGAAAGAATGGATAACAATGCTCCTGGTATTCCATGTCCTGTGCAATCGGCTACGCCACCAATGATTTCATTTGATTCTTCTTGTTTGTGAAAAAAACAAAAATCACCGGTTATAATATCTTTTGGTCTGTTGATGTATATGTTTTTATTAAAATAGTTATTGATCTCATCAACTTGAGGGAATAATGATTTTTGTATTTTTTCGGCATATAAAATAGAATCGGTTAAATTACTTAGACTTTGTAATGCTGTTTCTAAATCTTTTGACGACAATGGTTTTGATAAAAAAGCTTTCATGTTTGTACTTACTGCTCTTGCATAATTACTGTCGTCAGAATTCGCTGAAACATAAACAACGGGAATTGAAAATGTTTTTTGGATTTCTTCCATAGCTTGAATTCCGTCAATATCATCTTCTAAGCGTATGTCCATTAAAATAAGATCCACTTCATTGTTATCCTTGAAAAAATTAATTACATCTTGTCCTTTTTCAAAGCAACCAACAACTTCGTGGCCTAAATTTGTGAGGTAATGCTTGTGAAGCTCTTGAATTAGTAAATTGTCTTCAACTATAACTATTTTTTTATGCATTTTTTCAATAATTAAATTAAACTATTTTATAAATAATAGAATTTTTATCTATTATTTATTATTGTTTCATTGGAATAATTAGCTTTATTCCAAAATGCTTGGTGTCCATAAAATGGAATTCACCTTTAAGTTGCTTGGTAAAAGTATTTAAGAGTCTTAATCCATACCCAAATTCTTTTTCTATCTTCACTTTATCGGGAAGTCCATTGCCTGAATCTGTATATTCTATTACAATATTATCAATTACATGATGTATAGTAATTTGAATATTTACTATTTTATTTATTAAAGCATATTTTAAGCTATTTGAAATTAACTCATTTATTAATAAACCAATAGTAATGCATTTGGAGTTGTTAATTGTAATGTATTCTATATCGAGTTTGAATTCTACTTTACTTTCATTTGCTTTATAGAAAATTGTTTTATGGAAATTTGTAAGATCAGTTAAGTATTTTTTTAATTCAATTTTTTCAAAGTCCGAATTTTTATATAATTCTTCGTGTACTAAAGCTATTGTTTTAATACGTGATTGAACATCGCTCAGTGTATTTTTGAAAGAATCATTTTTTTCATATATTTTCTTTAATTCAATTAATCCATCAATTAATGCCAAATTGTTTTTTACACGATGGTGTATTTCACCTAGCAGTGATTCTTTTTCTTTTAGTGATTCAAATATAATATCTTCTTGTATCTTAAAATTCGTTACATCCACTCCATAACCAATTATAATATTACTACTCTCAGCTTTGTGAAAACGTCTTTCCTTGTATTTTAATTCTTCACCAGAAACTTGTTTATCGATCCACTTTATTTCCTTACCTGTATCTAATAGTTTATTAAAAATAGTTCTTCTTTCTTGCGCAAAATTATTCGATATTTTTTTAAATTCAGCATACTCAAAATCATCTTTTCCAATCATCCATTTTCTTAATTCTTCATTTTTTACGGCCTCTTTATTTAAAAATATATATTGATGATTATGATTAAAAACAGCTATGTCAACAGGTATATAGTTCAAAATATTTTCATAAAAAACTTTTTGTTTTTCTATTTCATTTTTGAATTTTGCTTTTTCTGTAGATTCATATCTAATTGCTATATATTCCTTTGGTTTCCCATTTTTCATAAATGGGACAATGGTAGATTCTACATAATATTCTGACCCATCTTTTGCTTTGTTTATTATTTCGCCACGCCAAATTTCACCTTTGCTGATGGTTTCCCATAAATTTTTATAAAACGCACCGCTATGTTTGTCTGATTTAATAATTCTATGGTTAGAGCCGATTAATTCCTCTTTAGAATATTTTGAGATAGAACAAAATTTATCATTGACATATTTAATTATTCCTTTTGTATCGGTAATGCTTAAGATAGCTGAATGATCAATGGCTATTTTGTAGTTTTTTAATTCGTTTTCAATCTTTTTTCTTTCTGATATGTCTCCAGAAATTCCAGTCATTAAAACAGGAATGCCATTATCATTTTTTATAATTTTTGTATTACTGTAGATCCATTTTATTTGATTATTTTGAGTAACTATTCGGTATTCTAAATTTAGTTCTCCAGTAATGAAAAGTTGTTCGTTTTCTTTTAACACTCTTTCTTTATCTTCAAAATAAATGACATCAGACCATAAATTCATGTTTTTTTGCCATTCGCTTATCGGATATCCATACAATTCTATTACCGAATTACTGATGTATTCTAATTCATAATTAGGCAAAGTAATTCCCCAAACTGTTTCATTTAGTGAGGTCATAATACGCTGCATTTTTATATTTTCTTCTTTTAATCTAAACGATGAAATTACATTAGAAATAATTTCTCCAATAGACCTTGTAAAAGAAATCTCTTCATTTGTCCATATTTTATTTGTTCCTATATACTCAATACATAATACTCCCCATAGAATGTTGTTGGTTTTAATAGGGATATCTAACATAGAACCAATCCCCAATGTTTTTATATAAGTATTTGACAACTCATAAGTAAATTTATTTGTGAGAACATCAGGGGCATGAATGAATAGTTGTTCTTTAAGTGCTTTAAAATATATTGGAAAATCTTTTTCTGAAATTGAAATGCCACCGCTATGCTCTAAAGTATTTGTATTCAGAACATTAATACAATTAAGTGTTTCATTTTTATAGTTCCAAATACCTATTCTAGACGAAAGGATAGATTTTGAAATAGTTTCTAAAATAAAATTAAATGCAGTGTTTGTATTATTGAATTTCAAAAAGTCAACGGTTGAAATTTCTGATAAAATAGATGAAAGTATTTCAATTTCTTTTACTCTAAATGCTTCATTATTTTTTAAATTATTTAAAGTGGTTACGTTTTTTAAAAAAGAATTAATCTTTGAAAGTTCATTGTTTTTGAAAGTAGCTATTAATGAACCCTCTAATTCAATTATATTGCCGTTTCTGCCTACAATGCTATATGAAACCTTCGATTCTTTAATTTTTTCTTTGTTTATATTGTAAATAAAGGAGCTACAATGTTCATGATAATCTACATGTATATAATTAAATATATTTGTTCCAATAACATCACCCCTTTTATAATTTGTTTCTTTGAGCCATGCATCATTAACAAATTCAAGCATGCCAGTTGCATCTATGGTAATAATTAATTCAGTTGTTGTATTTACAAGATTATTATAGGCATTTTCAGATTCTATTCTTTTAATTAAATTATTTTCAAGTTCTATTTTGTTCTTGATTAATTCAGAAATATCTTGTTGAATAGATATAAAACCATCGTGCTCCCCATTTATATTAAAAGTAGGAGTAAGTTGAATAGCAACTTTAAACTGCTCTCCATTTTTTTTATAGTTTGTAATATTTACATTACATGGTTTCTTTTCCTTTATAGCAATATTTAATTCATTTGTAAATTCCCATTCAGTAGCTTCTCCACATAAAAAACTACCGGGAGATTTCCCAATAATGTCTTCTAATTTGTGTCCGGTAAACTCTTCAAAATGTTTATTAACCCACGTTATTTTACCATATTTATCAGCATAAATTACATTGTTTGTAGTGTTTTTAGCTAATAGAGAAAGTTTTCTATTTTCTTCGTTCTGTTTTGAAATCAGTAAGTTTTTTTTTATTGATTCATAAGCATCTGCAGCTAGAGAAGCAAAAAGCTTTAATAAAGCAAGGTCGTTTTCGTTATAAGCGAATGGTTTCTCACTTTGCATTCCAAATGCTCCAATTCTTTTATTATTACTTTCTACTGGAACATAAATTCGAGAACGTGTATGTGATTTTTGCCTTGAATCAATAGAAAATGGGTTTTTTTCTGTGTCTTGATCATTTATCCATAAAGTTTCTCCGGTTTTAAACACATATCCCGGATGTCTATTCATTGCTGTATTTTCAGCTTCTTCTATTTCTTGAGCGCTAAATCCTTTTGCATAAAATAATTTTAATTTACTCCCATCTTCATCAATAAGATATAAACCTATAGAATTACTTTGAGTAATTTTATCTATATTTATTTTAATAATATCAATTAATGAATCATAGGAATCCAAGTTCGTAAAAGCTTTTACTAACGCGGTAATTTTTCCTATGGAAGCAATTATGTCGGAATCCATTATGTAAATTTTTGTTTAAGCTAAAATATCAAGTGCTGCTTGCATGCACTGCTCGTCTTGTTTGTAATGACCTCCGCTAATGCCTATTGCGCCAATAATTTCTCCATCAAGTGAAATAGGGCACCCGCCACCTAATAAAATAAAATCTGTTAAGTGCTGCGCCCCTTCATGTAAAATTGGATCATCTTTAATAAAATTATACCACGCTTCTCCTGTAGGAAATCCAAATCCAATTGCGGTTATCGCTTTTTTACGTGAAGCATCTATTGCAATTAAAGGGGCGTTGTCCATTCTTTGAAATGCTTTTAAAATGCCGCTTTCATCTAAAATAGTCACTGCAATACAGAGTCCTAATTCTGTTGCTTTTTTTGTTGCTTCCTCTATCATTTGTAAAGCAAGTATAATAGAAATTGATTTTTTTGAAATAGTTCTCATGTTGAAATGATTTTGATTTTTAGAATAAAATCTTATTTGACAATATATATTCTATTATTAATTGAATAATAAAACATATTATAAAAACAGGGAGAGGCTGTTAATGAGGTAAATTTAATGAAAATGTTCCTTATTTCCAAGATTATTAATTTGTTAATACGTGTAATAAATGATTATATAACATAAAAAAAAATAAATTTATTGTTTTATATTTTTGAGTATCTAGTCGTTTATTAAAAATTTTTTATTAAAAAAAAGCTTAGAGCTTTCAATAAATAAAACAATTATTTATAATGATTTCGCTTTCCACAAAAGAAGTTAATTTTTAGCTGAAATTTTTTAAAATCGTTTAATAATTAGTAAGTCTGTTTGTTTTTTTAACGTTTAAGTATGCTTGTATCTTATTTATAATAAGGTATTTATACTTTATATTTATTAATTGATGACATAAAAAAAGAGGAAATAATTATTTCCTCTTTTTTTATCAATCAATATAAAATTTTATCCTAAATAGGTTTTCAGAATTTTACTTCTTGACGTATGTTTTAATCTTCGAATGGCTTTTTCTTTTATCTGACGAACGCGCTCACGGGTAAGGTCAAATTTTTCACCAATTTCTTCTAAGGTCATAGCATGCTCTCCGCTTAATCCAAAATATAATCGAACAACATCAGCCTCGCGGGAAGTTAATGTATGCAAAGCGCGTTCAATTTCTCTCCTTAATGATTCATTTAGTAAGCCATTTTCAGGGCTAGGACTGTCATCGGCTTGCATAACATCATACATGCTGCCTGCATTGTCATCTCCTGAAGTTAATGGCGCATCCATAGAAACATGGCGGCCAGTATTTTTCATTGATTCTTTTACCTCTGTTTCTGAAATTTCGAGCATTACAGCAATTTCAGCTGGACTTGGTTCACGTTCATATTCTTGCTCTAATTTTGAAAACGTTTTGTTAATTTTGTTAATCGAGCCAATTTTGTTTAGGGGCAAACGAACAATACGCGATTGTTCAGCTAAAGCCTGAAGTATAGATTGGCGAATCCACCAAACGGCATAAGAAATAAATTTAAATCCGCGGGTTTCATCAAAACGTTGTGCTGCTTTTATTAATCCCAAATTCCCTTCATTGATAAGATCGGGGAGGCTGAGTCCTTGATTTTGATATTGTTTTGAAACAGAAACAACGAAACGTAAATTCGCTTTTGTTAATTTTTCTAATGCTGATTGGTCCCCAGCACGAATCTTTCTTGCTAATTCAACTTCTTCGTCTGCCGTAATTAGATCCACTTTTCCGATCTCCTGCAAATATTTGTCTAAGGATGCTGTTTCACGATTAGTAACCTGTTTGGATATTTTAAGTTGTCTCATAAAGGGATTTGTTAAATTTTAAACCAATTTCAATACGATAAATCTTTTCTAAAGGTTACAATTAAAGTCTATTTTTTTAAAGATAAATGATGTTTTTTAAGC
>CANIFU010000067.1 GCA_947466965.1 Bacteroidota bacterium
AAAAAACAGAAACAATCGATGCTTTGGTAAACAATGCAGGAACACTTGTGAATAAGCCTTTTTCAGAAATTACATCTGCTGACCTCGAGTATGTCTATAACGTGAATGTATTTTCCGTTGTCCGGATGATTCAAGGTGTTCTGCCAATGATGAATGAAAAGGAAAAGTCACATATCGTAAATATAAGCAGTGTCGGTGGATTTCAGGGGAGTGCAAAATTTGCAGGATTATCGGCTTATAGTTCAAGTAAAGCCGCATTGGTTTGTTTAACCGAATGCTTGGCAGAGGAATTTAAAGAGCGAAACATTTCTTTCAACTGTTTGGCTTTGGGTGCCGTTCAAACCGAAATGTTAAATGAGGCATTCCCAGGATACAAAGCACCCGTTTCTGCAAAAGAAATGGCGCAATACATTGCTGATTTTGTTATGAATGCTCATAAAGTTATGAATGGTAGAATCATTCCCGTATCATTGAGTACACCTTAAGCATTCAACTGAATTATTGGATTCTATTTAATTAATAAAAGGTGCTGTTTCAATTATGACATGCGCGATACGCTCCAGTATGCATTTAATAAAACTAAATAACTTACAGCGCCTCATTGCGAGTTCTGCGATGGAGCCAACATTGAAGCAATCTGTAAATGAGATAGTAAGAGGAACGCAAGAGATTGCTTTGTTAAGGACTTAAAATAAAATCTTATCTCGGATATTCCACTCTTACATGATACACATTCATTAGCTTTTTCTTAAAGATCTTCTTTAGGCGGTTGATATCCTTAAATGTAATGTCAGAATTCATAAATTGGTTCTGCTCAATTTGAGTAGTAATTATATTTTCTACGAGGGTATCAATACTATCAAAATCATATTTCTTTAAACTTCTTGATGCGGCTTCAACCGAATCGGCCATCATTAAAACGGCAGTTTCTTTCGAAAAAGGGATGGGTCCTGGATAATGAAATTTCGATTCATCAATTGTTTCTTCAGGAAACGCATTCTGAAAGGAGCGGTAAAAATATCCAGTAATACTTGTGCCATGGTGCGTGCGAATAAAATCAATAATTTGCTCCGGAAGGTTATTTCGTTTAGCGATCTCAATTCCTTTGATTACATGCGAAATAATGATGGATGCACTTTCATCAAAACTCATTTCATCATGCGGGTTCATCCCGTTAGCTTGATTTTCGATAAAATACATCGGCATTTCCATTTTCCCTATGTCGTGGTACAATGCTCCTGTTCTTACCAACAAAGCATTTCCTCCAATGGCATAAATTGCTTCTTCTGCAAGGTTTGCAACTTGCAAGGAATGCTGAAACGTACCCGGTGCACGGGATGCTAATTCACGCAATAATTTACCATTTGTATCCGATAATTCCAATAAGGATACATCAGAAATAAATCCGAAAAGCTTTTCGAAAACAAAGATCAAGGGATAAGAGAATAGTGTCAGCAATGCACTAATTCCAAATCCTGCGAAATCTTGCCAGGCGATGGCATCGCTACCGCCTTCCTGAATAATTGTTATCCCGATGAACGCAATGCTGTATGTCAGAAAGATGAGTCCGGAAGAAATAAATATTTGTGATCTATTGCGCATATTTACAATGCTAAAGATGGCAACCATTCCTCCTAATAATTGTATGAATGTAAATTCAAAACGATCGGGTGCAATAAATGAAACAATAAGAACGGTGACCAGGTGCACAAACAATGCAATGCGTGTATCGTAAAATGCACGAATGATAATAGGTAACACACAAAAGGGTAATAGATAAATATTAAAAGATTGTGAACTTGCAGAAAAATGTGCCATCATTACTTGTAATATGATCAATATTAATATGAAGGTGATCTTGGCATTGTCAACAAAAATATCCTTTCTGAAAAAGCCTAAAAAGGCAATCAATACAAACAGACAAGAGGAAACAATAATTATTTGTCCGAATAGAATAAATAAATAATCACTGGAACTTCCTTCTTCTCCTTCATATTCTGATTTTAACGACTCAAGAATCTGGAATTTTTTTACATCAATAATCTCTCCTTTAGAAATGATGCTTTGTTCTTTTAAAATAATATCTCTTGAAGGGGATATGTCATCTATTGCCTGTTTAAGGATCTTGTTGGATGTGGGTTGATCATAAAAAATGGTATGGGCGATGCAGTTTTCAAGCAGTGGTAAAATAAATTTCGAATCGATTTCTTGATTTTTATTGAGTTGTTGCTTTACAAAATCGTAGGCGGATGTAATGTTATGGAAGTCTCGTAAATCATGCTCTTCGGCTACATTGTTCTCGACGAGGTAAATGGAATAGTCGGAAGTTTTATTTTCGGTGATAGCATTGGGTTCAATAATTCCCTTTTTATAAATAGAATCGAGAATGTTACTTGCAAATTCTATCGTTTTTTCTTTTTGAATTTTACTCTTTTTGCTTTCCCATTTTTCTGCTATCGCTGCTTTTAATTCCGACTTTTTTGTTGTGGAAATACTTTTTTCAACTTTAAAGTATGCTTTTGAATTGCTGATGATCTCTGATTTTTCTTTCTGAAGTTCATCCTCCGACTTTTTTATGGCAAAGTCGAATGGTGCAATAAGGTCCTCATGCAACCATGGTTTTCCCTTTAGATTTTGAAATTCATATTTGAATTTACCTTGCTTCGGAAAAATATATACGATGGTAGTAACGGCAATAAAAAAAAGAATGCCTTTGTATATTTCGGGATGGCTGTGGCGGATGAAAGAGATGAATTTTTTCATAATTGAATTTCTGTACCACGAATTTAATGATTATTCAAGCATTTAAAAAGCAGGGCACTTGTGTTTGTTCACAGGTTTATTCACAATTGAAAATTTATTGACGCAGCCCAACTTCATTTATGTATGTAAGAGTTATAAGTTCTTGTTCTATTTTTCAAATCCCTGAACGTCAAAAAAGAAAAGGATCGCATCCAGCTAAACGCTGTATCTTTTTTTGGAGGCAGGTGTTCTGTTTCGACCCTTACAATAAACTTTGTAAAAAGCACGAATAATGCTTAAATTTGTTGCATTATTATAAATATCTCTAATCAATCAACTCAATATTTTTCAGTATGAAAGAAGTATACATTATATCAGCAGTAAGAACACCATTAGGAAGTTTTGGCGGAGCATTAGCAGGAATACCGGCTACCAAATTGGGAGCGGTCGCAATAAAAGGAGCGCTTGCTAAAGCAGGATTAGATGCAAAAGAAGTGCAGGAAGTATATATGGGTAGCGTGATGCAGGCAAATTTAGGACAAGCTCCTGCTCGTCAAGCGGCAATGTTTGCAGGCTTACCGCATACGGTTCAATGTACAACAATCAATAAAGTGTGTGCTTCAGGAATGAAAGCCATTTCCATCGGAGCGCAAAGTATTATGTGTGGTGATGCGGATGTTGTTGTGGCAGGTGGAATGGAGAATATGAGTCAAGTTCCTTTTTATTCTGAGAACATGCGTTGGGGAAATAAATATGGGAATGTAACCATGGTTGATGGCTTGGCAAAAGATGGTTTAACAGATGTGTATCATAACTATCCAATGGGTAATGCGTCCGACTTGTGTGCAAAAGAATGTAATATATCACGTGAAGAGCAGGATGCATTCGCAATCGAATCCTACAAACGTTCACAAGCGGCTTGGGCTGCCGGAAAATTCAATGAAGAAATTGTTCCTGTTGAAATTCCTCAGCGTAAAGGTGATCCAATCATCATGAAAGAAGATGAAGAATATAAAAATGTACGTTTTGATAAAATCCCCGAATTAAAAGGCGCTTTTTCTAAAGATGGAACAGCAACAGCCGCCAATTCTTCAACAATGAATGATGGTGCTGCTGCTCTTGTTTTGATGAGTAAACAGAAAGCGGAACAATTAGGTTTGAAACCAATTGCAATTATTAAAGGGTATGCCGATGCTGAACACGCGCCTGAATGGTTCACTACTGCGCCTTCTATTGCTGTTCCAAAGGCAGTTGCAAAAGCAGGATTGACATTGAACGATATCCACTTTTTTGAATTGAATGAAGCATTTTCAACTGTCGGTATTGTGAATATGCAAAAAATGAAATTAGATGCAGCGAAAGTGAATGTGAATGGCGGAGCGGTTTCGTTGGGCCATCCTTTAGGTTGTTCCGGTGCACGCATTGTTGTTACCTTGATTCATGTTTTAAAACAAAACAATGCGAAATATGGTGCTGCCGGAATCTGTAATGGTGGCGGTGGTGCAAGTGCGCTTGTTGTTGAATCAGTATAACGTTTTTACTAGTTTTTTTCGATTTCAATTCAACTATTTCTGAAGAGAAATCGAAAAAAATGCATCGAAAATAAAATAGGAAGATGAAATTCGAATCGCCATTTGTTCGCGATACAATGCGATTCCTTTTTCATCGAATTACTCGAATGAATATTTTTGTGTTTATGTAATTTTTTAGTGATAAAAATGTTTGGAATAGCTAATTTAAGTATTATCCCTTGTCGGAAAGAACCTTCGGATCGTTCCGAAATGGTCACGCAGCTTTTGTTTGGCGACCATTTCGAAGTGCTGGAAGTGCAGGGGAGTTGGTGCAGGATAAAAATTGCTTACGACCATTACGAGTGCTGGATCGATAAAAAACAATTTCTCCCAATCGCACAACCTACTTTTGATATATTAGATGCTACCGAACAATTTTGTGTCAATGAACTTATTCAAATCATTACGGACAATAAAATGGCGCAGCTTTTCCCCATTTGTATCGGTAGTTCCTTGCCTTGTTTTGATAATGGCGAATGCGCTGTCGAAAATGCATCGTTTACCTATGATGGTGCGTTTATAAACGGACATCTCCCCTTTACAAAAAATGGAATTATTGATACCGCTATGATGTATTTAAATACTCCATATTTATGGGGTGGTAAATCTCCTTTTGGAATTGATTGTTCCGGTTTTACACAAATGGTTTATAAATTAAATGGAATAAAAATAAAACGTGATGCGTATCAGCAGGCGGAAGAAGGGGAGACCCTAAGTTTTGTGGAAGAAGCTGAACCGGGTGACCTTGCCTTTTTTGATAATGATGAAGGGCGAATCACTCACGTTGGAATTGTAATGGATTTCAATAAAATTATTCATGCTTCCGGAAAAGTGCGCATTGATGGCTTCGATCATCAAGGAATTTTTAATAACGAGAAAAAAGATTACTCCCACCGTTTACGATTGTTGAAACGAATCGTTTAGAGTTTAATTGCAACTTTATCTCCTTAAGAGGAATTGTACAATTGTAAAACAACTTCGAACCAATATTTTAGCAGGATTTAGTCCCCCTTGGTGAAGGGGGTAAGGGGGATTGTTTTCATCTAATCCACAATCCCTTAAGAATTTGGGTTGTTTGGTACTTTTGATAATCCAGTAATTGCTAATGACAATAAAAAACACAAGAATAGTTAAAAGAGCAATTGCCCAATAACTGTTTTTTTGAAAGGAAGAGATGTTAACTTTTTGAGCATTTTACCACAGATTTCTCAGATTATAGTATTCTTCTTTTGTAAAAAAGTGAATTGTTTTTAAGTTTTTATCTGTGCTAATTTCTGTTTTCTGTGGTGAATCAAATGTAAAGTTCAATCAAAACAAACACAGCAAAAACAACACTTGCAATGCCATTGGTGGTAAAAAATGCGAGGTTTACGCTCGACAGATCGTTGGGTTTTACTAGCGTGTGCTGATAAAATAAAAGGAAGGTGTAAAAACCTGCACCTATCCAATACCAAAAATGTAACCCGGCATAAACTCCAGCATAAATAATAAAACCTGCACTAATTATATGAAGGATATTCGACAAAAACAGTGCTCCTTTTTTTCCAAAAAGAACGGGTATTGATTTTAAGTTTTTTGAACGGTCAAATTCCTCATCCTGCAATGCGTATATAATATCAAAACCACTTACCCAGAATAATACTGCAAATGAAAAAAAGAGTGGCAACCAATCAAATTGCCCTGTTACTGCCAGATAGGCGCCAATAGGTGCAAGCGATAATCCGAGTCCCAATACCAAGTGACATAAAGCAGTAAAGCGTTTTGTTAAGCTATATCCTAACACTACAACTAATGCAACCGGCGATAAATAAAAACAAAGTGTATTGATGAAGTACGTTGCTGTAACAAATAAAATACAATTGATAATCACAAAAATGAAAGCAGATTGTGGTTTCACAATTCCTGCGGGAATTTCACGAATAGCCGTTCGCTGATTTTGCTCGTCAATCGCTCTGTCAATATAGCGGTTGAAAGCCATCGCTGCACTTCGTGCGAATACCATGCACAGAACAATCAATCCGAAAAGTTGTATATTGAATGTTGCTTCAGTGAATGTGATCGCTAAAAAATAACCAATGATCGCAAAGGGTAATGCGAATATGGTGTGACTGAATTTTATTAGGGAAAGGTAATTGCTGAGAACTTTTGTTTTTGATTCCATTCTCAGTTTATTTAAAGCGACTCAGTATAATTATTATCAGAATAACAATAATTGGAATAGAACTTAAAATAATACCGATGATTCCGGGGGTGATTTTTTTTTTATTTAGTTCATACTTTGTGTCCAGGTAAACATAAATGGTAGAAATAACCATGCCTAAAAAACCAATTGGCAAGGCTAACATCAAGCCATAAGGAAGCATCCAGATAATCGCTGAAAGCACTCCGAGTGCCAACGAAGCAATGCCTAAAATTTTGATTTGTTTTTGCATAATAAATTATATTCTACAAAATTATCATTTTTTCTGTAGCAATGATTCTTCCTCCCTGAACTAATTTACAAAAATAGATACCTGCTGAAAGTCTTTTCAATTCAACAGTTGAACCATTTATTTGTTCAACGCTTATTAATTCACCCATTGTGTTATAGATCATTAATTCCGTTTTTATATTCTTACTAAATGATGAAATATCAATGGTAATTCTGTTTCCATCCCTTGATGGATTTGGGAAAATGAAAACAGCATTATTGTTTTCTTGTTCCGATATTGTTGTGATCATGCAACCTGTTAATGTGGTGAAAGCATTTGCTTTGCCATAACCATACTGATTGTTTGGAACAGTGCCCGTGAACCCATCCGTGGTTGGGCAACTGATCATCGCGTTTTTTACATCCATCGCAGTGGCTGTTGGATTTTTTTGTAAATAGAGCGCTGCAATACCCGCAACACCTGGGCTCGATGCGGAAGTGCCACCACCTAATGTATGAAACCCTCCCGGATCAAATGAATCGGGATATGTAATTCCATCAGCAGGCAAAACGGATAAAAGCGAGCAGGACATAACAAAATCACCAGGAGCTGAAATATCAGGCTTGGTTCTTCCATCTCGCGTTGGACCGGAACTGGAGTTGGGATGGCGTTGTCCGGGTGTGCGAGTCGGGTCAACAAACATCACGCTGTTGTAATTTAGTAAACTTCTTCTATTGGTGTAGTTCCCCACTGTAATAACATTATCCAAACATTGAAAACTAGATACCATTGTTTGATTAAGATCTGGCAATTTATAATAAACACTATCGGGCATTGTTGCCAAGGAAGGAATGCCTGTGCTTTTTAAATTAAAATTCCAAACGTCAAATTTTCCGTTACCCGTTGTAATCAATCGCCAGTCATACGTTGTAGAATCAGGAATGATATTAAATTCCAATGAGTAGACACCCGAGGAAGAATCGCCATAGGATTGTACAATGCCAATTCTGTTAGAACCATTGTAGAGTGTGTCATTTTTAAGGATTCCTAAATGTGCGGAGATCGTATAAAAAGGTGTCCTTCCTCTGAAGGAATGAACCGGGCTCATTTGATCCGCACCTATTGCAATAGAAACATTTTCAAAATCAGAAGTGTTGGAATAAAGGGTGAAATTTTCTGATCCACTCGCACTGGAAAATAATGTAAAATTCGTATCACTGGTTACGGTATACCCCAAATGAAAAGGGGAATCACCTGCATTGCCTGCAGCTGCAACAAACGCTCTTCCGGGTTGAGCGTCAATCATGTTTTTGATCAACTGAGCTTGTAAATCAAGTCCGTCGTGGGAGCCATAATAATCACCCAAGCTTGCATTAATCACACAGGGTTTTCCTAAACTAGTTGCTTTGTTATAAATATAATCGACTGCATCGGTCATAAGTGTTGGATTGCTACTGTAAAAATCAAACGCAACAAATACGATGTCTGCCTTAGGAGCAACACCTTTGTAATTACCATTTGCAAGACCATTTCCTGCAGCAATTCCGGCAACATGCGTTCCATGTCCATACCAATCAATGTCCGTTGATGCCGCAGCTAATCCCGCATCAATTCCAGTGTTGTCCCATTCTTGTCCGTATCCGTAAACGGGCGTGTTTGCTGCGAATGGAAGTCGCTGGTCCCACAAATATTGTATCCGTGTTTTTCCTAAACTATCTTGTAAATCGGGATGAGAAAAATCGATCCCCGAATCAATAATCCCCACAACAATTCCATTGCCATCATATTCTTGCGACAACGGTGATGCACCCATATGAACAGGAATCACATTGTTGTGAAGCAGCATGGTGTCGTTCATTAGTTTGAATCGTGGAGGAAATGCTTCTATGCGTTGTATTTTTTTGCTACTTGCAAATGTCGATAAAGCCGATGTCGGGATTTTTAGTGCAGCAATATTTCTGTAAGCATATTTTATTTTTCCGTTTACAGAAGTGGTGATTTCTTCTATGGTGTTGATGTCGCCTTTCACAAAAACATCGATGATCTCCGATGAATTTGATTTATTTTTTTTTAGCAAAGACAAATTCATTTTACTTTGCGCAAATATTGTTGCAGAAATGTGCAAGAATATGATAATGAGTACCTGTGTTTTTTTCATTTTAAACAGAATATTTACGAAATTTACGAATCTGAAATCATAAAAAAAAGTTTTTTTAGAATGACTGTAAAAACAATTGTCTTGTTTATGTTTCTTTCTTCCTATTGCAATGCGCAATTGCCAGAAAAAACAGCCTATTCGCGTGATTATGAATTTAAAGAAGGTGTTTATCTTTCGATTGAACAATTCTTAAATAATGCTCCAATAAACAAAGCGGATATTTTATCTGAAGTGCCCAAGGATCAGATCGATTTTTTAACACAGGTTATGGAGCAAAATGTACTAAATTATAAGGATAATGACGGTATAGAGAAAAAAATACAACCGCAAGAACTTTGGGGATATTGTCAAAACCGAACGGTGTACATCCATTTTAAAACGGAATTATACCGAATCAATGTGCTTGGAACACTTAGTTTATTTTCTGCAATGGTATATCAATCGTCCACGCATAACGAACCGCTCGGTGATATGTATGCCATTCAGCCATCGTTTCAAGAGTTACGGCAATTTGTATTGGATACACAAACGAATAAAATTGTTGATTTCGATACCAAAAATATGGAGCTGTTGTTAAAAAAGGATGTTCTTTTGTATGACGCGTTCATGAAACTTAAAAAGAGGGCAAAAGCCGATTCGATCTTCATTTTTCTAAGAAAATTTAACGAAAAAAATCCTTTGTATTTACCATCAAAATAAGGCTCAAAATTCCTAATTATTTACGATATTTGCATTCCTAATTTATTAATCAATCATTCACATTTTATAATTTCCAACGATGTCAGAAGGCAGACAAATTATTTTTTCGATGGTAAACGTGAGTCGCACGTTACCTGCAGGTAAAACTATTTTAAAAGATATTTATTTATCGTTCTATTACGGTGCAAAAATCGGTATCCTGGGTTTGAACGGCTCAGGTAAATCTACTTTAATGAAGATCATTGCAGGTGTTGAAAAAAATTATCAGGGAGATATTCATTTTTCTCCCGGTTATAAAATCGGAATGTTGGAGCAAGAACCGCAATTGGATGATAGTAAAACGGTTATTGAGATAGTGCGTGAAGGCGCTCAGGAACATGTGAATATTCTGAATGAATATGAGGAAGTGAATAATAAGTTCGCTGAAGAAATGACGGCCGAAGAAATGGATAAATTGATCAACCGTCAAGCACGATTGCAAGATCTGATCGATCAGTATGATCTTTGGAATCTAGACAATCGTTTAGAACAAGCCATGGAAGCATTGCGTTGTCCTGAAAGTAATGCTTCTGTCAAGAATTTATCGGGTGGTGAACGCCGACGGGTTGCGTTATGCCGCTTACTGATTCAGGAACCTGAAATTTTATTGCTAGATGAGCCTACCAATCACTTGGATGCTGAATCGGTTGATTGGTTAGAACAGCATTTGCAAAATTATAAAGGGACGGTGATTGCTGTAACCCACGATCGTTACTTCCTTGATAATGTTGCTGGATGGATTCTGGAATTGGATAGAGGTGAAGGTATTCCTTGGAAAGGAAATTATTCTGAATGGTTAGATCAAAAACAAAAACGTTTAGCGCAAGAAGAAAAAACAGAAAGTAAACGTCAGAAAACATTACTTCGAGAGTTAGATTGGGTGCGTCAAGGTGCCAAAGGTCGACAAACCAAATCAAAAGCGCGTTTGGAAAACTATGAGAAAATGTTGGGTGTTGATGCTAAATCAACGGAAGAGAAATTAGAATTGTTCATTCCTAACGGTCCTCGTTTAGGGAATGAAGTTATTGAAGCCGTTGATGTCTCAAAAGCCTTTGGAGATAAATTATTATACGAACATTTGAATTTTAAATTACCTCCTGCTGGAATTGTTGGTATCATCGGACCAAATGGTGCCGGTAAAACGACTTTGTTTCGCATGATCATGGGCGAAGAAACTCCTGGTAGCGGAGAATTTAAGGTGGGTTCAACGGTGAAAATTGCTTATGTCGATCAGTCACATACAGAAATTGATCCTGAAAAAACAATCTATGAAGTTTTAACAGGAGGAACAGAAAATATTGTGATTGGCGGACAAACGTTGAACTCGCGGGCATACGTTTCGAAATTCAATTTCAATGGTTCGGATCAGGGAAAAAAATGTGGGATTCTTTCCGGTGGTGAAAGAAACCGCTTGCATTTAGCAATGACGCTGAAAAAAGAAGCGAATGTTTTATTGCTCGATGAGCCGACCAATGACTTGGATGTGAATACACTCCGCGCTTTGGAAGAAGGTTTGGAGAATTATGCCGGATGTGCCGTAATTATTTCCCATGACCGTTGGTTCCTAGACAGAGTTTGTACACATATTCTCGCTTTTGAAGGTGATTCTACTGTTTATTATTTCGAAGGCGGATATTCCGAATACGAAGAGAATAAAAAGAAACGACTAGGAAATGTTGAGCCGAAGCGTGTTCGATATAAAAAGTTGACCGTGTAAATTTAAAGCATCTCTGTTTAAAGGTGATTGAAACGAAATTATATTTTTTCGAATTGCAATAAAAAACCTTATCCTGTAAAGGATAAGGTTTTTTTATATTTATTTTTTACGCTTTAACCGTTTATCTCACCCTCTTATTTTATGATCGTCATCTCATTTATTAAGTTTTGTGCATTACCATATTTATCGATTAGGAATAACACATAACGGATATCATTGCTGATTGTACGTTTATATTTACTGTCGAAATAAATATCACCACTCATCGCTTCCCAGTTGCCATCAAATGCTAATCCTACTAATTCGCCATTTGCATTCAAAACCGGACTTCCAGAGTTGCCACCGGTAATGTCATTGTTGCTAATGAATGCAACACGTATATCTCCATTCTTATCTGCATACATTCCATAATCTTTTGCTTTGTAGAGTTCCTTTAATTTAGAAGGTACATTAAAGCTGAAATCGTTCGGATTGTCTTTTTCCATGATTCCGTTCAATGTGGTGTAACAATTATAATTCACTCCATCTTTGGGCTCGTATGATTTTACACTACCATATGTTAATCGTAATGTTCCATTTGCATCTGGATAGAAATTTTTCTGAGGTTGCATTTCCATCAATCCTTTGATGTATTTGCTACCTTCAGCATTATTAACTGTATTAAAAGCGTCGATATGTGAGTTGATCGTATTGTTGTAATTTTCGTAACATGCAAAAGCAAAGGCGAATGCCGGATCTTTCTGTAATTTTTTTAAATCTACTTTTTCTAGAAATCTCCCAGCCGATTGTGACGTTGTTAAAAAACTTTTTTCAAAAACGGCTTTCGCAAATTTTTCAAATGTCTCCGCTGTCGTTTTACCTTTGTGTTTCTTCAATATTTCAGCCATGTAAGCAGGCTGTTGCGCTGCAGGGATGTTTTCGTAATACATCTGAATAATCTTCGCTAGGATCTTTTGCTCCGAAATACTGTTGAACGATTTATAAAAATTATCGTTGAATGCTTTTATACGATTCGTGGCTTTTTTAATTTCTTCCGGATTTTGAGGGGCGGAGCTCAATGCTTTTTGCAATGGAATGTAATTTAAAGCGGCAGATAAAATCCCGCAGCCTGAAATTCCCTCTCTCATATAAGTGGAATGCAACGCATAGTTATTAAAATCGATATATGCCTTTTCATAAGTTGGAAGAATGCTCGCGTATGCCGGTTTGTCTTTTGCCCAGTTGATGAACGAATTTTCGGTTTGCTTTTTTTCCTCAAACACTTTCAATCGTTTCAATTGTTCTGTTTGTCCGATAAAATATTTCCAGTAATTTGAAATGCGGGCATATTGTGCCGACATTAATAAACGGGTGCTATCACTTTTATCCATTTGTTCTTTCCAGGAAGTCAAGCGAATATCGCGAAGTGCAACAATTGCAGGGTTTATTTTATCGGTAGCCAATTCGATACCGAAAGATGTTTCATAACGATTCGTTCTTCCAGGAAAGCCATAGATCATTGTGTAATCTCCTTCATCAACACCTTTGATCGAAATGTTTAGAAATTTTTTCGGCTTAAAAGGAACATTGTCTTTCGAATAGTTAGCTGGCTTATTGTCCTTATTTGCATAAATGCGGAACATTGAAAAGTCGCCGGTATGACGAGGCCACATCCAATTGTCTACCTCGCCACCAAATTTACCAATTGCCTGAGGCGGAGCTGCAACTAAACGCACATCCGTAAATTTCTCAAATACAAATAAGTAAAAAGCGTTGTCTCTGAAAAATGATCTTACCAATCCTTCATAGTGTGTATCTTTTGTTGCATCCGCAATAATCGATTTAAAAACTTCTTGTTTTTTTGCATCAGAAGCAGAAGCTGCTATTCCTTCTAAGGCTTTGTTTACTTTATCAGAAACATCTTCCATTCGCACTAATATGGAAGCAAATAAATTCTCATTTACTTTTTCTTGATCAAATGATTTTGCCCAGAATCCATTATCTAATATATTGTCTGAAGCCGTGCTGTGATTCGCAATAGCCTCGTATCCACAATGGTGATTGGTTAATAATAATCCCCTTTCTGAAATGATCTCTGACGTACAGCCACCGTTGAACCAAACAATTGCATCTTTTATACTTGCATTGTTGATATCGTATAGTTGCTCTGGCGTAAGCTTCAAGCCGGCCTTTTGCATTTGCTCGAAATTATTTTTCAACAGCATAGGAAGCCACATGCCTTCGTCTGCCTTTAGAATGTTAGATAGTAAAAGTTGAATTGCAAAGAGAAATACAGCTATTTTTTTCATAAAATTTGGTTTCGTTTTTATTATATAACATGCAAAACTATAAAATCTATTGAATTAGCAATGAGCGTTAAGCTAAAGATGTAAAATTGTTTTAAAAAGGCCCTGTTTTTAGGACGAATGGGAAGGTGATTATTAGGGGAAAAATAACGATATTCGTAAACGATAATTAAGAAATAACGATTTGTTGAAAATGGAATTTTAAAAATGGCACAAAAACCAAGTATACCAAAAGGAAGCCGCGATTTTTCACCTCAGGAAATGGTGAGACGCAATTATATATTTGATACCATCAAAAAAGTGTTTCAGCGGTATGGCTATTTACCTATTGAAACGCCAGCGATGGAAAACCTTTCTACACTGATGGGCAAATACGGTGATGAGGGCGATAAATTAATCTTTAAAATTTTGAATAGTGGTGATTTTAAAGAAGGTGTGGATATGAACTTGGAGGCGAAACAATTGGTAAATAAAATTTCAGAAAAAGCGCTCAAATACGACTTAACCGTTCCTTTTGCACGTTATGTTGTTCAACACCAAAATGAAATTACATTTCCTTTCAAGCGCTATCAAATTCAACCGGTTTGGCGTGCTGATCGTCCCCAAAAAGGCCGTTATAGAGAGTTTTACCAATGTGATGCCGATGTGATTGGAAGTAATGCACTTATCAATGAAGTAGAATTAACGCAGATGATTGATGACGTGTTTACTGCTTTGAATGTTTCTGTTTTAATTAAAATAAATAACCGTAAAATATTAAGTGGTATCGCGGAAGTGATCGGTGAAAAAGAAAAGATCGTAACCATTACGGTCGCCATTGACAAGCTGGATAAAATAGGTGTTGAAGGTGTGAACAAAGAGTTGAAAGAGAATGGTGTAAATGATGTTGCCATTCAAAAGTTGCAACCGCTCATTGAATTTTCAGGTTCAACGTTGGAAAAAGTAAATTTCTTAAGAACGCTTTTAGCTTCTTCGGAAATCGGTTTAAAAGGAATTGAAGAAATAGAATATATTTTCAAAACAGTAGAGAGCCTAAAATTAAATACCGCTAAAGTTGAATTGGACATAACACTTGCTCGCGGATTAAATTATTATACCGGAGCTATCTTCGAAGTGAAAGCAAATGTTGGAACATTAACCAGCAGCATCTGTGGTGGAGGTCGTTATGACGATCTTACAGGAATATTTGGTTTACCGAATATGAGCGGAGTCGGGATTTCGTTTGGTGCAGATAGAATCTACGATGTATTGAATGAATTGAATTTATATCCCGATACGGTTGCTGCAGCTACAAAATTGTTATTTGTTGCATTCAATGAAAAAGATCAAGCGGAGCTGCTTCCTCTATTAGCATTGGTTCGTAAGGCCGGAATTAATTCTGAAATTTATCCAGATGTAAAAGCAGATGCAAAAAAACAGTTTACCTATGGCGAGTCTAAAAAAATTCCTTTTGTCGTTTCTGTTAAAGATGGTGTGTTGACATTAAAAAATATCGTTACGGGAGAAAAAGAGGAAATTACGATTGAAAAAATTATAGAAAAATTAAAATAAAAAATTTACCACATATAACACAACGTATCACAGAACAATCTGAGTAAATCTGAGTAATCTGTGGTAAAAATAAAATAACACAACGTATCACAGAACAATCTGAGTAAATCTGAGTAATCTGTGGTAAAAAG
>CANIFU010000068.1 GCA_947466965.1 Bacteroidota bacterium
AGACTTCCCAAGCATGCGATCGATCGGGCTCTTCGGTCCCGGAATCAGCGGATGGCAAATGATTCAAAAAGAGGAGGATGATTTTGAATCGAGTGTCAATCGATTATGTGAATTTATATTGAAGAATGATCCGCGGATCGGGAAGATCCCGAAACCAAAAAAGAAAAAAATAGATAACTAATTTTTACTGCTTACTATTGACGAGAGGAAACTACCCTTCAAATTTAAAAGCCTGTAGTATCTTATTGCAATTATTTGTAAATTTGAATACAAATGAATTACTCAAAAGAAGCGATCGTAAAAACAAGAGCCTGGGTAGAGGGCGACCTGAAAGCAAAACAATGGCTTCAGGATAATAAGTACGAAGAGCTGGTACAATTGAAAGACGCGGCAAGCAGATACCCGAAAGCATTTGAATACCTACTCGTTCACAAACACCTCACACTTGCAGCGTTTGTAAATGCAGTTTGGGACGATTCAAAAGCATTCAAACTGCTTATGGATCAAAAAGCATTTCAATGGGCGGCAATGGCAAACTATATCAATGGTGACGACAATGCCGCTGCATTTTTAAAGAAAAACAATTTAGAACATTATGCACAGTTGGCACATGTGATTCAGGCGAAAATTCGGAGAGAAGGAGATGAAGGAACGAATATCTTTAAAAGCGGACCGTATAAAGGTTAATAAATTTCAAGAACGAATACATGAGAATAATTGCGAACATTCCACATCCGAAAATCTCAATCAATATTTTTTCGATGAATGATAAATATCAAATACAATTTTTAGCCGGTCCAATGGAACAAACATTTAAGATAGCTCACAATGAAGTAAATGGCATTGAAGGAATTCAGAAATTAGTAGATGATGTGTTCCTGCAAAAAGTATTGGATCGGTTTAATGAAATGTATTTGTCTCTGAAAGAAGCGAAAATCAGGGAAGCTGCGATCGGCTCTTAGTATGAATATACGATGAAAATATAAAAAACTGTTGACTATAAAAAAATTGAAATTTACGAAAGCATGTTAAAAAAAAGCATACTGTTTTTTGCAGTTATTTTTGCTCTCTCAGCATTTAGTCCGGCACCAACCTATCAAATAGCGCTATTAAAATACAGCGGTGGAGGCGACTGGTATGCAAACTTAGAAACGTCGCTGCCCAATTTAATTGAATTTTGCAATACAAATTTAAAAACGAATATCAACAAAGAGCAGGCAACAGTTGAAGTTGGGAGCCCTGATATCTTTAACTATCCGCTCGTTCACATGACCGGCCACGGAAATGTTTTATTCAATGCGCAGGAATCAGAGAACTTACGCAATTATTTGATGGCAGGTGGTTTCTTGCATATCTCCGACAATTATGGAATGGATAAATTCATTCGTCCGCAATTAAAAAAGATCTTCCCGGAATTAGAATTAGTTGAACTACCCTTCTCCCATCCGATTTACCATCAGAAATATGATTTCCAGAATGGTTTACCGAAGATACATGAACATGAGAACAAAGCACCGCAGGGATTCGGATTGATCTACCAAGGACGTTTGGTTTGTTTTTATGATTTCGAATGCGATTTAGGAGATGGCTGGGAGAGTTATGAGGTACATAAAGATTCACCCGAAGCCCGCCAGAAAGCGCTAAAAATGGGCGCAAATATTATTCAATACGTTTTAATGGGTGGCGAAAATACTGTGAAGAAATAGCAGTTCAACAAGATGCTTGCAGTTCCTTATTTATAATGCCACTAATCTCTTCACCTTTATTGATGATCATGAAATGCGTGCCACCTTTGATAGAATAATCACATGCTACAACTTTCGAGTGAGGAAGCACCCTGTCAGCAGTTCCATGGAGATGAATTAAATTTTTGGGACGGATATCATTTTTCCATTTGACGATACAATCAACTGCTCCGTTAAAATAATCCGCAGGAGCTTGGTCCAACATTTTTCTAAAACTATTTTTTTGCTCTTCGGTAAAAATACCAAACTGATTTTTCACAAGCATCGCAGCATTCTTAAAAAAAGTATCTTTAAATAATCGATACAATGGAAGCGATTTCCATAGCGTAATTTTTAATGGCAGTTCTGTATGAAATTTACTACTTGAAATAATAAAGGTTTTTATTGGTTTTAGTTTTTTTGAAATCTCTACACAACACATGCCTCCAAAAGAAACGCCAATCAATACAAAGGGCTGACTTGTATCAATTTGTTTTGAAAGTCGCATTGCATAAACGGGCAGTGATTCATTTTTAAGAGGACTTTCCCATTTAATATGACGGATCGTACAATTATTCAACTTTAAATTTTTGAATAATCTTTCATTTACCCCCATTCCAGGGATGCAATAAACATTAAGCATCTAATTGATAGTTTTTCTCTAAAGCGCATAAATTATTTTCAATTCAAAAACATTTAAATCAAACTCTGTTTGCGAATATCAAATAGTTGTTATTAACCAAAAACCTAATGCTAATTTTTTCATAATTACAGTTTTTATAATTAGTTTATATCGTGCGTTATTAGTGCGAATTATTTTAACGACGTAATAGCGTAGGCATTATTTACTTCATCAAAAACAACATAGTGCGTGCCTATATAAATTTTATTTTCGGTAATAGTATTCGTGGTTTCGGTTCTTCCTTTATCATCAGACGATAAATGTATTGTGGTTTTTTTTTCTTTTTCCCATGAAGAAATACCTCCCTGCCAATTTTTAAATTTATCTGCTATTTCTTTTTTTATTTGATTATTTTTATCAAAAAAAAGCGGGTTATCATTGCCAACTAACTCGCCTAAAGATTTGGCATCATTTAATACTACAGAGGCTAAAACACCTTTTATGTAAGTATCTATATTGTTTTTATTTGCGGTTTTTTGAAATGATTTATACATCGCAAATTGTCCACCTTTAATAACCTTATATGCATAAGAGCAGCCATTAACATTTATATTTACAGCTGATATATCCTGACTAAGCGGAATATTTAAAGTTGTTTTACCATCTTGTTGTTTTAATTTAAAATTTGTAATATTGGTAACAGGATAAGATTTGTTAGTATTTTTATTTTCCCCAACATATACTACATTAAAATAGTCGCCACTCATTTCATTTACTGAAATATTATTTACTAAAGCATCAATAGTAAAACTAAATACACTATCTGTAAAAACAACGCTTTTTTTTGGGAACCAGTTAGTAAACTGATTAGCTGTGCTTTTTGGAAAAACAATTGTTGCCGATACAAAATCTTCATATTTAATTGGTTCTAATAATAATTGGTCTTTTTCATTATCCGGAAAATGCGAATATATCATCAATTTTGGATTTACATTTAGCCACTGATCATCTTTTCCATCAGCCCAAGTAATATCATATAATTCTTCTTTACCTTGTATTTTTACAATATTCCAAGCATGGTAACCTCCTTTCTTTTCAATATCCTTTAAACTATTTTTTGCATATCCTTTTATATATCGGCATGGTATATTTGCATAGCTACATAATTCTTCAAAAACGTAAGCGTATCCTGCACATACAGCTATTCTGTTTTTGCCAGCTAATATTTGTTTTGCATTTTTTTGAGGGTTGGTATAATTCTTAGATTGATAACCCACGTAATCATATTCAATGGACGAATGAATAAAGTTAATAATAGCCATCATTTTTTCGCGCTCAGATTTTTTATTTATAGTAATTTGATACACCAAATCTTTTAAATCAATTTTATCAACAGCCTCCTTATTATTTACAATTGTTTTTGAAATAGGATCTAAGTAAAAAGGAAAGTCGTAGTCTCTTTTTCTATTTTCGGCCATTAAATATTTATTTTTTTTAAAAATAGATTTAAACTTTGAACTATAAATACCTTTGCCAGCAACATAGGTTAGCGTATTAATATAAATATCAGATTGAATAGTTTTAGTTTTTGGTTTTTGAAGTTTAAGGGTACTACCCGTTAAATCGTAATTACCAATATCTCTTTTCATAATGCAAATACTATTATGATTTGAATAACTCATTAATTCATAAGTTTTATCATTGTATAATTTTAATAATTCTGTTTTAGTAGGATTACTATTTACTACAAATACTGCTTTTAGTTTAGCCGTGGGGGTTTTCCACAAAGTAGTATCACTAATGTTGTTAGCAGAAGATAAAGTTGTACATAAAAAAAGGCTTATAACAACAACCGGTAGTGGATTTACTTTTTTCATAACTGACAAGTTTAAAGGTTAAACAAAATTTTTGAATCGCACATTAAAATGAAAAGCTTAAAGCCTTTATATTTTAATGTTATCAAAAAAGTAAATGTCAATTCATGTATGAAGATTATATATGTTATAACGTTAAAAATATACAAAAGTTACATTTAACAAAAAAAATAATTTGTGTTAGTGCGGATATTTTAACTCGAAGTAAAAATCATTAAAATCTATTAAAGATCTTTTAATGCATCATCTAGTTCAGAAATCGCCTCCGTTGCAGCTATATTAAAATATTTTGTATTAAATCTTGTAATACCAATTTCCTGTACATTAGGGTCAATTACTATAAGTTTAGTTGACTGAGGCAGATAATTAATGAATTCATTCGCAGGACTAACATTTAAAGAGGTTCCTATAACAATTAAAATATCGCAATTACTAATTTTTTCTTCCGCGATATTTAAATCTTGTACTTTTAACTCCTCGCCAAACCAAACTACATTTGGTCTAAGTTGGCTTCCTTTTTCGCACTTATCACCTATGTTTATATCACTATTGCAAGGGTAAACTAGTTTAGGATTTAATGATGATCGTGATTCCATTATATTACCATGAAGATGTAAAACTGATAAATTACCAGCTCTTTCATGAAAATCATCTACATTTTGTGTTACAACAGTTACATCGTAATTAACTTGGAGCGATGCAATATATCCATGCATAGCGTTTGGTTGCGAATTAATAATTTGTCTTCTAAACTGATTATGAAAAGTCAACATATTCAACTTATTTGTATTGTTAATTCTCCAAAATTTAATAGAGGTGATTTCTTCTGGATTATTGGTTTTCCATAATCCTAATCGATCTCTAAAAGCAGGTATGCCACTTTCAACTGAAACTCCAGCTCCAGTAAAAAAAACAATTTTTTTCATATTTAAAACTATTTTAAAATAGTTAATGAACTTTATCCAATAAGTCTTCAATATAGTTTTTAAGCCTAGTCCATAATGAAGGCGAAAATTTTAATTAGATTTTATAAAAATAGGACTTAATGTTATTTATTAAACTTTAAATATAGTTTGATGACTTTGTTAGAACAACACATCAATTAATCTTGATTTTTATATATGTTTGTAAATAATTAATAAAGTCATTTATATCAACTTGATCTATTTCTTCACTCATACAAAAAGCAACAGCACCTTTAGCAATTAATAAACGGATAGCTTCTAGTAATTTCGGCAATTCATTGTCGTTTGTCGCTTCAAATGGTGATAAATTCTTTTTAATTTTAGGTTTTATATCATCTGGCCCAATCAACAAACCAAGAGGTGTATCATCATCTAATTTTAAATTCACATTATAACCTTCATTTATTAAATCTATAATTAACTCAGCATTTTTTTCTATTGCAGCTAAATGTAACCAACAAGATTTATCAGTAATACCAAAATGTGATTGAGCAGTTTTTAAATACATTTGCTCCATTTTAAATAATGATAAATTTGGTTTATCATTAAAATATCGTTTTAAGAAAACTTCTCTTTCCATTTTATTAAATTAACATTAATTGTAAATTTATAAAAAATATTGTATTTTCACTATTAGAAATGAATAAAAAAATATTAGCAGATAAATTAGAAACTATGGATTGGCCAGGAATGATTCTGGCTATTAAAATCATTCCATCTTTTACGTTTTTATTTCCAATATCAATCTTAGACATAAAAAAAGAAAAAGAATTCATGTCTTATATAATTGATTTTATGATTTATATGAAGGACGAAAAAATGACATCGTTTGATTTTGGACCGTTTCGAATTCATTTAAATTCCATTATTAGTAATAATTCAAAATATGAACATTTGAATTTGAAATTAAAATCGCTTTCATTTATTGAAAATGATTTTAATATCGCATTTATTTTGGATGAATATGTTAAAGATAAATGGAATTTAAACTATACTAAAAAAATGATAAATGATTATAAAATTATACAACAATATAATAATATAAAAGGGCATAAAGATGTTGTAAAAAAAATTAAAACTATTATTACTGAAATAAAAGAATCTAATAATTTAAATTAATATATGGATGCTCTATGCTTAGGCTATCTTGAAACGTTTAATAAATATGGTCAATCTAATGGGTACCACATTAAATTATTTGTAGATGAGCAAAAAACTTATCGCTCATTTATTAATTTAATTCATGATTATGAGGAAAATAATTTATCGGATGAAATTTATCAAAATAACTTTTCATTGTATAGTATATTAACCAATGAAAGCATTATAGATGTATTATTTAAAGAAGATAATTTAAGTAATATTTTTAATGAAATTAAACATATTGATAAAGTTAAAATAGGTCTTTATTTTGAGAAGACTCAAATTAATGTTGGCGAAAAATTGTTTTACATAAATGATATTAATGTTTTATTTACTATTTTGAAATGGATTTTATTACAAAATAATGATTTTGATAATTTCGATTTTGAAATAGTTTTTTTAAATGAAAAAAGTCCTCTAGATTGGTTGTTTGGAGAAGATAATAATGATGAAGATATAGAATTTTAACAACATAGCTTTTCGATATTTTCTTTTTTGGCTAATAAATTAATCCATTCGCTTGGAATAGACTCATAGCCATATAAAAGACCGGCCATGGCCCCGGTAACTGATGCAGTGGTATCTGTGTCGCCACCTAAATTAACCGCATTCAAAACAGCTTCTTTGTAGTTTTTCGTTGTCATTAAGCACCACATGCTAGCCTCTATGGTATGAACTACATAACCGCTACTTTCAATTTTATTTTCTTGGTAAGACCCAATATCATTTTTTAGCAACTTATCAAAATTTTGTAATTCGTTTTGGCTTAATTCTATTGTAATTAAATATTCATTAATTATTTTTTGAGTGTTGAAATAGGCCGATTTTTTATCTGATGTTATCAATAATTCCCTTAAAAATTCGAGAAAATAAAAACATGCTAAAATAGATCTTATATGACCATGAGTTATAGATGAAACTTGTTTAGTTAATTCAAAGCGCTGGTTGATTGGCATATCCTTTATATAGTAAACTAAAGGTGAAATTCGCATAAGTGAGCCATTTCCGTTTGAGTTTTCAGTTTTACCTCCAGCATTAATTGGATTAATACCTAATACTAAGTTTTCAAATGCCATTTGTGTTGAAATACCTATATCAAAAACATCATCATGGGCTGTCCAATAAGCATGATGATACCAAGCTACAAATTTTTTTGCTAATAATTCGATAGAAAATTTCTCATTAATTGCTTCAGCCAAACAAAAACTTAATGAAGAGTCATCAGACCAAGTTCCAGGTGGTTGATTATGGGTACCATAGCCCTGCATACTTTTTACGGGATGTTGTTTTAACGAGTCTCTCGAATAAAATTCTACTGGCACACCTAGTGCATCGCCAACAGTTAAGCCAAATAACAAACTTTTAAGAGATAAATTCAAACTAATAATAAATAAATAATACGTTAAATTTATTGCACTTTTTCAATTGATAAAATAATAACTTCCGCATCATTTGGCACTGTATGTTGCTTTTTCATTTTATCAATAGCTTCGCTTTCTAAGCCGCTATTTATGTTTAGAGTTACAGAACTATAACTGTGTCTTACTCTATATTTTACTCTATATGATGGCATAATAAGACTTTTTTAATATGAATAATTTAATCAGGCATTATTTGGAATTTCAGCCAACCACATATTTATTTTTGCTATTATTTGAGGATCATTAAAATCAACTGGTGGCAACCTAAAATCTCCGTATTTATTTTTAATATCTATAATTCTTATATATGGGTTATTTCTATCTTCCTCAGAGAGGGCTTCAGCAAAAAACATGAAAAATATTTTATACGTGCATTTAGCTTGAAATGTATCTCTAAAAGGTGTCAATGCCAATCCATCATCTCTCCAAAATTTGACGAATGATTGAAAAACTTCATCGTTATTTATGCTTATAATTTCTTTCAAGTACACATTTTCAGAATTCTCTAAAGTTTTCTTAAAAAGTAAATCACCTGCCCCTGAGCTTCTATTAAAACATAAGTGAATGTCTTTTTTTATTTCATTATCTATCATTTCATAATTAGCCATGTCTAATATTTATTTTAAGTTTATAATTATTATTTGCTACTTTTAAAAAATCTTATGTTCATTTGGGTAAATTTATAATTTTTTTTTATTTTACATATACTTAATCAATTAAACTAAAAATTCTCCTCACTTTTTCAAGTTTGGCTAAATCATCATTCATTGATGCTGTAACCAAGCTAATCAGTATAATCTCTGAACGTTTTTCGGATATCTTTTCAATTTTTTCAATGTACACTTCCAGCTCTACCCCAAGAGACTCCGCACAAGCTTTATCCATAAAATCGTATAACAAGTTTTTAATTTTTAAAGCAATTTAATTTATTGAGTTCCTCCTTTGTACTTTTTTTTATTGACCCCATTACGATATGAAAAATACAGCCTCACTTCCTCTCGTCTCCTTAAATTACGTTCACGTTTAAGCCGTTTTGTTTCTTCATCCTCAACCATATTCGGATCATCCCATTTCCAAAGCTCATAAAACTCAGGATTTGTAACAGGGCAGGTTCCACTTTCTTTCAATTCTTGTTTAGCCCTAAGGGTATCTTCTGCAGTATAATTAGTGTAGAAGCCATTTTCATCTGTTGTATAAACTTTTTTTGCTTTCATAATATTTGTTTTTAATTAGGTATAGTTTCATAAACCTGACATATATTTCCACGTATTAAATTAGGTTTACTTCATTCCAAAAATAAGTAATCATATTTCTGTTATTTAAATCATCAAAATTAAAATCTCTAAAATAAATTTTAGATAAATCAATAACGGTGACTACTTTCATTGTATTAATTTGTTCAACATTCTTTATTTCACTTGGCATTGCATTAATCATCAATTTAATTAAAACATAAAAAGTATTATCAAAAAGTAATAATTCATCATTTGAATAACCGCGTTCCTTATATAAATACATTCTTAAACTTTCTAAATCTAATCTAGCATTAGCATCACCGATGATATTGCCAACTTCAAGATTATATATTCTTTTTATAAAAGAATTACTAGCTGAAATTTCAAACAAGTGTTTCAAAAAATCAAAATTTATAGTGCTTGGCATAATTTTAAGTATTAAATAAATTATCTAAAACTAATTTAAAAATAAAAGAACAAAAATCAAATAATTAATTTATCTAGTAATGGAGCGGGAAGGCTTTAACAAGTATATAATTGTCTCGAAACTATTTTCCTTAATATAAGCGAATGTTTGATTAAATTTTTTATCAGTTTCATCATTTATATACTCCGTTTTTGGGTAATACGTTTTATTCCCCCAGCAAATCACATAACCCTCTGGTAAAAAATTATTAGCTAATTTATCTACTAAAATCCTCAATTCTTCTTGACTTTGGTAATTCACTAAAAAGGTTGATAATGCAAATTCCGTGTGTTCGTCTTTTTTTAAACTATCAACTTTATTAAATAAAATCGTAGAGTCTGTTACTGTATAATTAATATGATTATTTTGAGAAAACAAATTAGTTGATACCTTGAATAAAAAGATCATTAAAAAACAATTGAATTTCATAATTATGTATTTTAAAAATTAATAACAGATATTGGTCTAGGAGCATTTTTTTAATTAATACCAATCAGCAAATTTTATAAGACGTTGTTTTATAATTAAAACATTTAACATAAAACTATGATATGGAATATTTATTTTACTGCTTATGTTATTGTCAGTATAGCAATAGC
This sequence comes from Bacteroidota bacterium, assembly GCA_947466965.1. Classification (GTDB taxonomy): domain Bacteria; phylum Bacteroidota; class Bacteroidia; order 2-12-FULL-35-15; family 2-12-FULL-35-15; genus 2-12-FULL-35-15. Next base: position 10,050 of record CANIFU010000068.1, read on the forward strand.
CTAATTGCAGATAACGGCGATAACCAATATCTTTTTTATTTGAGCCGGTGCGTTAAATGCTAAAGGATAAATATGCTTTTGCTCTGTAACCATAATCATTGGTAAATGATGTTTGTAAATTTTTAAAGGTATCAAAACCCACATTTAAATAGCCAACAAAATATTTACAATATGATTTATGGGATAAATTTAAAATAGGGAAACCTATTACATTTAAATCCACACCAACCAAACCATGTAAACAGGTTTTTTAATATAATTTGTTTGTACCACATCACTTGCTGTATTTTTTAATATAGAATTAGAAACAGTTGCTCCACCATGAAATAATAAGCGATGAAATTGCCTTCCAAACTCTACGGAATTTGTTAATACAGGAATTTTATCTATCGAGTAAGCATTAGTAATTAACAATGCTTTATTTTTTCGAGATTGTTTGTAATATTGAGCTTTACAGGTGGCTGTGTAAATAAAAACACTTAACACAACAAGTAGTGGATTTACAGATTTCATAACTGACAAGTTTAAATGTTAAACATAATTTTGAAACGCACAATTAAAGCCTAAGACCTTAATATTATTATGTTCTCAAAAAAGTAGATGTCAATTCATGAATAATGATTATTGTTTTTATAACGTTAAAAAAATATAAAAGTTACAAGAAATAAAAAAAATAATTTGTGTTAGTGGCGGCAACACATACTTTACTTACCAATAACATTTGCATTATCAACAGACATTCCCATAATGATATTCCTATCTTCTTTTGAAAGACTTTTAAAATATTTTTTAATCCATCTTTTTGCCATCCTGACAATTGTTTTGATACATTTTCTACAACTTCATTAATTTGTACAAACTGTTTTACGCTAATCTGCTGCATGTCTTTCATTAAACGGATAAACAAGCGTATTACCTCAATCCGTTCTCGGGCTTCTTGTAACACCTCTTGTTTATCTCGTTTTACATTCGCTCTGTATATCAATGTGAGTAATTCAATGGTCCAATCTTCAAACTCTATATACCGGTAAATCACTGTAAAGTGCCATTTTCAAAAAAAATCGACCGCTTCGCGGAAATTATCAAATAATCAAATTGTCAAATGAATCAAATAAATTAATCCCTGAGGCAACGGACAGACAACCCATCTTCCTTAATGCTGCCGTCCCTGTTTACATTGCCATTGAAGTAATTCAGGGTGCGGCCCCAGGCACCGTCTGCATAGTTCTCCGTAGAACTCCACCAGAAACCGTAGAGGCCAATGTAGTCGAACGTTCCATTGCTGGAGCGGTAGCCGCCCGGAAGACCTGAAAAGCCGCTACTGTTGGTGCCGTTACCATCACTTAACCAGTCGGTTTTTGCCTTCATCTTAGCACCTGCCCTTTCTGCGCCTCCCAAATAATCTGTAAGTACCGTCCATTCTTCATCCGATGGCACATGCCAACCCTTGGGAGCCAACCCTCTTGGATCATTTACCGCGTACCAATTATAAAGCTTACCGTATTTTGTACCATTGGATGCATAGTTATCAGAATAACACCAGGCAGCTTCACCAGCATCAGCATATGCCTTCCACTCTCCTGCAGTTTTCGCCTCGGGAACCAAATCTCCGTTGCGGAATTTGTCAACGTTCAGATTCTTGCTCATCCAAACTTGTTTATCGATAGTTACTTCATTTGAAGTGGAGTCATTGGCAGTGGATGGCTGATTTGTAGCGTTGTTACCACAAAACGAAAATAGCATTGCAGTTGCTGCAAAAGTGCTAATAGTTAAAAGTGTTTTCTGCATATTTTTGTTAGTGGATGGCTCATTTGTAGCGGTAAAAGATGCAGAAATTACTCGTAAAAACCTTATTAATTTCATATGTAGTTTATTTTGTTATAATATTTGTACTTTGATGAGTGTAATTGTTTTTTTCAAGATTTTGTAGTAGTTAATAAAAGTAATCAATTTGTAATAATTTCCAAACACCAACCCTTATTGTTTTCTACCATTCTAATCATCAACAATATCTGCATTAACTTTATTTTTTATGTTTAAATACTTTATGCGGTCTAAACAATACGTCTCTTATTTTTGGTCCGCTAAAATTTTGCACCATGTTGTAACGGTATTCAGAAAAATGAACAAATCCGCCAATACCAATTCTATAATAGTGTTTATTCATAATATTTGCTCGATGTCCGCTACTTTCCATCCAACCAACAAATAAGTCAATAGCCTTGTACTTGCCATAGAAGCAATTTTCACCGCGTGCAACATAAGGCATTAACGTGTTAAAATTGCAAAACAATCTTAATCTTAAATCCATGCCTCTGTGCCCTTCGTATGCTGTAAAACCAGAAATAATAGCATGCGATTTAGCAGCAAGCCACAGCAAATAAGACGGTTTTAAAAGCGGTAAATCTTTCTTTTTTGTATTGCTGCTAACACCTTTTATACCACTTCTATTGGCATATTTATTTCCGTATTTAATAAGGACATATTTCTTTAATAAATCAGGATTAGTTCTTGCTAAATTACTTAATCTTATAATTTCCTTTGATCTAGCTCCCATTAAAAGGTTAAATCGGGCAGTATTACATTGTATCATTTCATATTTTTCTTTTAAGGAATAGTTAGCTCCTAAAAATCTAATATTACAAGATTGAAAAAATACAGATAAGACTATTAACCATAACAAAAGTTGAGGCTTAAAGAGAAATGTGCTTATCATAATTTAAAATTTATATTTTAGAATTAACAGAAAAAATACAATGAACTTGATTTGTAGTGCTAATAATCACTAAAAATTGATCTTTATATCCATTATGTGATATATCAAATCTGAACCCAGTGTAAGGTGTCTTACCATCCCAACCATCCCAAGAACCCCAATTAAAAACACATTTTTGTCCTATCATATCTTTTGTTTGTTCGGTTAAATATACCAATGCTTGATTTTTAGAAACGGTATAGGGGAAACAAAATTCTGTTGATTGAATGCTATCAGGCATACACCTATAAACATAACTTATGAAATTATTTACATCTGTTTGGGTTACACTTTCATTATCTAGGTATTTTTCAGATGTTTTACAGAATTTATAAACTGAAGTCCAAAGTGAATCGCTCATTATTTCACTTTTAGGAATTTTTTTTTGAGAAAAAACAGATGTAGTTATGCTAAAAACTATCAGCAAGGTTAAAACTAAACTTTTCATAATATTTTTTAAGATGATTTTTAAAAGAATATAAAGCAATTAAAGTTTATTGGTCTTTTGATTTTAGTTAGTTAATGTAAACTAAATCCAATCTGGTTAAATTATTGATATTCAAGATTGGTAAGTTTAAATGTTCACCATATATTTTCAGATTTATTTATCAACGCAGCAGTTAATGCTTTTATGATTTGACATTTACTTTTTTGAGCAAATAATAATTCATTTGGCTTTATAAATAATAACGTTAAATATTTATAAAAATTACAAGGAGATTTTTTTAAATATCCCGAATTAGATTTTATCGACCAATTAGAATAGGATTTTCTTGCATACCTAACGTGTTGCATTTTATCATTTATGCATATTCTTTCGTGGTTGGATTATATGAAATAGATTAACTGAAGATTTGGTATCTTCGCAAGAACGTTATAATACTCTAATACAAATATGTTTTAACTATGTTTCAACCAATAAATTATTATATTTATAATGTGTTGAATAATAATATATTAAATAATGTTTCTCGACTCCGCTCGAACTGACTGGCGACAAGCATTTTTCTTTCCTAAATTTACTTTGTCAAAAACTTATTTTTATAATCTTCCATACTTCTTTTAATAACTTCATATGCCTCTTCCCTACCGTAAACCTGTGTAATTTCACATGTAGGATTTTCAGCACCCGGTAAATTTTTGTAAGTCAAAAAATAATGTTTCAACCGGTCAATCACTGCTTGGGTGCAGTCGCTGATATCTTTCCATTCTTCAAACACTTCATCCCCTTTCATCACAGCAATAATTTTATCGTCAGCTTCACCTTTATCGATCAACCTTAATCCACCGATAGGAATAGCCTGCAACAAAATATCACCGTGCGAAATCGTTTTCTCCGTGAGTACACAAATATCTAGTGGATCACCGTCACCTTTCATAACGGGACGACCCGACTTTAGCGCAGCAAATTCAGCAATTTTTACATCGCAATACGTTTGCGGAATAAATCCATATAAGGAAGGAAGTACATTTGAAAATTTCTGTGGACGATCGATCTTCAAGTGCCCCGTTTCTTTGTCTACTTCATATTTGACGGTATCGGAAGGAACGATCTCGATGAAGGCGGTAACAACAGTAGGTGCTTCGTTTCCGGGAGAAATTCCATGCCATGGATGTGATTTGAATTTATTCATTTTTGTATTTTTTGAGAGTGCGTACCGTAATTTAAGTGCAACGTAATATTGTTTATCGTGTTGTGAAAGATAGGTGTTACATACAACGCTATACTTATTTTTTTCGTGTAAAGAAATAAACCAATCCCATTGCCGATAATGAAACCAATAGTAATATCAATTTCCCCCATGCACTCGGTTGTTGGTTTTTAGGTCCAACTTCATTCTGCTGTTTGTTCAGGGAATTTTCCTGAATAAATTGCTGCAAACCGAATGTCTTATTTAAAAACAATTTTTCATCTTCAAATGTACGACCTGCAGCAAACTGATATATATCTTGTGTTGCATCCATAAATTTTTTCCGGCTGTGATCACACAAGGTTACTTTTAAAAAATCAAATTTCTCGTACTTCGCGTAAACGAGCCATTGCTCGCCCTTAGCAAAACTCATTAAACATTCAGAAGCGCAATCAAAATTAAGCGGTACATATTTTACTACATTTCCTTTGTACAATTCGGTGATTGTAAAATAGGCTATTGCTTTTCCTTTCGGATCGCAGGCGGAAACAGAATCAATTGAACCATAAAATATAACATCATACACCTTTGCAATTATTGATGACATAGGAGCCAAAGGCGGACATTCGCAAGCAACGCTAAAACAAGATGTAAGGAGTAAAAATGATAAAAGTAATTTCTTCATTAGTAAACGATCATTTTCTTTGTAATAACAAATTCATCGCTGGAGATGGAGTAATAATAAA
>CANIFU010000069.1 GCA_947466965.1 Bacteroidota bacterium
AGTATATTGTTTTTACTTTACATTGTTCGCTTAATTCTAAAAGGAAAATTAAGAGAAGAGTATTCTATTGTATGGATTGTTTGTACAATAATATTAGTGTTATTTTCCTTTTGGAGAAAGGGCTTAGACGTTGTATCAAACATTATGGGTGTTTACTCTCCGCCAAACTTAATTTTTACGGCAGCTATTTTTGCAGTGTTTATTTATCTGCTGCATTTAAGTGTTGTTGTTTCTAAATTACAATCTCAAAATAAACAAATGGCGCAGGAGATTGCTTTAATGAAAGAAAAGTTGTTGAAGTAAAAATATTTTTTTAAAAAGAATATTGAATTCAGGAGTGTAAAGTGTTTAGCATTTTTCTAAATAATATTCAACCGCTTATAAACGGCACTTTTATATGTTTTCCCGATCGGAACAAGGTTTTTTCCAAATGCAATTGAATCGTCCTCTATGTCCTCAATGGCATCAATCTGAATGATGAATGAGCGATGCACACGAATATAATCATTTGTTGAAAAACGATTTTCCATCGCTTTCATTGTTGAGTGAACAATGTATTTTTTTTCTTTAGAATGTAAGGTTAAATAATCGCCAATACATTCAATCAGTTTAATATCTGTTTTATTGATCTTAACGATTGTTTTTCCATCTTTGATAAATAACACTTTTTCTTTAAATGCTTTTGTTTTATTTTCTTTCAGATTTAAAACTTTTTTTAAAGCGGATGAAAACAAATCGAATTTGATCGGTTTCACTAAATATCCCGAAACATTGTATTTGAATGCCTCCACCGCAAATTCGGGATAGGATGTGGTAAGTATAATTCTGGGATGATTATCATCAAGGCAAGCAATGAATTCAATTCCGGTCATTTGTGGCATCTCTACATCCAAGAAGATGAGATCAACCTCATTGTTTTTAATAAAGGCAATTGCATCCGTTGGATTTTCGAATTGCTTTATTAATTCAAGTTCCGGATGCTTGGAAATAAAATTTTCTAAAATATCCCTTGCAATTTTATCGTCATCAATAATAATACATTTCATCATGCGATCTTTTTTAATTCATACTTTTTTAATTCATTCTCGAGTTCTTTATATACTTTTTTACAATTGATGTCCAAGATCTCTAGCATAGCCGGAATAAGATTTAAATTTAATTCTTTTTGGCAATACGTTTCTATCTCTGTAACTGTTTTAATAAACTGAGGACTGCCAATTATTGATACGCCTCCTCTTAATTTATGTGCCGCTTTTCCTAATTGATTCCAATCTTCAACAATCAACTGCTTTTTAAGTTCATCAATTATGAAGGGCGTTTGAAATAAAAATTCATCGATTAGTTTTTTCTGAAATGCGCGATCTTCTGAAGCGATTGATTTCAGATACGTTAGATCAACCAAGCTTGTTTCTTGAGCAATGGAATTGTTACTTAATTCTACTATCTTTTTTATTAAGTCGAATTCAATAAATGGTTTACTCAGGTAGTCATTCATACCAGCCTCCAAACATTTTTCTTTTACGCCGGATAATATGTTGGCCGTAAGTGCAATAATTGGGATAGTGGAATGGTTGGAGCTGTTTGATTTTCTTATTTCTGTTGCTGTGGTATACCCATCCATAACAGGCATATGAAGGTCTAATAAAATTATATTGAATGTTTCTGTCGTTAATTTTTCAAGAGCTATTTCCCCATTATCAGCGGTTTTTATTGTTGCGCCATGCCTTTCCAACATTTTTGTAATAATCATCTGGTTGATTTTATCGTCTTCAACAATTAGAATATTTTTTCCTGTAAGGTCAAAAGATTCCATTTTTGTTTCTTTCAATTCGGCCTCCGAATGTTCAATCAGCTGATACGGAATTGTAACGCAGAATAGTGAACCGATCCCTTTTGTACTTTCTACGGTTATTGTTCCCTCCTGCAGTTCAACCAGATTTTTTACGATGGTCAAACCAAGTCCGCTCCCTAAAAGTTTATTATCAGACGTACTCATGATTTGCACATACCGATCAAAGATCGTTTGCAGATCCGCTTTTGAAATGCCAATCCCCGTATCCTGCACTTCAAATTTTAGTTGTTTTTGTTTCGCACTGTTTTCTATGAAAGCAACTGTCAATTTTACCGATCCATTTTCTGTAAATTTTATTGCATTGTTAATGAGGTTAAACAAAATTTGTTTGAGGCGGAGCGAATCCCCTAGAATAAAATTTCGTGTTAAAGCCTGATCTATTGAAACAGTGAATGAAATGTTTTTGTTTGCTGCAATCAGTTTCATGGACTGATACACCTCATGAATGCACTTTTGAAGGTCAAACGGTACGGCATGAAATTTTATTTTTTTGGCTTGAATTTTTTCAAAATCCAAGATGTCGTTCACTAAGGCCAACAGGTTTTCGGAGGCTGTTTTAATGATTCCTAAATATTCATTCTGTTTTTCAGATAAATCAGTATCGAACATGATACCAGTAACACCGGTTATTATATTGATGGGGTTTCTTAATTCATGACTCATATTCGCAAGAAACTGTTCCTTGCTTTTTTTACCAATTATCGCTTGTTCGGTAGCATGTATCAGTTTATTTTCATTTTTTTTCCGATCTGTAATATTTCTATAAATCCATAAATGACCATGGTATTGATTGTCTGAAAATATGGGTACAAAATCCCGTTCCAGAAACGTCCCGTCTGTCATTTCGAGTTCTTCGTTTTGAATGTGTTTTTTTTCCGAAATAATTTCATTGATCCGTTCAATAAACTGTTCTGAATTTTTAAACAATATTTTTGATTCACGTGCAGCTTTATGGCTATCGTATCCAATCAGTTGTTCGGGAGCAGCTACAATGTGAAACAGTTCGCAAAAGATTTTATTGCTGAGTATCACAGTTCGTTCCGGACTCTCCAAAAGTATTCCACTTTGCATGTTCTGAATCAAAACAGAAAAACGATTGTTGCTGAATCGTAACTCCTCTTCCGAAATTTTTAATTCGTTTTTTTGTTCTTTAAGATTCTCTATAAGTGTGAGAATATCTTTCGACATGATTTCTTTTTTATGCATCATTTGGAGCATATCTGTTGTTGCATCATGTATTGCAAAGTCGGGAATGTCAAGGTGTAAAGCCGCCAGATCATCTTGCGATGTTAGCCAGGGACTTCCTAAAAAGATTATTTCTGCTGCTTCTAAATGCAGCACTTGTCCTCTGATAATTATTCCTGGATTTTTTTTTGAAGTAAGAACCATGATCTGATTGGAAATCTCACGAATAGAAGAAATGGAGTAGGGGATGCTTAGTGGTCTTGTAATAGTAAATGTTTCTTCGAAACTAGAATTAATAATATTCGGAAAAATTTTTTTCAAACTTTTTCCTGCTGCTCTAATTTTCAATGCATGATCAATTACAAAATAGAATGGAAATAAAATTTCTATTCGCGCTTTATCAAAGCTGATGTTATTGTTTGTATTCAATGAAGTTTTATTTTACTTTCAATAGCGATTGATCTGTCATTTTCAGATTTCAATTCTATTGTGGTTGTTTTTATTGGTGTTTTGAGCAGTTTGCACGAGGTGCATTTTTTATTTATTACCCATTATCCTTCTCATCGTTTTCAATTAACAAATTCTACTTTGCTTTGTTTTCAATGCGCTGCATAAAGTTTGTTGTATGCTTTATCAAAATTAGTTGAACCATTTCTTTGCTAAATATACGCATTTTGTTTTGTTTTCTTACTTATAATCAGATAATTATATAAAATAATCCATAAAAACCTAGCTCATGAACGAACCCAAAACACTCCTGTATTTATAGCACCGAACAATTGAAATTCAAGATACGTAGGCCTTATCGGGAATTGCAATCCAAAGGTAGCCGTTTTTCCAAAAACGTATTTTTCTTACTCAGTACAATAGCCGCCTTTCTCCTTTTAAAAAAAGCCCTTCATCTAATATGTATCGTTAATAAAAGATTCTTCGTTTACATTTATATCCCGCTATTTTTCAGAAAAAAACGAATGATTAAAAAATTACTCCATTACTTTTTTATTTTCTCACTTTTATTGGTGGTTGTTAGCTCTATTTTAACGCCAACCACCTTAAAGGCACAGTGGTGTGGAACTCCCGCTGCTCCTGTTACAATAACTCCAACCGGAACGTTTGCAAATGTTAGTGCAGCTGCTGGTGCCATAAGGCAATATAGATTTGCTGCTACAGCTGGTTGTACTTACGATTTTAGTACCTGTTCAAGCGTAGGTACAAATGATCCTTACCTCCGCATTTACTCGGGAACTACTTCTGCCGCAGCGGTGCAGCAAATTGCTAATGACGACAATGGACCGTTTTGTGCTGGCAACTATGCTTCCCTTAGCTGGGTGGCTACTGCTACGGCAACGTTTACGCTTTTTTTAACGGATTGGTCTGCTACAAGTACATGCAATGCTCTTTCTCAGGCTACAATTTTAAGTTACCGTGTTACCTGTGCTACTTATAACCCTTGTACTGCCATACCAACCATCACCTGTGGTTCGGCTGTTGCTGTTACTGTGCCAGCGGGTAGTGGCGCATACAACCCTATTTCTGCTACTTGCGGTTTTAGTACACCGGGTGCCGAAAAAATTTATTCCTTCACGCCTGCCACAACAGGTACCTATACCATAAGTCAGCCTACTAGTTTCGGGTTAAACGATTTCTTTTACAAGCCCGCTTCCGGTGGATGTAATAATACCGGCTGGACCTGCATTGATAACATTGGAAATGCCGATGCCGACAATGCCGTTGTAGGTATTTCATTAACCGCCGGTACAGCCTATTATATTATGCTAGATCCCGAAACAACCACTGGTGGAAGCGTTTCCTTTACTGTAAATTGTTCCTCCTATAATCCTTGTTCTGCTATTGCAGCAATTACCTGCGGCGTTGCCGTGAATGTCACTTTTCCAAGTGGAGGAGGAGCTTATAATCCACCCTCCACTACGTGTGGGAATGCAACGCCTGGCACCGAAATGGTTTATTCCTATACCCCTACTGTTACCGGTAATTATTTAATTTCTCAGCCAACCAGTTTTAATTACATCGATTATTTTTATAAAACGGCTGCGGGTGGTTGTAACGGTTCCGGCTGGACCTGCATCGATAATATTACAAACGGCAATGTAGGAAATGGATCTGTTTTGATACCCCTTACTGCCGGTACGGCCTATTACTTTTTACTGGATGCCGAGGCTACAACCGGTGGTAATGTATCTTTTACGCTCAATTGCCCTTCTTCGGCGCCTGTAAACGATGCCTGTGCCAGTGCTACACTGATTTCATTGCCGTACAATAGTGGTGTTACCAATAATACAGGCGCTACCAATGATGCCCCATTTTCTGCAACTTGTGACGATACGGGCTCAAATGTTTGGTATAAATTAATTGGTACCGGTAATACAATTACTGCTACTACCTGTGATAACAATAGTGTGTTGGATACAGAGCTGCGCGTATTCATAGGCAGTTGTGGCGCCATGACCGAAGTCACTTGTAACGATGACTTTGGATCTTGTTCCAATGGTGTACTGTCAACCGTTTCGTTCTGTTCGGATGCCTTTACCGAATATTACATTGGTGTTGGGTATTTTGATGTTGGACCGGGTTTTGGTAACTACGTGTTAAAAGTTACGGAGGGGACTGTTTGTATTGCTGCGCCTTTGCCAATTGATCTTTTGTCGTATACGGGTTATTATGAGCGGGGGGCAGTCAAACTGAATTGGCGAACAGCTTCCGAAACCAACAACGATTTTTTTACGGTTGAACGCAGTGTGGATGGCATTCATTTTCAAACCTTATCCATAATTGATGGTGCGGGTACGAGTTCCTCTGTTCGTTTTTATTCCGAAATTGATTCCTCACCTCCTGCAGCAACCGTTTATTACCGCTTAAAACAAACAGACTTTGATGGTGCAGAACGAATGTTTCCAATTATTTCTGTTGCTACTTCGCAAAAAGAAGAAGTAATAAGTGTTTTTCCGAACCCAAGCAATGGATTTTTTACTGTTACTGGAACTGTTGCTGGCAGCGACTTACGTGTAACCGATTTAGCAGGGAAAACGCTCTTTCAAAAAGCTGCTGATGATGGCAAAACAGACATAGATATTGGGAATTTAAAAGAAGGTATTTATTTATTGAAAATGAGAACAAACGAACGTATTCAGACAAAAAAAATTATTAAAAATTAATATATAAAAAACAGTTTTTACTTAATATTTTTCTCTAAAACAGAATAATAATCCCGTTTTGGGAAAAAAAACAAACCTCCAAACCCCCTTAAACCCTTACGGATAGTGTTTTTGGTGTTTTGGCAAAAAATTGGTACAACTTACAAACATTTCATTGTTAATACTTCAGGTCTATGGAAAAAAAACTACCCTCTCAAAACATTTTAAGTAATGTTCAAGAAAATACCCCTAATGGTGTAATTTCCTTTTCTTCAGCTTTATTTAATATAAAGCAAAATATTTATACAATATTTGTTAGACCTGCTCACAAAGCAAATGAAACTAAACGCTCGTATGTGAGTGGTTTTGGAAAGGTTTTAATAGGAATAATGATTGTTCTTATTAGTTCTCTACAATTGAATGCTCAAAGTTTTGCAACAATTGGTACTGGTACAAACTCAACCACATCTACAGGAAGTGACCCGATTGATGGTTATTTTAATTCGTTCAGGTATCAAGTAGTCTATACTGCTGCTGAGTTAACAGCGGCAGGTATGCCAGCCAATGCTGTTGTCAGTGGCTTAGGTTTTTCAATTAATGGTGACTACGGTGGTGGCAATTTGAATGGTTACAAAATCAATATGGCTCATACTACAGCGACAAATTGTGCTGCTCACAATACAACAGCTTTAACTCAGGTGAAAACCGCATTCAACTATAACCCAACTGTTACTGCAGCTGGTGCTTTTGATATGATAACTTTTAATACAAATTTCACATGGAATGGAACATCTAATATTTTAGTAGACATTTGTTCTGATGGCTCTAATGCTTATACAAGTCCATATGGTCAGGTAAGAACAATTGCTCTATCAACACCCAATGGTTCTATATATGTAAGAGCTGATGCGGTTGGTTCACAATGTGGAGTTAATACAGGAACTGTCAATGCTACTAAACCTCAAATTCGATTCGCTTGGACAGCTAGTGCAGCTTGTTCCGGAACTCCAACAGCTGGAACTGCTGTAACATCTGCAACAGCCTTAGCTTGTTCAGGAACAACAAATTTATCTGTAACAGGCTCTTCAACTGGTTCTGGACTTACATATCAATGGCAGCAATCTTTTAACGGAGGAGCGTATGCCAATATTACAGGAGCAACAGCTGCCACTTATACAACAGCTAGTTTAACTGCTGCTGGTACGTATGTTTTTAAACGTATAATTACTTGTACATCTAGTGGTTTAAGTGCTACATCTGCAGCATCCGCAACATTAACGTTAACGAATACATTATGTGCATGTACTGCTTATCCAGCATGTAGTGCTACATCTAATGCAGATGATGAAATATTAAATGTAACTGTTGGAACTTTAAACAATACATCTACTTGTACAACGCTTGCGGGTGGCGCAGGATCTGTGGTGGCAATGTATTCTAATTACGCTGGAATCGTCGCAGCTCCAACACTCACGCAAGCTAGTACCGTTTCGGGTTCTGTTACTATCGGATTTTGTAGTGGTACTGCATACGGTACAGGCTTTGCCGTATATATTGATTATAATCAAAATGGTTCATTCGCTGATGCAGGAGAAATGGTTTATAGCCCGAATGCAACATTTACTCCAGCAGTAGGTGGAACAGCTTATCCATTTACATTTACTGTTGCTGCTGGTGCAACAGTAGGTACTACCCGTATGCGGATTGTAAATATAGAAGGCGGTGCATTGCCCGCCTCAACAGGTACTTATACTTGGGGTGAAACGGAAGATTATTGTGTTACGATTGCGGCTGCAGCCGCATGTACAGGAACTCCAAATGCTGGTACAGCAACAATTACTTCTGCTACTGGTTGTCCAAGTACAAATTTTACATTGAATAGTTCTGGGCTTTCAGCTGGTTTAGGTATCTCCTACCAATGGCAAACGTGCGCAACTGTTGGAGGTACATATACAAATGTTGGCGCTGCTGGTTCCTCTTTAACAACATCAACGGCAACCACCGCATATTATAAATTAAAAACAACCTGTTCGGGTAGTGGATTAGTTAATTACAGTAATGTGGTTTCTTATACGGTGGTTGCGTGCTGTACAAACACGCTAAACCTTTACGACACTTTCGGCGATGGCTGGAATGGTGGATCTGTTAACCTGTTTGTAGGTGGTGCATTGGTTGGTAATTATACACTCGCGACAGGCTTGGGTCCAACAACCGTTAACTTTACTACCTTCTCAGGCCAAGCAATTCAAGTTACATTAGCTGCAGGAGGTACGTATCCAACCGAAATGTATTTTAATGTATTAAATGGTGCTGGAACGCCAATTGTTTCCAATTGGTATCCAAATACGAGTGGTACATGGAACGGAACAGCTTCGTGCCCTGCCCCATGCTCGGGCACACCCTCGCCAGGAAATACACTTACTTCTTCAGCAAGTGTTGCTACCGGTGGAACAGTCAATCTTTCACTTTCAACTCCTCCAGTTGGCACTGGTTTAACGTATCAATGGCAAAGTGCACCAACATCCACAGGTGCCTGGACAAATATAGGAACTTCTGCAGCTACTTATACAGCTACTGTTTCAGCAACAACTTGGTACCGCTGTATCGTTACGTGTTCTGGTGTTACTGGTACATCAACACCAGTGCAGGTTACTGCAGTAGTTGCAAACAATATTCCATTTAGTGGTTCTTTGTCTATCCCTTGCGGTACCAGTACCTTGATATACGATCATGGTGGTTCTGGTGGTGATTATTTAGATAATGCAAATGGTTATATAGTTTTAAACAATGCAGCTGGTTCCACTTCAGTAATTTCAATAACTGGTACATACAATACGGAAGGTAGCTATGATTTTCTTCGAATATATGATGGAACAGGTACTGCTGGAACTTTGTTAGCTTCATATAGCGGGCTAAGTGGAACTATTACACCATTTACAAGTGCAGCCGGTCAAACAATTACGGTTCAATTTCAGTCGGATGGTTCAACAGTATACTCCGGTATTGCTTTAAATGCAGTATACAGTGGTTCTTGTGTTGTTCCGGTATGCTCGGGTACACCAGCGCCTGGTGCAACCAATTCAACAAATACGTTGGTTACTCCAACTCAAAATTTTACGCTGAGTATGGCTACTCCGCCAACCGGTTCAGGTATAAGCTATGTGTGGCAAAATTCCACCAATGGTACAACCTGGCCGGCAATTTCTACCATTATAAATACTGATTTTGCTTCTTTACCAGCTTCTACAAGTGTTTTTGGTACAGCATCTGTTGCCGGTGGTGAATTAATTCTTACACCTAATGCAGGAAGTTCAACCGGTGGTTTTGTAATTAACACATCTCCTGGAAGTAATATAAATTCGTTTGTATCCAATTTCGACTACCGTATTAACGACGGTACCGGTGCCGATGGTTTTAGTTTAAGTTATGCGCCTACGGTTGCTGCTGATGCCGGTTTAGGAGAAGCAGGAGAGGGAACAGGTTTAGTTGTTTCTTTTGATACGTATTCTACTTTTACGCAAAGTCAGGTAATTGTGAAATATGGCGGAACACAAATTTTTGCGAATACTGCTGGCGCTTTTGATTTGCGTAATGCAAGTTATAGAAACATCAATGTAAGTGTGAACGAAAGTGGTGAACTAAATGTCTCGATTGCAGGTACTGCCATTGTAAATGGACTTGCATTACCTGGGTATACAGCAGATAATAAAAGTACGTGGAAATTTAAATTTTCTGCTCGTACTGGTGGAGCCGCAGATAAGCACAGCATCGATAACCTTGTTATCAAAATGGGTGCAATAGCCATAAATTCAACCTATACAACTGCAGAGTCCAGTTCACTTTATTATAGATGTATTGCAACCTGTGCTGCTAGTTCAGGAACATCAACTCCTGTTTTTGTAGAGATTAAATATTGTAATCCTACAATGTTCGCTTCCAATACCTTCTCTTATATTAATTCTGTTACAACAACAGGTGCTGTGAATAATATTACAACCCCTGTTGATGCAGGTTTTACTAGTACAGTTGCGCCAGGAGTGAGTTATTTTGCCTCTCCTATAATTACTCATTATCAAGGAGGCTCCTTTACTCTTAGTTTACAAGCTGCAGGTACAGGGATTATGTCTTATTTTTCTGTTTGGGTAGATTGGAATAAGAACTTTACGTTTGAAGCAGGCGAATTGATGGTCAACAATGTTTCATGTGGTAACACAGCAACAAATTTTACTATTGCTGTTCCTTTAACGGCAGCATTGGGGAATACCCGAATGCGAATTATTGACTGGACAAACGGAGCAGCTCCCGGGGTTTGTGCTGATCTTTCTGGTTTCTATGGTGAAACCGAAGATTACCTTGTTAGTATAATTACTCCTTTACCACCGGTAGTTTCCTCTTTTTCTCCTACTTCTATTTGTCCGGGTAGTATTGTTACCATTACCGGTTCAAATTTTTATGGTGTAACAGGTGTTTCTATCAACGGTGTTACTGCAACATATACAGTAGTAAGTGCTACAAGTATTACAGCTACAGTTCCTGCTACTACTTCTGGTACCATAGCAATTACCAATACTTTTGGAACAGGTACAAGTACAGGAACATTAACAATCAATTCGGCTCCAGCTACTCCTGTCATTTCCGTATCGCCTTCTGCAACCGTTGGTTTGGGTGGAACTGCAACCCTTACTGCAACCACAACTGGCGGTACCATCAATTGGTATAAACCGATGGGTACCCTCGTGGGAACAGGAACAACGTTTACAACTCCTGCAGCATGTACTGCTGGAACACATACCTATTATGCGCAAGAGGCAGGTGCTACTTGTCCGAGTCTTGCCGCATCCCAAATTATTACAGTTAATCCATTGTTAACATCCACACCAAGCAATGGTATCATTTGTTCATCTGGTGGTTCCGTAACCTTAAATGCAAATGTTACGGGTGGAACTGGTTTTAACTGGTCACCGGCAACAGGCTTGAGTTCAACAACGGCAGGTATTACAATTGCGAGCCCTACTGTAACTACGGCCTATACATTTACGTGTACAACCACGGCTTGTGGTGCCCTTTCGGGTACATTTAACGTGGGTGTAATTGCTCCTACATCATATACGCCAACAGCAACACCAGCCACATTGTGTACGGGTGCAACTTCCTTGTTGGCATCTAATTTGGCTAGTGCTGGATTTACGTATGCTACTACTCCTTTTTCTATGTCAACTTCCGCATCTCCAGTCACACTTTGTAGTGGCGGGGTGCAAAATGTACTTCTTACTTCAGGAAATTTAGATGATGGTGGTTGGCAAAATATTCCACTTGGTTTTAGTTATAATTTCTTTGGAAGTTCCTATAGTTCAGTTAATGTAGGTACAAATGGTGTCATTCAATTTGGACCATATAACCCTAATGGTGGATTTACAGCGCCTTATGGATTGGGTGATTATACATTTGCGAATGCTTTACCAACTTCTCTTGAACCAATGAATGTAGTTGCTGCTGCTGCAAATGATTATTATGCATCAGTATCTGGTCAAATTAGATATTGGACAGAAGGAATATCACCAACACGTGTATTTGTTATTGAATGGAATGCTGTACCAGGGTTTACTACAAATGGTTCGATGACTTCTCAAATTAAGTTATATGAAACTACCGGTAACGTGGAGGTACATATTGGCTCTGCAACTTCTACTAACAATAAAGTAGTAGGATTGCAAAACGTTGATGCCACCATTGGAGCAACAGCTTATTCAAGCGCTACTGTTATTACGAACACTGCGTGGAAATTTATTCCAGGTGCTGCGTATGGTTTTCAATGGAGTACAGCGGGTGCTGCAATTGGAGGCGCAACGTCTACAACGTATACGACACCCGTATTAACAACACCCGGAACAAATGTGTATACGGTTTCTGCATTGAATCCAAATACAGGTTGTGCTACAAATAATACTGTATCGGTTACCGTAAATGCAAGTCCAGCGGCACCTATATCCGGTGGTACTGTTACCAACTGTTCGAATATAACCCCTCAAACGCTAACAGCAACAGCACCAATAGGTTGTGTTGTTGATTGGTATGGTGCACCTGCTCCTTTTGGAGGAAGTAATCCTGTTCTTTTATCCGGTAGTGCTACGTACAGTACGTCTACTGCAGGTACGTATTATGCTGTATCACGCAATACCATCACGGGATGTACCAGTGGCGGAACAGCAATTCAATACATTCAAACACCTGCACCAGCCTTGCCAACGGCAACAACAGCTGTTGCGTATTGTCAAAATGCGATTGCAAGTGCATTAACAGCCACTGCTGCCGCAGGAAATTCTTTAAATTGGTATACCTCTGTAGGAGGCAGCGCTTCAACATCTGCGCCAATACCATCCACAACAACTGCCGGCACAACCAATTATTGGGTTGCGCAAGTTTCTGGAACAAATGGTTGTATTAGTAATTTATTAATGATTACGGTGACAATTAACGCATCGCCTGCAGCACCAGTTGCTGCAGCGGCAGGTCCTTATTGTCAAAATGATGTTGCAGCAGCACTTTCTGCAACCGCAGCAGCAGGCAATACGTTACAATGGTATACAGTTATTGGTGGAACAGCTTCTTCAACCGCTATAACACCTTCTACCGTTGTTGATGGAACAACAGATTATTATGTAGCACAAATGACTGCTGCAGGATGTTTAAGTTCTTTAACAACCATATCGGTTGTTGTGAATCCAACATTAACAGCATCCGTTTCCAATTCAGCAAGTTCTACTTCTGCATGTGGTGGTGCAGCAATTACATTTACTGCAATCCCTGCAAATGGCGGAACAGCTCCAACTTACCAATGGTATGTTGGTGGCGTATCGCAGCCAGGTGAAACAGGTATTACCTATACAATTGCTTCACCAGTAGGTGGAGAAGCGGTGTATGTTGAAATGGTTTCCAATGCTACACCTTGTTTGGCAGCGGCAACGGTTGTTAGTAATACCGTTACCTTAACTACAACGCCATCTACACCAAGTGTGTCGATCGCCGTTACAGGTTCTAGCACCATTTGTTTTGGTTCACCAATTACGTTTAGTGTTGCTTCCTCTTCCAGTTTAGGTGCTACACCTTATTACCAATGGCAGATAGATGGCGCTGATGTTCCGGGTGAAAACGGTTCAACATTCACTACCGTCGACGTATATCCGGGTTCTTATGTTTCCTTGAATGTGAGTTCAAGTATTTTACCAACTTCGTGCTTAACGGTAGTAGATACGTTTAGTAACAGCATTTATCCAACAATTTTAGATCCTGTATTTATTTCTCCTGATCCAAGCAGTGTATCCGCTTGTTTGGGTACAACTCAAACGTTTACAGTAGGTGCATTTGGTTCAGGAACATTTACCTACCAATGGCAGAAAGATGGGGTTAACATTACCGGTAATCCAACAGCCATTTCGAGCACATTAACTGTTTCGCCGGTAGCAGCAGGATCTGCAGGAGTATATACTTGTGTTGTCACAGGAACCTGCGGTGCAGTAACTTCTGCGGGTGCAACCTTAACAATTGAACCGAATACAGCTATATCAGCTCAACCGGTTGCAGTTACGCAGTGTGAAGCAGGTTTAGTAACCTTTACGGTTACTGCTTCTGGAGCAGGTACATTAACCTATCAATGGAGAAAAAATGGAACAAACATAGTAGGAGCAAATGCGGCTACTTATTCTATTCCAGTTGTAGCACTTACCGATGCGGGTAACTACTCCGTAGTTGTTGGTGGTACTTGTGGTTCTGTTACTTCTGTAAATGCATTATTAACGGTGAATCCTTCTATTACCATCACTTCTCAACCTGTTTCATTAACATTGTGTGCAGGAGCAACAGCCAATTTCTCGGTAACAGCTTCCGGAACGGGGACATTAACCTACAAATGGTATTTTAATGGAGGATCAGGATCAGTATTCTCTTTTATTTCTGGTGCAACGTCATCAACGTATTCAATACCTTCCATTACTGCTGCAAATGCAGGTATTTATAAATGTTTGGTCATCTCAGGATGTGGTTCTGTATACTCAACTACTGCAGTGCTTACTGTTAATCCTGTTACAGCCATTGTTACACAACCGGTTTCTGTTACACCTTGTAATGGTTCAAATACCATGTTTTTTGTAACGGCAACAGGTACAGGAACATTAACATACCAGTGGAAATTGGATGGTGTAAACATTCCAAGTTCGAACAACGATACCTTAAACATTTCAAGTGTTTCAAGTTTAAATGCAGGTACGTATTCTTGTGTTGTGAGTGGTGGAACCTGCGGTTCTTCTTCTGCAACCTCTACGTTTGCAACGCTTACAATTTTACCTAACAATACAATTGCTTTATCTTCTGGTGTGGGTACAAACAATCAAACAAAATGTCAGAATCAAGTATTAAGCAATATTACTTTTTCATCAACAGGTGCAACAGGTGCAACGGTTACAGGTTTACCAACTGGTGTTAGTGGTTCATGGTTAGCAAACGTAGTTACCATCAGTGGAACACCTTCTGTAAGTGGTTCATTCCCTTATACGGTTACCCTAACGGGTGGTTGTGGAATCATAACCGCTACTGGTACTATTACAGTTAATCCATTACCGGTAGTAGCAGTTTCTGCTTCAGCAACAACGATATGTGCAACTGATCCTGCTGTTACAATAACAGCTTCTGGAGCAAGTTCTTATAGCTGGAATACAGGTGCCTCAACGGCAATTATATCCGTTACTCCTTTAACCACAACAACCTATACCGTAACAGGAACAAATAGTTTTGGCTGTACATCAACGTCCACAATTACTATAAATGTAAACCCATTACCGGCAATAACATGTCCATCAACCATAACCGTTGCAGCAGGAGCAGGTTCTTGTTCAGCAGTAGTAACGTATGCGGCAACATCAACAACACCGGGAGCAGTAATTACCTATTCCATTGCATCGGGTTCAACATTCAATGTTGGAACAACAGC
>CANIFU010000070.1 GCA_947466965.1 Bacteroidota bacterium
ACAATTTCAATATTAAAAGTGCCTAGTTCAGTGAAATTAAAATTACTAATTGACCCTAAACCAGATTTTAAAACAGCATTTTCGTTTACCCTTGTTATTGACCAAGAGGTGTTTTCATCAAGTTGGTATGAAAAACTATCACCGAAAGCAATCACCTGCTGTTCAACAGACTCTTCTGAATAATTGTTTTTTTGACAATTTTTTGTGTTTATAAAACTTGCATTCATTCCAAAAACAGAATAGGAAATAACAAAAATGCATAGCAATAATGTAATTTTTTTTGTTTTCATCTTTTAATAAATTAAGCGTTCATTTGAAATTCGGCTGCAAAGGTACTAAGATTGCCGTAAAATACAAAAAAAGGCCTTATTTCTGCCCAACCCTAAACAGTTTGCAGAAGTGGCTTATCGCCCTTAAAGCTGTTAAAAATCGCTGAATTCGGGCTTCTTTAAGTTTTTCAAAGTTCTCGTAGGTCATTTGGTTCGAACTGCGTAACTTCTACCACGCTGAATTAAACCATAAACTTTAGATTAACAATAGTTTATGATTTTTTTATTGCTTCTTTCGTCAGCATTTAGTCAATAGTGTTGTAAAAACAGTTAATCATTTGATTTAGTTCCACCTTAAAATAAAAACTCCTTTTTGTTTTTTTATTTTTGTGCATGCAATTTATACAATGAAAAATCTCTACTCAAAGCATCGTTTTCCCTGAATCATTAGATCAGATCATAGATCAAACCAACGAGGTACATATAATCGACTTATTGCTTGAACGTTTTTCTCCTTCATATGTTAAAGTAATCAACATAAAATAATGAAAACATTTTTTTTAAAAAGGGCATATAAGCCCAAACATCGCTTATAGAAGCGGCTACTGAGGTACTTCCTCCAATTATATATGCCTAAAAGGAGCCAGAGGGAGATCTTCTGCATCAACAGATCATACAAAAGGCTATTTAATTTTTGGAAAAGATTCAGCATCCATTTCCAGAAAAGAGCTTTACGGTGATATTATCGAACAAGCAATGACATTCGCAAAAAAGAAAAAAATTAGTCTTTCAAAACTAATAGAATCATACCTTGGTTTACTTATTGACCCTAAAGACAATAAAGACATAAGTCCACTGGTGAAAAGTTTATCTGGAGTAATTAATTTACCAAAAGGTGTTGGCTACAAAAAAGACTATATAAAAAGCCAGACAATTGAAGCACATCCTTAATGGAATATTAAAAAGGCAATGTGCATTTTAGTACATCACGTATGGAGTCGAGTTAATTCCCTTGATTCAAAAATAGTGTTCCACCTCCGTTGAAATGATCCTTAGTACTGTCATTTCTTATTTGAATTTAAAGTCATTTTTTCTTACATTTGTTCTGAATAAATTTTTTCAAATATGGCAGGCGTTAATAAAGTAATATTGGTAGGGAATTTAGGGAAAGATCCTGAAGTGCGCCACTTAGAAGGTGGAACCGCGGTAGCAAACTTTACCCTTGCAACTACAGAAGTATACAAAGATAAAACGGGAACCCGTCAGGAACAAACAGAATGGCATAGTATTGTTGTTTGGAGAGGATTGGCAGAAGTTGCAGAAAAATATTTAAAAAAAGGAATGACGATATATATCGAAGGGAAATTGCGCACCAGATCTTGGGATGATAAGGAAGGACACAAGCGCAATTCAACCGAAATTGTGGGTGATACATTTACTATTTTAAGTAAAAAAGAGAATGCACCTTCCGTCATTAATACTGATGAAGGACAGAGCAGTAGCCCCAAAACAGCCGATGACCTGCCTTTTTAATATGTTTGCTTGCAAAGCACTATCTTTGTAAAAATAAGTTTAAACTAATATTCCAATATTTTGGCCGTCACGAGTACCTGTCTACTATTTAATTCTTCGCTGTTAAGCATTGTCGTAAATCCATTATCTCTTAGTATTGTTGTTGCAATAGTTGCAATTTTTGTCATGCTACTCATTGTTGCATTGGTTTCAGCTGCCGAGTCGGCTTTTTTCTCTCTTTCACCAAATGATTTAGAAGCTTTAAGAACTTCCGATTCTAAAGCAGATCAAAAGATATTAACAATCATTGAAGCACCAAAACGTCTATTAGCAACCCTTTTGATTAGCGTTAATTTTATTAATATTTCCATCGTTATCATCAATGCTTCTTTTATTTTTGGAATGGAGGGTTTATTTGATTTTTCAGGTAGTCCATCACTTGGTTTTGTTATTCAGGTGATTGCTGTAACTTTTTTAATCTTATTGATAGGCGAGGTTACACCAAAAATTTACGCCACTCAAAATCCTTTGAATGCTTCACGTAAACTCATTTATTTTGTGTTGTTGTTGCAACAATTGTTTTATCCGATAAGTTCGTTCATGATTTTTACAACTTCTTTACTTGATAAATTAATAAAGCCAAAGTCGCACAACATTTCTGTTGATGAATTATCGCAAGCATTGGATCTTACTTCTGATGAAGATATTCCTGAGGAAGATCATAAGATACTGCAAGGAATTGTGAAATTCGGTAATACCGATGTGAAACAAATTATGCAATCACGGACACATGTTTC
The DNA here is from genome assembly GCA_947466965.1 of Bacteroidota bacterium. Lineage (GTDB taxonomy): Bacteria > Bacteroidota > Bacteroidia > 2-12-FULL-35-15 > 2-12-FULL-35-15 > 2-12-FULL-35-15. Next base: position 2,579 of record CANIFU010000070.1, read on the forward strand.
CGCTTTTGAATATAAAATTGGTTACACCAAACTGTTGGCCGATCTTACCGCTTTTGGTTTTTCTCGTGTTCCCATTTATAAAGAATCATTGGATAATATTGTTGGTGTTCTTTATGCAAAAGATTTGCTTCAATATGTTGATGAGCCCAATTCTTTCAATTGGCAATCGATATTGCGGCCTCCTTTTTTTGTTCCTGAAAATAAAAAAATTGATGATTTGTTGCGCGAATTTCAATTCAAGAAAATTCATTTGGCAGTGGTGGTGGATGAGTATGGAGGAACATCGGGTATTGTTACTTTGGAAGATGTAATTGAAGAAATTGTTGGAGAAATAAATGACGAGTTTGATGATGATGATCTTGTATATTCCAAGCTAGATAATAATAATTTTGTATTCGAAGGAAAAGCACCATTGAATGATGTTTCAAGAATTTTGGAAATTGATGGAGTTGATTTTGAAGATGCAAAGGGGGAAGCAGATACCTTGGCTGGGTTGATTATTGAAGTGGAAGGACGGATTCCTACTAAGAATGAAAAAATTATATTCAAGAAATTGATTTTTACTATTGAGTCGGCAGACAACAGAAAAATTAAACGCGTGAAGATCACAATTGAACGGGAGGACGATGACAATGAATAAGAAATCACGAAGCATAGTTCATTTGTCAAGCATTTTAGGATGTGTCTTGATACTTGTGTCTTTCGTTTTGCTTTCTGCTTGCGGAAGCGACGATGAGGATACGATTGCCCCTAAACCAAGAGCTTATTTCCGTTTAGCATTCCCTGAAAAAAAATACATTCCTTACACTGCTGCATGTCCTTTTTCATTTGAAATGCCCGCTTATACACATATTGAAAATGATAAAAATTATCGTGCTGAACCATGCTGGTTGAATCTCGAATTCCCTTCATTGAATGGTAAACTTCATCTTACTTACCACGAAGTAAATGGCGACATAAATAATTATCTAGAACAAACCTATGAGCTTGCTTCAAAGCATCAGATAAAAGCATCGGGCATTGAAGAGAAATTAGTTTCCAGAGATTCCAGTAAGGTATACGGATTGATTTACGAAATCGGGGGAAATGCCGCTTCATCCATACAGTTTTTTTTAACAGACAGTACCAAACATTTTATCCGCGGTGCTTTATATTTTAATGTGGCACCCAATACCGATTCGATCTCTCCTGTGGTTGACTTTGTTCGAAAAGACATTTATCATATGATTGAAACCTTTGAATGGAAAAACGATGCCGCTTCAATTCGTTTTGCGAAGGCTGTGAATAAAAAATAAAGCGGCCGCATATAAAAAGAACGCTCCGGTTTGATGTAGCACTCCCAATGTTACCGGTACAGCATATAAAAGCGTTACTACACCTAAAATAAATTGAACTGTTACAACACCTAACATAAAGTTAGTAGCTTTTTTCTGTAATTCGTTCAAAACCATTTTTCGCGATTTCCACCAAACAAATAAAACCATTCCCGCTACTACGATAGCAATATTGCGGTGCAGAAATTGTATGCCTGCCGGATTTTCTAAACAGTTTTCCCAAAACGTATCGAATGCGCTAACGGTTGCTGGCATTAGTTCGCCTCCCATGGTCGGATACGTGTTGTAAAATAATCCTGCTTTTAATCCTGCTACAAATGCACCATAAATGATCTGCAAAATAATAAGCACAAACATAATTACCGACAATTTCCTTATGTTTTTTAGGGCCGCATTTCCCTCCACATCTTTTGAAAACAACAAATCCATTGCATACCAAAATGTAAATCCGAAAACAGTAAACGCACTGATGAGGTGGGCCGCAAGTCTGTAATGACTTACATGAGGTTCTTTCTGCAATCCGCTTTTAACCATAAACCAGCCAAGCACTCCCTGAAATGCACCCAACAAAAGAAGAACATACATTTTTTTTAAAAGTGATTTATCAAATTTTTTCTTTATAAGAAAATATAAAAAAGGAAGAATAAAAATGACTCCGATTGTTCGTCCCAATAAACGGTGAATGTATTCCCACCAATAAATGGATTTGAATTCTTCCAGTGAAAATTGATTGTTGATGATCTGATATTCGGGAGATTGTTTGTATTTTTCAAACGGTATCTGCCAATCTGCATCTGTCATCGGCGGTAATGATCCAATAATGGGATTCCATTCCACCATCGATAATCCTGAATGTGTAAGTCGCGTAATTCCACCTATTACTACCATTGCATAAATTAAAAAACATCCAGCCAACAGCCAGATAATAATAGAACGATGCGGATTGTTTTTCATGTTATTTTTGTTCTTGAAAAAGATAGTACAAAGTTAATAATAGTTTCTATGCACAATAAAGCAATCAATACTTTAGTTTTACTCTCAGAAACATTTTAAATTCATCACCATGAAAAAAATACTATTCCTTGCCTTGTTTGTTCCACTTTTGAGCAAATCACAAGAGCCGCTGGATAAAGAAAGCGGTTATTTTCAACTAGGTGTTCGTAATGTTGTCAGTGGATTCAGCGATGATGGCGCCTATGGTTTTGGTTATGGTGGACAGTTTCGTATCCGGGTATTAAGCCGCTTAAATACCGATTGGTATGCCGATTATATTACTACCGATATAGCCGGCATTGCAAAAAGAGAGGATCTACATATCGGCTGGTCTGTTCTTGCATATCCTTTTAATAATGAAACAACCAAAGGTAAGTTTACGCCTTACATTCTTGCAGGACATTGTTTTGATTATACCAAAGTTTCAAAAAATAGCGATGGTTATTTTCAGGAAAAGTGGAGTAGTGCTGTTCAGGCAGGCTTAGGCGCGCATTATACTATTAATGACCGGACAGATATTTCATTGACCGCTCAATACATGATGCATCTCGGTAAAGATATTCATGCTGAAGTATTTGAAATGGATGGTAATAAAGAAGTGTTGATAGAAAAGCATGATGTGAGCGGCATTGAAGGGCACTTACTTATGAATATCAGTTTAAATGTTCGTTTGTTTGATATGTGGGATCAGCATCATAAAAGAAAAAAATCAGCTTAAAAAATTCTTTGGTTGAAAAGGTATCTGAACTATAAACGGATTTTAAATTTGAAACTCATGACTAAGAAATATCTGATAATACTACTTGTATGCCTTTCGGGCGTTATGATTGCGCAGCAAGAAAATACACAGTTCATACACAAGCATTTAGTTCGTGCCGATGCGTCCATCGTTGCAGGGTTTCTGTTTAAAGAAAACATCAGCAATGTTCACATCAATGGAAATGCTGAATATTATATGGATCATAAAGTTTCCATTCGTGGTTCCGCTTCTTATATGATCGGTAGCGATGGATTAACAGCTGATTCGATGGGCTTAAAAGATTTTCATTCGATACTGTTGGGTGGTGCATACCACTTTACAACAAAAGGATATTTTGATCCTTATTTTATTATACAACCCGGATTGTCGTATACTTCTTCGTTTAAGGAACTTGCCGATCCAACTGCTTCAGCTAGTGATTCCCCGAAGAGAAAAAAGTATGATGGAGTAGTGAGTCCGATTGCTACTGCAGGCCTCGGATTCAATTTTTATTTTCAGCGTTTCGCGCATTTGTTTTTTGAAACACGATACGTTTATGGTCGACATTTATCTGAAGCGCCAAGCCCTATCTCACTTCAGGAAATGCGTGTCACATTCGGATTAGGATTTAATTTATTTATCATCAAGGACAAAAAAAAATCCAGCACATAGCTGGATTTTTTTTATTGTACATCTTCATTTTCTTGATTCTGTTTAATTTGTTGCTCCTTTGATCTTCTTTCTTTGCGGTCGTTGATCTCATTTTCTTTTCTATTCATTTCCCATTTATATTCTTTCGTAGTAATAATAACTAATCCTCCTGTACAATCTCCGTATTCAGCAGGTACACCACCCGTTAATACTTCCATTCCGCTTATACCCATTCCTGGTACTTCCGGTACACCCATTATTTTATTCCCGTCAACATAATAGGCTGTGCTGCCTCTTCGTGAACCGCGGACATACAGATCCTTTCCGTCATCGGTTTGCAATACGCCAGGTGTTAAACATACGATCATACCTACCAAATCTGTTTTGCCAACAGCAATGTTTTCAATTTGTGAGATGGAAATAGGAGTCACTGTTGAAAATTTAGAATCGAATGCTGGTTCAGTAAATGTAGCTGTAATAACAATCGTTGGTAATCCTGTTGTGGAAAGCGACATGTTGATGGTTATATACCTTGTTTGGTTCGGATTTACATTTACCGCTTTCAATAGTTGAATATTGTATCCCGAGTAAAAAGTTTTGATGTTGTATTTTCCGGGTGTAATTTCTTTAACGGTGAATTCTCCGTTAATATCCGTTTGTGCAGTTGTAATGATTGTCGTGTCCTGCATAATAGCTACCGGAACAAATGGCATCGGACTGCTTTTTTCATCAAAAATAGTTCCTTTTATTACGCCTGCCGACTGTGAAACAACTGCGCTTGAAATGATCAGTACACTCATCGTTAAAATTGATTTTATAGTTTTCATAGGTGTATGGTTTTAAAAGATTAATTTTTTATTCGAGGTTGCGCATTTGCTCGTTCTGCAGTTAAGACGTATTTGTGATTATGTTTCCATAAATAATAAAAAATCAACCACATAGATACATTGGTTGATTTGTTTTAAAGTATACAATGAAAGCATATAGGACCTATTTGCTTCTTTAAAAAAAAGTACTTAACCTTATTTTCTATGTTCCTATGTGGTTGATTTTTTCTTATTTGCCGTTTGCTCACAAAAACAACCGTTCGCTCATTCCATCTAACTAATCTTTTAAACGTGGGTTTAACCATATGGAATCTGATATTCCAATACGTCTAATTATCAAGAACCGATTCCGGATCATTTTAAAACCATCGGATTATGAGTTATTCTACTTCACGTTACAACCATTTAACAGATAATGAATTGGTGCAACACTATAAGGCAACAGCCGATAAAGTATTTGTTGGGGAGTTGTATAAACGATATACACATCTTGTTCTAGGCATGTGCATCAATTATTTTAAAGATAGAGATGTTGCAAAAGATATGGTGCTTCAGATTTTCGAAAAGTTATTCGATGAATTAAAAAAACGAGAAGTAGAAAACTTTAAAGCTTGGCTCACATTTGTTGTGAGGAACTTTTGCATTTCTGAATTGCGCAAAATGCAGACAGCGCAAAATCGAAATATTGAGTATCAATATGAATTGAAATGCCAAGCGATAGAAGATGAAAAAGAAAAGCAGGTTGATGGAGAGCAGAAGATAGAAGCATTGGAAAAAGCAATGGAACGGCTGCATCCATTTCAAAAAAAATGTATCGAATTGTTTTATCTTAAAAATATGAGCTACTTACAAATTGTTGAATTGACAGGCTATTCTGTAAACGAAGTGAAAAGCTATATCCAGAATGGTAAGCGGAATTTAAAAATGATAATTACCAGTTTAAAATAATCGTCCCCATGAATACAACTATAAACAGGAACTGTTTAACCTATGAGCAACTTCAATCCTATTCGCTTAATAGAGGTGAAACGGAAGCGCGCGCTCAATTATATCAGCACATTTCAACCTGTGAATTGTGCACTTGTGCAGTTAACGGATTTGCTGCAATCCCTTTCACGTTGTCTGATGTCGACGCCATCTGTCATCAGCTCGATCTGAAATCAAAAGGAATGCATCAGAATCCGTTAACCTTGCCACACGTTTTTTTAGCGTTAGCATCTATTGCTTCTATTTTTGGATTTTATTATTTTGTTAATTCATTTTCTAATGAGCTCCCCAGAAGTCGAAAATTCGAAAATGCGAAGCAAATTAGTTCTGTTTTTACAATAAAAGAACACTCTTTTCCAATAGCTGATATAAGCGAGCAGCAAGAAAATGCAGCACACAATCAAAAAACGGTTAAGGAAGAAAAAATCCTTGAAAAAATAATTGTTTCAATGGAACCGATAAAAAGCATTACACCCGATCTTACACCCATAGCGAATAAAACAAAAGAAGTAAATGTGGAACCTTATTTTAATACCGATGTCATTTATATTTACGATTTGAAAGTGACCAATTATAATTTATTTTATTTTAATTCCGGTATACGTTCGTTTGAAATTAAAGGGCATACACCTTCTTACAAAGAGAATAAAGAAAGTATAATAAATTTCAATGACAAAGAATTTGAACAAACGATTGTAGCAGATAAAGTTTTAAAATCGGCATTGGCTTATTTTAATAATGGAAAATATAACAACGCCCTCGTTGACTTTGAGCTATTGCTAGACCATAATCCGGAAGATGTCAATTCATTATTCTATAGTGCTATTTCCTATTATCAGATTGGTAAATACGGCCATACAATAAAAAATCTGGAAGCAATTTTAGGGAATCAGAATACTGTTTTTCATCCAGAAGCAAAATGGAATTTAGCGATGTCGCTTTTTAAGATAGGACAAAAAGGGAAAGCGAAACAATTGTTGATCGAGATTTCAAACGAGAAAGGATTTTATTCAAAACGTGCAACAGAAAAGTTGAAAGGTATGTGATTCTATTTATATCTTTGCCGCTCAAAATTTAACGTGTGAATACAAAGATTATTAATTGGAGCATTTTAATTGCTTTAGCATTAACGTGGGGAAGTTCATTTATTCTTATGAAACGCGGCATGGATGTTTATTCCAGTGACGAAGTTGCAGCACTTAGAATCTTCATAGCTTTTGTTTTTTTAAGCCCTTTAATCTTTAAGCATGTAAAAAAGGCTTTGCTAAAACACTGGAAAGGGTTTTTAGGAATGGGATTGCTCGGTAATTTTATTCCTGCATTTTTATTCACCAAGGCCGAAACAGGTATCAGTAGTTCGCTTACGGGTATGTTAAATTCATTAACTCCTTTATTTACATTGCTTTTGGGTGTGTTATTGTTTAAAGTAAAAACCCGTTTCATTAACGTAATCGGAATTCTTACAGGTTTTTTAGGAGCTATTGGCTTATTGATGGTAGGCAAGTCGGAGGATACAAATAATAATTTACTCTTTGGATTATATGTCGTACTTGCTACAATCTGCTATGCTGTAAGTGTTAATATTATTAAAAAGGAATTGAACGAAGTAAATTCTGTCACCGCTACTGTTTGGGCGATGATGTTTATTGGCCCTTTGGCCGGGATTTATTTATTCGGATTTACTGAATTTACTATTAAATTGAGTGCAAACCCTCAAGCGTATAGTAGTTTGGGGTATATCGTTATTTTGGCAGTATTTGGAACAGCCTTGTCCGTCATGATCTTTAATGTGTTGATCCGAAATACGAACGCTCTTTTCGCTTCGTCTGTTACCTATCTAATTCCTCTTGTAGCTTTGGTTTGGGGTGTTTTGGATGGTGAAGATGTTCAATTGCTTCACTTTCTTTGGATTGTCTTGATATTGTTGGGCGTTTATTTGGTGAATAAAAAGGCCAACGCTTAATCGTATAAGCGAAAATATTTCCCCTTTTAGCAAGGGTTTTCAGAAGGTGTAATACTGTTGTAGCGGTTTTTGTGGATGCTACTTTCCTGCTTCCGGATGTTTTTAACCATTTTTTTTGTTGAAAACTTTGCCACAATCAAATAAATTCTTAATTTCGTGCCCCCAAGAAAATAATTGCTTGGATATTATAAACAAATAAAACCCTAAAAAATGTATGCAATCGTAGAAATAGCCGGGCAACAATTTAAGGTTGAACGTGGCGTTAAAGTCTATGTTCACCGCCTAGATGCTAACGAAGGGGCTAAAGTTGAATTCGACAAAGTGTTGTTGGTTGACAATGGCGGAAAAGTTCAAATAGGAACTCCTTCAATTGATGGTGCAAAAGTAGCTGCAACAGTGCTTTCCCATCTGAAAGGTGACAAGGTCATCGTATTTAAAAAGAAACGCAGAAAAGGTTACCAAAAATCAAATGGTCACCGTCAGCAATTAACGCAGATCCTTGTTCAAGGGATCTTAGCAAAAGGTGAAACATTGAAAGATGAGATCGCGATTGTGAAAAAAGCGCCTAAAGCAGAAGCTGTTGAAGTGGAAGCAAAAGAAACAAAAAAAGCAGCTCCAAAAAAAGCAGCCGTAAAAAAGGAAGCAGCTCCAAAAAAAGCAGCAGCTCCTAAAAAGGCAGTAAAAAAAGCAGCAAAATAATAACAGACTAATAAGAAAAAGTTAGCTGGCCTCAAAACCTTTTAACTTTTAAGTTTTAACTTATAATATAAAAAAAAATGGCACATAAAAAAGGTGCGGGTAGTTCTAAGAACGGTCGTGAGTCACATAGCAAACGCCTAGGCGTTAAAATTTATGGTGGTCAATTAGCGATCTCCGGTAACATTATTGTTCGCCAAAGAGGTACTAAACACAATCCAGGTGAAAACGTTGGTATTGGTAAAGACCATACTTTATTCGCTTTAGTAGATGGTACAGTGGAATTCAAAAAGAAACGCGATGCAAAATCGTTTGTTTCAATTGTTCCCTTTTCTACAGAAGCATAATAAGGAATAATAATTCAATTAATTATCTCCCGGCTTCCAACGAGGTTCGGGAGATTTTTTTATTTAGACTATATTTTTTGAATGTTTTTTTCAAATTATCCCCATAAAAAATGGGGACTTTTTTATTGAAAATATTTCTTGTTACCTCATTCTTAATACCATTTACTTGTATGTTACAACTTAATTATATCCGAGAAAATAAAGACGAAGCAATTGCCCGTTTAGCCATTAAAAATTTTGATGCGAAATCCATTCTGGAAAATGTTCTGGAGATGGATGTGCAACGCAAAAAAATCCAAAACGATCTGGATGCGATTCTGAATGAAGCAAATATGCTCGCTAAACAAGTGGGTGAGCTGTATAAGCAAGGGAAGAAAGCGGAAGGCGATGTGCTGAAAACAAAGAGCGCTTCTTTAAAAGAAAATTCAAAAAAATTAGAGGAGCAATTAGCCTCAATAGAAAAGGAGCAGCACGATCAATTAGTGCAGGTTCCGAATACTCCAAGCATAAAAGTTCCGAAAGGAAAAACTCCTGAGGATAATGAGAATGTATTTCAGGAAGGAGAAATTCCAAAATTATATGATGGCGCAAAACCGCATTGGGAATTAACAACACAATATGATCTGATCGATTTTGAATTGGGTGTAAAATTAACCGGTGCCGGATTTCCTGTTTACAAAGGCAAAGGAGCACGTTTGCAAAGAGCATTGATCAATTTCTTTTTGGACAGAGCAACTGCTGCCGGCTATTTAGAAATTCAACCACCTATTTTAGTGAATGAAGCTTCCGGCTATGCCACCGGACAATTGCCTGATAAGGAAGGACAAATGTATCATTCAACCATTGATAATTTGTATCTCATCCCAACAGCAGAAGTTCCTATCACAAATATTTACCGCGATGTAATTTTAAAAGCTGATCAGTTGCCAATTAAAAATTGTGGCTACACACCTTGTTTCAGAAGAGAAGCAGGAAGTTACGGAGCACATGTGCGCGGCTTGAACCGTTTGCATCAATTCGATAAAGTAGAAATTGTACAGATTGCTCATCCTGATAAATCGTATGAAACATTGGAAGATATGCGTAATTATGTTGCAGGATTATTGCGTGAATTGGAATTGCCTTTCAGAATATTGAAACTGTGTGGAGGGGATATGAGTTTTGCTTCTGCATTAACCTACGATTTCGAAACCTATTCTACAGCGCAACAAAAATGGTTGGAAGTAAGTTCTGTTTCAAATTTCGAAACCTTCCAAAGCAATCGATTGAAATTGCGTTTTAAAGAGGGTGATGCAAAACCTGTATTAGCGCATACCTTAAACGGAAGTGCATTGGCATTGCCTCGTATTGTTGCCACCATGTTGGAGAACAATCAAACGGCTGAAGGAATTAAAATTCCAAAAGTGTTGATTCCATACTGTGGATTTGATATAATCAGCTAAGTGCTTTTTAACTTCGTGGTGATGGTTTAATGCGTTGCAAATACTTCTCTATAAGCTCCCTATGGTCGAACTCGATTGACCTCGAATGGGGAGCGGACCGCATTTTTTTTAGAAAATATTTCTCGCAATATCGCTTCTCAATAAAATTAATTTTCGCCCAGGAACTCAAACCTGGGCATTATTTTTCCTTCTATTTCAACTTCTTCACTAAACATTTTTAAAGGTCGCACCCACAAATTCTCTCCTTCATTTTGATACAACGCTTTGTAAACCACTAATTCCTCAAGCGTTTCGCTGTGACGGGCAATTCCTATTACTTCGTATGGCTTGCCTTTGTAGTGTTTATATTTTCCGGTTTTGAGTGCCATGTTATTTTTGCCACAAAGGCGCAACGTTTTTTATCTGTGAAAATCTGTGTAATCTGTGGTAAAATTATGTCAGAAACGGATTATGCTTCTTTTCAAACCCAATCGTTGTAACTGGTCCGTGCCCGCTATAGACTTTAAAATCATCTCCCAATGGAAATAATTTTGTTTTAATGTTATTGATCAGCGATTCGTGATTACCCCCTGGAAGGTCTGTTCTACCGATACTTCCATTGAACAAAACATCTCCCGCGATCATAAATTTTTCTTCGCGATTGAAGAAGGTGATGCTTCCCGGTGAATGGCCCGGTGTAAACAAAATCTCTAATTTCGAATTTCCGAATTCAATTACATCTCCTTCTTCTAAAAAAACTGATGGCTGAGGTGATGGATCGCAACTCATTCCGTAAAGGTCGCAGGTAAGTTGAAAAGCCTCGAAAACACGCATGTCATTCTTATTGAATTCAAGTTTCAGATTGTATTTTTTTGCCACATACCCATTCCCAAATATATGATCTAAGTGACAATGTGTATTTAATAATTTCACGGGTTTTAGTCCATTTTGGGCTATAAATTCTGATAAAACTGTTCTTTCGTTATCATCATAACATCCCGGATCAATAATAACACAGTCTTTACTTTCATCAAAAAGTAGGTACATGTTTTCCTGAATGGGATTAAAAGTGAATGAATGGATAGTAATCATACTATATGAATTAAAATTGCGTTACAAAAGTAGCAAAATTGAGGGTTCAACATTGTAATTGCTTTCATTATTTAGTATCTTAGCATTCTAATAAAATCGATCAGTGCACACACGATTCGCCTCTTCATATAAAAAAGTAATCACCTTTTTGCTTTTGCTATTCGCGATTTTTTCGAATACGAAGTTAAGCGCACAATTTTATAGTGGTTCTCAAACCGATTTTGGAAAAAATCGCATAAAATATGACAATTATTTTTGGACGTATTATACCTATCCAAAGTATGATGTTTATTTCTATGAACAGGGGCGTGAATTATCCAACTATGTTTCTCAGTCTGCAAAACTACAGATGGAAAAAGTAGAAAAATTATTTGATTATACCTTTGATGATAAGGTACAGTTCATTGTTTACAATAAACAATCCGATTATAAACAAAGCAATATTGGACTTTCTACTGAAGAAGATTACAATACCGGAGGTGTTACGCGTGTTGAAGGGTCAAAAGTGATATTGTTCTATGAAGGAGATCATGCAAAGCTAGATGCTCAAATTCGTTCAGGATTAGCGGAGGTGCTCATCAATGAAATGATGTATGGTGGGAATGTGCGCGAGATGGTAAAAAACAGTACACTTTTAAATTTGCCGGAATGGTATATTAAAGGCTTGGTTGAATATGTTGCCTGCGATTGGAACTCTGATATTGATAATCGAGTGAAGGATGGAATTGTTAGTGAAAGGTATAAAAATATTAACCGCCTAGAGGGAAATGATGCGAAGTATGCCGGTCATGCGATGTGGAAACACATTGCAGATAATTATGGCGAAGCGGTGATCTCCAATATTTTGTACATGACAAAAGTGAGTCGTAACATCGATAATTCTTCTTTGTTTGTTTTGGGAATCTCTGTAAAAAATCTTTGGAGAGAATGTTTTGATTCGTATTCGAACAAATACATTGAAAAGGATAGTTCCAGAACATTGCCTGCGCAATTGCCATTGAACGTTACAAAACCGAAGGCCACGCGAATATACGCTCAAATGAAAGTGAGTCCGGATGGTAATTATGTATTGTATACCACCAATGAAATGGGACAGTACAAGATTTGGTTATATGATGTTCAGAAAAATAAAGCGAAACGGAT
>CANIFU010000071.1 GCA_947466965.1 Bacteroidota bacterium
TTGAGGCTATTACTGGCAATGTAAATCTTGCTCTTCCCCCTTGGAGAAGGGGGCTAGGGGGATTGACTTCGTTTCTTCTTTTGAGGCTATTACTGGCAATGTAAATCTTGCTCTTCCCCCTTGGAGAAGGGGGCTAGGGGGATTGACTTCGTTTCTTCTTTTGAGGCTATTAATGGTAATGTATATTCTCGATATAAGCCAATCCTTTTCTTTACTCGATATGCATTCCCCTAAAACAAAAATGCCTCAGCATTTTTAAAACGAAGAGGCATTTTATTATTTATAAAAACATTATTTACCGTGACAGGATTTATATTTTTTACCACTGCCACATGGACAAGGGTCATTTCTTCCTATTTTTTGTTCTACACGAATCGGTTGTGCTTTTACTTTCGGTTGTTCCTCATCCAGATTGTTGTTACCTGTTCCTACTTCGGTTCGGGTTGTTTGAGTTTGTTGTTGACGCTGTGGGGCTTGCACTCTTGCCTGCTGCACACTATTCTGAACTTCATTCGGTAAGGTCGCTCGCATCAGAAAGGATACTATTTCTTTATTCACAGCCGTCATCATCAGTTTAAATAACTGAAACGATTCAAACTTATAAATGAGTAATGGATCTTTTTGCTCGTACACTGCGTTTTGCACCGACTGTTTCAAGTCATCCATTTCACGTAAATGCTCTTTCCAGGCATCATCGATCATTGAAAGTGCCGTTCCTTTTTCCAAACCTAAAACAAGCTCGCCAGCATTGGTTTCGTATGCACGTTTTAAATTAATCACCACTTGCAATGTTTTGATTCCATCGCTCATAGGAGTTACAATATTTTCAAAAGAAGCACCTTGATTTTCATATACATCTTTTACAACAGGGAACGATTTAGTTTTAATGAATTCATTTTTTGCGTTGTAATGTGTTTGCGCTTTATGATATAATTTTTCAACCAAATCATCGTGTTTTAATTCAGAGAAACCATTTTCATCAATAGGTGATTCGATAGAAAGCACACGCAACACTTCAATATTAAATCCTTCGAAATCTTTCATCTCGTGATACTCTGTCACAATAGATTCACATGTATCGTAAATAGAGTTCGCGATATCGATCGACAAACGCTCACCAAACAATGCGTGTCTGCGTTTTTTGTAGATCACCTCACGCTGAGAGTTCATCACATCATCGTATTCAATCAAACGTTTACGCGTACCGAAATTATTTTCTTCGACTTTTTTCTGAGCACGTTCAATGGACTTGGTGATCATAGAATGCTGAATCACTTCACCTTCCTGAATTCCCATTCTATCCATCAGTTTGGCAATACGTTCCGAACCGAATAAACGCATCAGATCATCTTCCAAAGAAGCAAAAAACTGAGAAGAACCAGGATCACCCTGACGACCTGCACGCCCACGTAACTGGCGATCCACGCGTCTGGACTCATGACGTTCCGTTCCGATGATTGCTAAACCACCGGCATCTTTTACACCCGCACCAAGTTTAATATCGGTACCACGACCAGCCATGTTTGTTGCAATTGTAACCGTACCTGCTTGTCCGGCTTCCTGCACAATTTCTGCTTCACGTTGGTGCATTTTTGCATTCAATACATTGTGTTTGATACCGCGTAATTTCAACATACGGCTCAACAATTCAGAGATCTCAACAGAGGTTGTACCAACAAGTACCGGACGACCTTGTTCCACGCATTTTCCAACCTCATCAATCACCGCATTGTATTTTTCACGTTTTGTTTTGAAAACAAGATCTTCGTAATCTTTACGTTGAATAGGTCTGTTGGTAGGAATTGCCACCACATCCAATTTATAAATATCCCAAAACTCACCCGCTTCCGTTTCAGCAGTACCGGTCATACCGGAAAGCTTTGTGTACATACGGAAATAATTTTGCAAGGTAACAGTCGCGTATGTTTGTGTTGCCGCTTCTACTTTAACATTTTCTTTCGCTTCAATCGCCTGATGCAAACCATCGGAATATCTGCGACCTTCCATGATACGGCCGGTTTGCTCATCCACAATTTTAATTTTTCCATCCATGATCACATACTCCACATCAATTTCAAACAAGGTGTATGCTTTCAATAATTGGTTGATGGTATGAACACGTTCCGATTTAATCGAAAAATCGCGAATCAGCTCTTCTTTACGATTCGCTTTCTCTTCAAGCGACATGGCAGATTTTTCAAGTGCAGCAATTTCACTTCCTACATCAGGCAATACAAAGAATTTTGCGTCTTCAGATGATGTAGAGATCAGTTCCAAACCTTTCTCAGTTAATTCAATGGAATTATTTTTTTCATCGATCACAAAAAATAATTCAGCATCCACCTTGTGCATATCACGGGATTGATCCTGAAGATAAAAATTTTCTGTTTTCTGAAGTTGTGCTCTGATACCCGCTTCACTTAAGAACTTGATCAAGGCTTTATTTTTCGGCAAACCTCTGTAAGCACGGAGCAAAGCAACACCACCCTCTTTATCTTTTCCTTCCGCTAATAATTTTTTAGCATCGATCAAAGCAGTATTGATGTATGTTTTTTGTGCGTTTACAATTTTTTCGATACGGGGTTTCAGCGGAGCGAACTCCTGATTATCACCTTTAGGAGTGGGACCTGAAATAATTAAAGGCGTACGCGCATCATCTATCAATACACTATCCACCTCATCCACAATTGCATAATTGTGTTTACGCTGAACAAGATCTTCCGGCACGCGCGACATATTATCACGCAGGTAATCAAAACCAAATTCGTTATTTGTACCAAAAGTGATGTCTGCCAAATATGCTCTTCTACGTTCTTCAGAATTCGGTTCATGCTTATCGATGCAATCAACAGTTAATCCATGAAATTCAAAAAGAGGACCATTCCATTCAGAGTCACGTTTAGCCAAATA
The DNA here is from genome assembly GCA_947466965.1 of Bacteroidota bacterium. Lineage (GTDB taxonomy): Bacteria > Bacteroidota > Bacteroidia > 2-12-FULL-35-15 > 2-12-FULL-35-15 > 2-12-FULL-35-15. The sequence goes on from CANIFU010000071.1 coordinate 2,911, forward strand.
ATTATTTACAGTAACAACGTGAACACCTAATCCCGTTAGCGCATTTAAATAAACAGGAAGCGTACCAACCAATGTTTTCCCTTCACCCGTTCCCATCTCAGAAATTTTCCCCTGATGCAAAACAATACCACCAATCAACTGCACATCATAATGCACCATATCCCAGGTAACATCATTCCCGGCAGCTTTCCAGGTATTTGACCACAAGGCTTTATCGCCTTTTATCTGAACAGAATCACGTTTTGCAGCAAAGTTGCGATCAAGGGCAGAAGCAGTAACTTCAAGAAAAGGATTTTCTTTTAAGCGTTTTGCTGTTTCTTTAATTACTGCAAATGCTTCCGGCAAGATTTCATCTAAGATTTCTTTATTATTTTTTTTGATCGTATTTTCCAGTTCATCAATCTCTTCGTAAAGCTTTTCTTTTGCTTCTACTTCCATAGCAGGATCAGCATCGATCTTTTTACGAATATCTTCAATTTGTCCGTTCTCTTTTTCAGAATTATCAACAATCCGTTTTTTAAATTCGGTTGTTTTGCCACGCAATTGATCATTGCTTAAGGAAGCAAGCTTCGCATATTCAACTAATATCTGATTAACAATCGGTTGTATTTCTTTTAAATCTCTATCGGATTTTGTACCGAATAATTTAGAAAGGCTTTTGGTAAAAATATCTAACATTATAAAATAATTTTTTTATTATCAATTCAATCCCCGATTGCGATCGGGATGCAAAAATAGCTATTTTTTAGCTCAATTTTCGGAAATTATTCATGCGGGTAAATACCTTATCAACAGAAGCGTAAAAGCGATTAAAAGAATTCAAACTTCGGAGCGCAATAGTCAAAAGTTGTACCTATTGATAAAAGCATGACAAATTAACATACAAACACCCATTTTTCAGTAAAGTAAGTCTGTAATCCCTTTGATAAAAGAGGAAGCCGGCAATGAGGTAGATTAAAAAATTGAGGTATATATCATACAAAAAAATCCTCACACTTTCTGTGTGAGGATTTTTTTAATCATTCAAATATGATTAATATTCATCTTCATTAAAGAAGAAATCTTCTTTTGTAGGATAGTCAGGCCAGATTTCTTCGATGGATTCATAAATCTCACCTTCATCTTCGATCTCCTGCAGATTTTCAATAACTTCCATTGGGGCTCCAGAACGGATAGCAAAGTCAATTAATTCATCTTTAGATGCCGGCCAAGGCGCATCTTCTAAGTTTTTTGCTAATTCGAGTGTCCAATACATACTGTTCGTTTTGAATTTAGAACGTAAAAACTTTTCAGTTGTTACATTTGAAAATATTATTTTACTGTTTTTAAATCAGTCTATTTTCTGCAAAAGTAAAAATTAATTCCACTTATCAACGTGTCAAAGTACATTTTTTATTAAATGGCTGATAACAAGGGGATTCAAAGGAGAGCAGGACAGAAAAAAAAATCCGTAATTACATTCTGGCCTTCCAGGGAATTTCTGCTGCATTTAAATCCTGCGACAGTTTCCGAGAAAGTACAAATAAATAATCGCTTAAACGGTTGAGGTATTTAACAACCAATTCCGAAACAAAACTCGCTTCAGAAAGATGAATTGTTGAACGTTCTGCTCTGCGGCAAACGCAGCGAGCAAGATGACAAAAGGAAACAGTTGTATGCCCACCGGGTAGAACAAAGAATCTCATTTCAGGCAATGTTTCATTCATTGTATCCATTTCCTTTTCCAACAATTCTATATCCGATTCGTGCAAATCAGGAATTTTCATTTTAGATTTTTCAGGGTCCGAAGCCAAAGAAGAACCGATTGTAAATAAGCGATCCTGTATTTCGATCAGAATCATTTTCGAATGCTCATCGATCTGCTGATCGCGAATTAAACCAATATATGAATTCAATTCATCTACCGTTCCGTATGATTCAATCCGAATATGATGCTTGGGAACTCGTGTTCCGCCAATTAAGGATGTTTGTCCTTTATCGCCTGTTTTTGTATAGATCTTCATTGTCATTTCAAATTATGAATGCTACTGATAAAAGGCACTTCGCTTGGCCAAAAAGCAAAATGATTACCGCAAAAAAAATTAATGTTCGTGTTCCAATCGATTACTCACAATCGTGATGGTCTCGTTTTTATAATCGCGCTCCACTACTCCATCTTTCAAACGAACAATGCGATGAGCATGCTGTGCTATATCTTCCTCGTGTGTAACAAGTATGATTGTATTTCCATTTTTATGAATCTCTTCAAACAAACCCATAATTTCAACGGATGTTTTCGAATCCAAATTACCAGTAGGTTCATCGGCTAAAATAATTGCAGGATTATTTACCAATGCTCTGGCAATAGCCACACGTTGACGCTGCCCCCCAGACAGTTCATTTGGTTTATGCAAAATACGATCACCCAAACCAACTTGTTCTAGAACTTCTTTGCCACGCTTCAATCGATCAGCCTTACTATATCCTGCATAGATCAATGGTAAAATAACATTGTCAAGAGCCGTTGATCGTGGCAACAAATTAAACGATTGAAAAACAAAACCAATTTCTTTATTGCGCACTTCTGCCAAATCATTATCAAGCATTTTGGCTACTGCCAAATTATTGAGAATATATTCTCCGCTTGAAGGACTATCAAGGCAACCTAAAATGTTCATTAAAGTAGACTTTCCGCTACCGGAAGGTCCCATCAGTGCTACATATTCGTTCTTGAATATTTCCAATGAAACCGAGCGCAAAGCATGAATTTCTTCTGTTCCGATCTTATATGCTTTTGCTATATTTGAAAGTTCAATGATTGATTTCATACTATATATTAAGGATCTACTTTTTAGAGATTACGAATAAAAAAACGAATTTACGAATCTAAATTCAAACTTGGTTCAGATAAGGAATGAAAATAAATAGAAAAACGAAGCAGGTATTTCAAGGAGTAAATTGATTCCTTTAAAAACATAGGATTAGTCATTAATCTATGTTACTTAAAACCTGATCACAAAATGTTCCTTCACTTGTTTTTTTCTGAAAAGCACAATGCCAAAATAAAACAAATCGATGGTTACAGTGACCTTTTCATTTTTTTTTATTTCCTGCCAAGCCACTTTCATTTCGTCCGACCAATAAATATCATCAAAAATAAAAACAGAACCTTCCACCGCTTTTTCAAGACATTGTTCAAAATAATTAATTGTAGGTAGTTTCCTGTGATTACCGTCAAAAAATGCAAAATCCAATTGATCAATTTTGTTTAATACTTCGGGTAAACAGTCATCAAAATTACCGACCACTTGTTCAATATTATGCAACTCTAATTTTATAAAATTTTCTTTTGCAACAGCGGCAATATCCTTGCAGCCTTCAATGGTAATGAGTTTTGACTTTGAATTAGCGGCAGCCATGTATGCCGCGCTAATTCCCAAAGAAGTTCCCAGTTCGAGAATTGTTGCAGGCTGAAAGTAATTCACGAATCGAAACAAAAGTTGCGCATATTTTTCAGGTTTTGCAGCAGCATGCACAATTTCACTTATAGATTTTGATCTTGTATTTTGCAAATAAGATCCGGCGCCCAAGTCGGTACAATTGAGCCTCTTTTTAGAATGCATCAAATCCTTCCGGAGACGTTCAATGGGATGGTAACAATAAAATGCATTTCTATTATAGATTGTACCCAAGATTAAATCGTAAACAAAAGGCGAATGCACACCGTGTTCGTTTGTCGATTTAATATTATAAATCAGAAAGTTAAATGCTATTTTTAGCTTTTTCACCTTGTAAATTTAGTCAAAAAAATTACTTAAATAAAAATGCAACCTAATGCATCAAAAATGCATCTGAGAGGTAGCATTTTTTTAAAAAAGTGTTTCAAATACTTATATTATAGTATTTTTGCATTTCAGCTTTTTCACTAAAATGTTAATTTAAAACAGATTAGAAGACATTTAAATCAAAGAACCATGATAAAAAAAATATTCGTTTTTTTGGGAATAACAGCACTTTTGAGTCTTGCTCCTAAGTTCGCTATAGGGTCGCACATTGCGGGAGGAGAAATTACATATACTTGCCTAGGAGGAAACCAATACCAAATCAATTTAAATTTATTTGTAGACTGCCTTGGTTTTAATCCCGGTGCAACACAAACGATTGATTTCACAAGTTCATGCGGAGGGACAGCCTCACTTACTGTGAATGTTTCGCCCTCAACAATAAACGGATTAGAGATTTCACAATTGTGCCCTTCTTCTTTGCCATTAAGTACTTGCAGCGGAGGAACCTTACCCGGAATGTGGATTTTTAATTATACAGGAGTTGTAACATTAGCCCCTCCTTGTGATACATGGACCATGAGCTGGTCGACCTGCTGTAGAAATACGGCGATAACAAATGTTACGAGTTTTAATTATTACATTGAAGCGACACTTAACAGTGCGACAGCACCATGTAACAGTTCTCCTCAATTTACTGCACAACCAATCCCTTATGTTTGTTTGGGTCAGACTGTAAATTATAGCTACGGAGTTGTTGAAACAGATGGCGATTCATTATATTATTCACTGATCCCTGCTTTAGACGCAGCGGGGTTACCGGTTACTTACGCAGCGGGCTATTCAGGAACATCTCCAATTCCTGGAATCAGCATTGACCCTGCTACTGGCTTGGTAACGTTCACTCCCGGATTATTAGGGAATTTTGTTGTTGCCATTCTTGTACAAGAATACGATAACGCCGGAAACCTTATTGGGAGTGTAATGCGTGACATTCAATTTGTTGTTCAAAACTGCATAAACGATGTACCTTTATCTACAAGTGGTGCTATCACCAGCTTTGGAGGCAATGCCGTACAAACAGGTCCAAACAGCATTGAAATGTGTGCTGGTAATTGTTTCAACTTTACAGCTCAATACGACGATACGAACCCTACAGATATTTTAACCTATATCTCTAATATTTCTGCCGCACTTCCAGGTGCTGTTATCACTTCATCAGGAACAAACCCTTTGATATTGAATGTAAGCTGGTGTTCCCCTGCCGGAACGATGGGACAAAATCTAACCTTTACAATTACTGTGCAGGATGGAGCCTGTCCAATTCAAGGACAACAAACGTATGTATATAGCGTAAACATTTTGGATGCAACAACAGCCAGTCCGGATATTACGATCTGCGGAACACAAACTGCAGCCCTTAACGCATATGGCGGAAGTATTTTCAACTGGACAGTTGTTTCCGGACCACCCATGACCCCTGCAAATTTTTCTTGTAATCCCTGTGCAAATCCTGTTGCATCACCAACTGCCACTACTACGTATCAGGTTGTGAGTAACCTAAGCGGAACATGTGATAACATCGATACCGTTACTGTTTTTGTTGTACCCGGCTTTACTTATAATGTAACACAAAGTTCAACCAACTCTTGTTTACAGGATCCTGTTCAATTGGATGTAAATACTTTTTCACCTGCAGGAGCGTATACCTTTTCATGGAGTCCGGGAACGAATTTAAGCAGCACAACCATTGCTAATCCGGTAGCCACATTTATTGCACCGGGAACATACACTTACACAGTAACAGTAACAAGTCCGTTTGGCTGTGTTCAAACAACCACGGTATCTATTTTTGCAGCACCTGCATTTGCCCCACAAATAACAGCTTATGGCGACACTGCCTTTTGTGCCGGTGGAACAGCGAACTTAACGATGGTATTTGACGGAGGTTCTACTCCACCAACATGCGGATTAAGCGCTACGGGCGGATGTGGCGGAACATCAATTGCTGGAACGGTGGGAACAGGAACGGCTACCAATACGGCTACTACTTGGCCGGCAATTTTTGGAAACTGGTATACCTCTACAAAACACCAGCTGTTATTTACAGCAGCTGAATTAAATGCTGCAGGAATTACAGGTGGGAAAATAGATCAGCTTGATTTTAATGTAACGATGATAAACGGGATTACCACGTATCATCAATTTACCATTAAAATGGGCTGTACAAATCTTTCTGCATTGGGAACATTCTGGGAATCGGGATTGGTACAGGTATTTAATCCGGCAACCGTTAACGTAGCAATTGGATGGAATACAATGATTCTGAATAACGCCTTTGAATGGGATGGTTTATCTAATATAATTGTTGAAGTATGTAGCACTGAAGGTCCGCCCTATTCCAACTTTACACAAAGTTGTATCTCTCCTTATACTACTACAACATTTACATCATGCTTATACAGTTATACAGATTCGTTTGACATGTGCCCCGATCTTACCAACTTTATCAATGTATCTAACAATCGTCCGAATGTAAAATTCCACTATTGTTCGATCGTGCCCAATCCAGCAAACTTCACTTATTTGTGGACACCTGCCAGTGGCGTAATTGCAAATGCAACATCGCAAAACACAACAGGAACACCGGCTACATCACTTGATTATGTGATTACCGTTACAGATATTGCAGGCGGTTGTTTTGATACCGATACGGTTCATGTAGATGTGATCAACATTAATACATTAACTGTTACACCTGCTGGACCGTATTGTGTGAATGGTAGCATTGATACTTTACAAGTATCAGTTCCAATAGGAACAGGGCTATGGTCTGGACCAGGTATAACAAATACAACAACCGGAATATTTAATCCTACAGTTGCAGGAGTTGGAACACATGAAATAATTTACAATGTGAGCGGATCATGCGGAACAGGGGCTGATACCATCAGCATTGTGGTGATCCCTCAACCAGATCCAACCATTACTTCACCCGGAAATCTTTGTGCTTCGGGAGCGGCTGTTACATTAGTTGCAGCAATAGCAGGGGGAACTTGGTCCGGAGTAGGTATTACAGATGCAGCAGCAGGAACATTCGATCCGGCAATAGCAGGCGTTGGAAACCATTTGATCACCTATAACATTTCAACACCTTGTACTGCACAGGATACAATTTACATTAATGTTACTTCACAGCTGAACGCAACCATTACAAGTATAGTAGGACCGTTTTGTACAACAGCAACTGCAGTAACATTAACAGCAACTGATGCCGGTGGAACATGGACAGGAACAGGTATCACAAACGGAACAACAGGTGTATTTGATCCTGCAACAGCTGGTGCTGGTACACACATTATTACGTATACAATTCCAGGATTATGCGGAGCAGTTGGCACCACATCGATTATTGTAGTTGCATCACCAATCATCTCATTTGTATCTGACACAACAGAAGGCTGCGAACCGACAACCATTAATTTCAGCAGCACGGTTAACCAACCGGGAGGAACGTATTTATGGTCGTTTGGCGATGGAAATACTTCAACAGCGGCAAATCCAAGCAATGTGTATATGCTGAATGGTAGCTACGATGTGTCATTAACGTATAACAACACAACCGGTTGCAGTGCAACATCCACACAATTGGCGCTAATCATTATACATTCGCAGCCAATCGCGATCTATAGTGCAGGTCCTCAGCCAACAACGATTACCAATCCATTGATCAACTTCACGGATAATTCATTGGGAATCATCAACGAATGGTTCTGGACCTTTGGAACAGTAGGTTCGTCAACAAATCAAAATCCATACTTTGTATTCCCCGACAGCGGGTCTTATGCAGTACAGTTGATTGTAACCAATAACTTTGGATGTACGGATACCACAAACGGAACAATTGTTATTGATCCAATTGTAGTATTTTATGCACCGAATGCCTTTACACCGAGAGATGGCAATGGAACAAATGACTACTTTATGGTAAAAGGAGACGGTATTGATTTTTCTATTTTCGAGATGACAATTTATAATCGTTGGGGAGAGCGCATCTTTAAATCCAACGATATTATGTCGGGATGGAATGGTAGACGAAACAATGTAGGAGATTTTGTTCAGGAAGATGTTTATGTGTGGAAAGTAAATTTCGAAGATATCAAGGGCAAAAAGCACGAATATATAGGACACGTGACGATTGTGAAATAATCTTACAAAAATGAAGAAGATGCCCCGCTAAGCCCGGGGCATTTTTTTTACTTATTTTCAAAAAAAAGCAGAAAACCTTTTGTGCTTTCTAAAAAGTATTTATATTTGCAGCCCGTTTAGAAATAAATGGTTTTCGGGAGCTTAGCTCAGCTGGTTCAGAGCATCTGCCTTACAAGCAGAGGGTCACTGGTTCGAACCCAGTAGTTCCCACACTAATAAAGAAAGGCCTTTCAGGAAACTGAAAGGCTTTTTTGTTTTAGCTGGTTTAAACATGGTTTAAACATTTGGAGTTTTTTTTGAAATGCAACAATTTTCAAAATGCTTACTAAAAAGAAAACTAATTCCTATATTTACTAAACTAGTTTCGCCTATATCTCAAAAAGACCAACAATACGCAACGTGTTGCTTAAAGAGAACCGTTATGGGCAAGTTAAACCTTGGATTTTAAAAACGAATTAATAAAATATAATATGTATCATTTATCAGAGATTAAAGCCTTAGTTTCAAAATATAGTTTATCCAAAGAAGATGTTCTTTTATTATCAGAATTACATCATAAAAGAATTCCATATAAAAATGTGTTTTTGAGTAGTGAATATCGGAGATTAACAAATGAAATAAAGAAAATAAAGGAAAAGTATAAATTTAGTTTTCTAGATATTGGGAAATTTGCTATTCTATTTGATATGGCACCTTTAATTACGGATTCAAATTATGACAATATTTTGTCAATACTAACTCCAAAAGAAATTGAAGAAAAAAAACGAATTGAAGATCTTAAATTAGAAGAAAAAATAAAAACAGAAATCAAAAATACTGACCAAATTACTCAGCAAAATCGTATAAAAAGTCTATTAGAGCCTTTAAAGTTAATTTCTCAAGAAATCAAAAAAATAAGTACTTTAAAAGTTGAGGAATTAACTGATTTTAAAACTTCAATAATAGAAAACGAATCTATTATTATAGAAAGAGGAGGTGATGATAAATTATTTCAATTTTTAAAAGTTGATGCTTTTTTGCAAGATTATCGAAACAGAATATTAGTTGATATTGAGGATATTATTTCTGTTTATGATGAAGCTGAAATTGAAAGAGCAATAATAGCAGATGACAAAATTGATAAAACTTCATTAGAATTTCTTGCCGATAATTTTCGTAATAGCGCTAATATTCTTGATGGTGGAATAGATAAATCATTTAAAGGTAAAATGAATAGACTTTTTGAAACGGCCAATAAATTAGAACCCACTGTTAATAAACAAATTGAAACCATGCGTTTTTATAATGCTATCGCATTTGCCATGTTGGTTTCATTCTTGGAAAATAAAAAAATTAGATTTTTTGAAATATACTCTGCTTTTGATAAACAAGGTGTTTTTGATAATTCTTGGCAAAAAAATGTTGCAGCTAAATTAGGTAGCATTGATATTCGCTTAGCAAATCTAAATAATCAAATGACTGACTTAAATGATAATTTTATAAGACTTGCAGAAAGTTCGGAAGATATTGCAAGAGAAATGAAAATAGGTTTTGAAGGAATGAATAGTAGATTAGCTACTAATAATTTACTAACAGCAATTACAACATATCAAGTATATAAAATTAATAAAAACACGAAAGGCTTTAATAATTAAATAGCCCATAACAACGTTTAAGCAATATTACCTTGCCGCAGGCGCAACAAAAGGAAACATCCCCTATACGCAAAACGTCAGTGGTAAGCCTAAAAACGAAAATGTAAAACATTATGTTAGATAAAATAAATAGATTTTTCGAGACAATTAAACAAACGCCAATTGAGCTTTATAGTGAGTTTGGAGTACAGCATGAACTTGCAATTTTTTTGAGAAGTAATTTTCCTGACTTAATTGTCAGACTTGAATACCCAACACCGAGAATATTTAACCCGCTGCCTAATTTAATTAAAAAAGAAATTGATATTTATATAACGACGCAAGAGGGTCAGCGTTATGTGATTGAATTAAAGATGCCAAAAGATGATTGTGGCACGCCAAATGAAATGTACCGTGCAATTCAAGATGTAAAATTTCTTGAGCAGTTGAGACAAAATAATTTAGATGGTTGTTATGCTATTTTGTTAACGGAGCGCCAATCTTTTTGGCAAGCACCACAAGCTAATGCAGGTATCTATCAATTATTTAATGGACAACATGTAAATATCCAAACTATTGAAGTAGCACATTTGCCTAATTTTTTACACAAAAAAGGTGGTATCCAACTTAATAATCAATATCAAGGAATTTGGAATAACTATGTGGATGTTCATAATACAACATGGAAATATTATGTGCTTGAAATCTGAAATGAAACCAAGGCCTAAATACTAATCGAGTAGAGATTATTGACAAGTTAAAACAATAAAGAAATAAATCACTTAATACCTGGTTTTATTAAAAAACAAGAAGTAATGGATGTAAAAAAGGCTCCAAGGGTTTAATTCACCTCTAAATAAATAATGAAGAAGATTTTAAAAATAATTTTTATTTGCATATTCGTTTTGTGTATTATCAAAGCCGGCTATTCGCAAGACTCAAATTGTTTGTATAAAAACCCCTTGTGTTTTTATAATACCGATATTTTAAATTATTTACAAGTACTTCACAAAAATCAGCAGTACAGTAAAATGACAAATTTTCTTTATGGACCGAATATAGACGGAAAAGATAAAAATTCCTTAGAAGAACGTTTATCTAATGCTAGTTTTGGTTATTCACTAAAACGAGTAGGTTTAAAAGAAAAAAGCAAAACGAATTGGTCGTTAACCTATCAGCGAACTATACTTGGAACGACTGAAACATTTAAAATTGATTGTGCATTAATAAAGGATACATGCCGAATATATATTGATGAAAAAGCCTGGAATACACTATTTAAGAGATAGGTATGAACACAAACACAAAAAAGTATTGAAAAACTGTCCACCCAAAACAGAGGGCTCAAGTTATCTCAGATCATCAATAAATAAACTTTATTTATTATTTTTAGTGATTGCAAATTCAATTGCGATACAGCAACAACTTTGGAAACGTTAAGCAAAACTCTTAGGCGACATGATAACTTGAAAGTGACTGCAATAAATTAACTTTTAAAAACTAAAAAAAATATGGGAGTATTTTCATCTGAATGTTCTAAGTGTGGAAGTAAAGACCACGCCATAAAAGATTGCCCTCACGGAATATTTTCATCAAAGTGCAGGAAGTGCGGAAGCACAGAACACTCCACAAGCGAATGTCCACATGGAATATTTTCATCGAAATGTAACAACTGTGGAAGCAAAGACCACGCAACCAGTGATTGTCCTCATGGAATATTTTCGTCCAAGTGTTCACATTGCGGAAGTACTGAGCATGCAAGCAATGGTTGCCCACACGGAATTTTTTCATCAAAGTGTTCAAAATGTGGTAGCAAAAACCATAGCACCGCAGATTGTCCTCAAGGTATGTTTGCAAGGGCTAATTCGAGAAGTAGTAGAAGCGCATCATCGTCTTCTTTAGATAATTATAACAGCGGTAATAAAATTATTGGTTTGTTAATCGTATTAGGTATAGTCGTATTCGTTGTAATTTGGTTGGCAGTTAATGTTGTTCTTCCTGTTGCACTTTTGAATTCAGCATTAACATTAACTGCATTTGCTCTTCTAAAGAAAGATCGAAAGAAAATATTTTCAATACTTGCATTAGTTGGCGGAGCTTACATTCTCTTTGATATTTTCAACGGATGGTTTTCAGCCAACTTTGTCAACAATGTTGTTAAAGACAA
>CANIFU010000072.1 GCA_947466965.1 Bacteroidota bacterium
CAAGGGGGAATAAATCCTGCTTAAATATTGGTTCGAAGTTGCTTTACAATCGAACTATTCCCTAATAGAAAAAGGGAAACAAATTCTTCGAAATAATATTTCGGAGTACTAATATTGTCGTACAATTCCCCCTTAGAAAAAAGGGGGCTAGGGGGATTCCCTACTTAAACTTGTCCTTTAAAGCAGCTAACTGACTAGCAAAATCATTAGCAGAAACTTCAGGCTTACCTTTTTTATTATTGATGTTGGCTTGAACAGGTTTAGAAACGGGCGCATTGGGAATATTATCTTTAATCGATAAGGCAATTCTTTTTCTTTGCACATCAATTTCAGTTACGGTTACCATTACTTGTTGCTGCACCTTGACAACAGTATTCGGATCTGAGACAAATGTGTTTGACAATTGTGAAACGTGCACCAATCCGTCTTGGTGAACACCAATATCTACAAAGGCTCCAAAGTTAGTGACGTTGGTGACAATTCCTGGTAATTTCATTCCAACTCTTAAATCGGCAATTTCATGAACGCTATCATCGAAATTAAAAACTTCAAATAATTTTCGTGGATCGCGCCCGGGCTTGTCCAACTCATTCATAATATCATTCAAGGTTGGCAGACCAACTTTTTCAGTGACATATTTTTGCAAAGATATTTGTTTACGAAATTCTTTCTCCGTCATCAATTGTTCGATCGTGCAATTTAAATCAGCCGCCATTTTCTCAACAATAATGTAGCTTTCAGGATGCACTGCACTTTTGTCTAGTGGATTTTTTCCATTAGCTATTCTTAAAAAACCTGCAGCTTGCTCAAAAGCCTTCTCACCCATACGTGGAACTTTCAAAATATCTTTTCGGGACTTGAACGGACCGTTTTCATTTCTATATTCCACAATATTTTTTGCAAGCACAGCTCCCAAACCAGAAACATACGTCAGCAATTGTTTACTGGCAGTGTTCACTTCTACTCCAACTTTATTCACACAACTTTCTACAACCTCATCTAATTTTTTCTTCAAAAGATATTGATCCACATCATGTTGATATTGTCCCACACCGATCGACTTCGCATCGATCTTCACCAATTCGGCTAATGGATCGGCCAATCTTCTTCCGATAGATACGGCTCCACGAACAGTAATGTCTTTATCTGCAAATTCTTCACGCGCAACATCCGAAGCCGAATAAATAGAAGCTCCACTTTCGTTCACCATAATTACATGGATGCTTTTCGGAAGTTCTTCAATGCTTCTTATAAATGTTTCTGTTTCTCTTCCTGCTGTTCCGTTTCCAATGGCAATCGCTTCGATTTTAAATTTATCACACCAAGCCAAAACCAATTGATTTGTTTGAAATATTTTATTTTGCTCATGCGGATAGATCACTGTATCGTCCAATAATTTTCCTTGCTTGTCCAACGCAACAACTTTACAACCTGTTCTAAATCCAGGGTCAATAGCCAATATTGCTTTTTGTCCGAGTGGAGAAGCCAACATCAATTCGCGCATGTTATTTGCAAAAACCTGAATTGCTTTTTCATCAGCAAGTTCTTTGGTCATCATACGCATTTCACTTTCAATAGAACACTGCATCATGCGATTATATGAATCGCCACAAGCTAACTTCACTTGAGCAGAAGCAGTATTGTTAGCGTTCACAAATTGATTCACCAGAATATCCAATGCTTCATCTTCAGGTGGTGCAATGTGAATACTTAATACTTCTTCACTTTCTCCTCTGCGGATAGCCAATAATCGATGAGAAGGACAAGCCAATAAATTTTCTTCCCATTCAAAATAATCTTTAAATTTTTCTCCCGCTTCTTCTTTTCCTCTCAACACTTTACTTTTTATGGTTGCCGAACGTTTGAATAAATTACGGATCTTATCACGCGCTTCAGCATTTTCATTCACCCATTCCGCAATAATGTCGCGTGCTCCAGAAAGGGCATCAGCAGAAGATTTAACATCCATATCCTCTGAGATGAAACGCTCTGCTTCAACATCAACATCCATTTTACCCTGATCAAATAGCAGTTGTGCCAAAGGTTCCAATCCTTTTTCACGGGCAATAGTTGCACGCGTTCTGCGTTTTGGTTTGTAAGGCAAATAAATATCTTCTAATGCAGATATAGTTTCTGCATAACGTATCAAAGAAATTAATTCAGGAGTTAATTTACCTTGTCCTTCAATCGATTCTAAAATAAATTCTCGGCGTTTTTCTAAAGCACGTAATCTTTCAATTTCATCTCTCACATTCGCTACTTGCACTTCATCCAAACTGCCTGTCATTTCCTTTCTATAGCGAGAAATAAATGGAATAGTAGCTCCTTCATCCAACAATCCAACAACCGCATCAACCTGTTTTTCGTTAATGTTTAAGCTTAAAGCTATCTTTTTATAAAAATGTATTTCTGACATATGATGATACGATTTATGAACTTTTTTAAAACACATATACACATAGTTTTTAAGAACTTTGCGTTTGGGTAATATTTAACATAGTTTAAGCAAGCTTCAAACAAAGAGATTATACTACATGAAATAAATCTATATGTTTAAAAATTTATTTTTCTATAGATAACTAGTTATTTTATTTGACTCTTTGTTTTTAATATGTAAATACAGCTATGTTTCTATGTGTTAAAAACCAGGTTTCACAAATATAACCATCCTTAACACTTAGTATTTATAATGTTTTCAACAGCTTCGATGATTTTGTTGAAAAATAAATATCAATTTCGAAATGTGTAATAATTGAAATGCTTTTAAGGATATATTCCGAGCTCAATAGAATACAAAAGCAACAAAACAACAGAAATATATACGCACATTCCAACAATTCGCTTTGAGCAGATTGCAAGTCCGATATACAAATTGCATATATATTTAAAAATATTCTACATTTAGTAACCACAAGAATTCAGTCTTGTTTCACTTTAGACCAACTACCTTCATTTAAAAAAAGAGAAAAAAATATCAGCATAATAAAAAGACCTCGCACTAAAAAGTTTATAGAGTATGCAACTTTTGACAAATCTTTAACATCATGCTTGTAATATTGTATTTCGAAAGTAGAGACCAGCGACTACACAAAAAACGGGGCGACACTGAAAAGCCATACGAGTAAGGATAAAATTTAATCACGTAAACATGAAACATCTCTTCTTAAGTTCAATTTTACTTTTAATGACTACGGTCAGTTTTTCTCAAAGCACTAATTTTTCGGTTTATGTTATCAATCCAACTAATTGCCCTTATAGTATAGTAGGTACATGGTGGGATACTGCAGGAGCTGGTAGTATTAATTGGAACTCAGTAGATACTACCTCCTCTTTCCAAGATGTATGGTCAGCCACTGCGCTAACAAATACATCAACGGACAGTATGATAATTTGTGTAGTTCCTGCTTGTCCTTGCCCTCAGGTTTGTATAACACAAGCAATAAATCCAGGAGCATACACGTTGGAGTTATGCCCTGGTGTTGGAATAAATGAAACAGTAAAAGAAAATAATTTCTTGGTCTATCCTAATCCAGCTGAGAACAAAATCAATGTAAAGGTAGAAGCAACATTATTAGGTTCAGTTTATACGGTTTATGACAACACCGGGAAATCAGTTTTATCAGGAAAAATTAACTCAGAAAATACGATTATTGAACTAGGTGACCTATCGGCTGGCATTTATTTGTTCAGTGTGGGGGATAATATGAAACGATCTTTTAAAGTAATAAAAGAATAAAAGTAGCCCATAATCGAGTAGGTACTCCGTCAGAGTAAACTGACGGAGTGCACCTCTTTTACTCAACAGCACATATGGTTCTGGTATTCATGCGAATGAAATAAGACGCGTTCTCTTTTCTCTCGAGCGAAGTCAAAAAATATTTAACTAGGATATGCGACTCCAATTCGTACGATTACTATTCATCATGGAGAAATGATAGGCTATTGGAGCGTTTTCAGGGTTTTGTAATTCAGCATCTTCCGACAATAATTCAATCACCCTATTTCTTGCGGTATGCAAAATTTGTGCATCCTTTGCCAAGTCGGCAATATTCAGATCTAACACTCCACTTTGCATTGTTCCCGCCATATCACCCGGACCACGCAATTTAAGATCTACATCGGCAATTTCAAAACCATCATTTGTTCTACACATTGTTTCCATCCGCAATTTACCATCGGCACCCAATTTATGACTTGTCATCAAAATACAATACGATTGATCTGCTCCTCTGCCAACTCTTCCTCGCAATTGGTGCAATTGAGACAATCCAAAACGTTCGGCACTTTCAATAATCATCACACTCGCATTTGGAATATTTACTCCCACTTCTATCACGGTGGTGGCAACCATGATCTGCGTTTCATGTTTTACAAAACGTTGCATCTCATATTCTTTTGCATCCGCTTTTAATTGTCCGTGTACAATGCTTACCTGATATTTCGGCTGAGGGAATGCACGTACAATACTTTCATATCCATCCTGAAGATCTTTAAAGTCCATCTTTTCAGATTCTTTGATCAAGGGGTATACGATATAAATTTGTCGACCTAAAGCAATTTGCTCACGCATGAATCCAAAGACTCGGTCGCGGTGATTATCAAAGCGGTGCGTTGTAGAAATCGGTTTTCTACCCGGAGGTAATTCATCTATCACACTCACATCCAAATCTCCGTACAAAGTCATTGCTAATGTTCGCGGAATAGGTGTTGCCGACATAATCAAAACATGCGGAGGCTGGATGTTTTTCGCCCACATCTTTGCCCTTTGTGCCACTCCAAAACGATGTTGTTCATCAATTACTACTAGTCCTAAATTTTTAAATTGCACTGTATCTTCAAACAATGCATGTGTTCCAATTAAAATTTGCAGTTCTCCACTTAATAATTGCTCGTGTAATATTCTTCGCTCTTTTACTTTTTTCGAACCCGTTAACAATCCAATTTTAATATCAAGCGGTTTTAACAATTCAGAAAGTGTTTCAAAATGTTGGTTCGATAAAATTTCTGTTGGAGCCATTAAGCAAGCTTGAAAACCATTATCCAAAGCAATCAACATATTCATCAATGCAACTAATGTTTTACCACTCCCAACATCACCTTGAAGCAAACGATTCATTTGTTTTCCGCTTCCCATATCCAAACGAATTTCTTTGATCACCCGTTTTTGGGCATTCGTTAATTCGAAGGGAAGATATTTTTTGTAAAAATCATTAAAATAGTCTCCGACTTTAGAAAATATAAAACCTCTGTATGTTTTTTCTCGTAATCCTTTTTGCTTCAATAATTTTAATTGAATAAAAAAAAGTTCTTCAAATTTCAAACGAAACTCCGCCTTTTTTAGTAGTTCGGGATTCTGTGGAAAATGAATTTGCTTCATAGCGTCCTCTCTCGATATTAATTGATAACGTTCTATAATTGTTTTTGAAAGAGTTTCTGGAATATTATTTTTGATAAGAGCACTCAACATTTTTTGAATACGTGCAATTCCTTTGGTATCCATACTTCTACCTTTAAGTTTATCTGTACTATGATAAACTGCTTGAAGTGCTGGAGCAAATGTGGTATTCTCTTCCGTTACTAATTCAATTTCGGGATGGGCAATATTAAATTTAGCGCCAAAAACAGCCGGTTTTCCAAATATCACATATTCATTTGTAAGGTGTGGTTTAATTTTTTCAGCGATCCATTTGGCTCCTTGAAACCACACCAACTCTAACGAACCAGTTCCATCGGTAAATATTGCAACAAAACGTTGGGTTCGTTTTACACCTAGCATTTCGGCATGTACGATTTTACCACGCAATTGAACAAAGGGCAAATCGGCATTGATCTCATTTACCTTATAAAATTTCGTCCGATCAACATAACGAAAAGGATAATACGTAACAAGGTTGGAATAATTAAAAATACGCAATTCCTTTTTCAGCAGATCCGCTTTTTGAGGGCCAACGCTTTTAAGATATTCAATGGGGGTATTTAAAAAATTATTCGACATATTTCTATGCGAATTTAACAAAATTGTAGGTACGCTTTATTAAATTGTTTGAATTGAAAGCATTAGAAAAAAGCCCGAAATGAATGTTGCAAGTTCATTTCGTGCTTTTGCTAAATTGTATTAAAAGAATTATAATTATTTTTCTATAGGAGCGGTTGATTGAGGATCAGCCTTGGTTGGTGGTGGTGACTGTTTGCGTTTTTCATCCCTTTTCTTTCTCATTTCCATTTCTTTTTTTTCAAATTTTTGAAATTGCTCAGAATTTAAAAATGATTTAAACTCACTTTTTGTTTTTTCAAAACCTTCACGGGTAGCCTTTTGCAAATTCTCTTTGTCTTCTTCACGTTTTAAAAGAATTGCTTTTGCCTTGGCTTGTTGTTCAGCATTGAGACCCAACTCTTTTGTTAAACGGTTGGTTTGATTCTCTGCACGCTGGGCAGGTGTTTTAGTAGCTTCGTTCTTGGGGGAAGGCTCTTGCGAAAACCCATTTACTGAAGCTATCGCAACAGTAATTAAAATCAGGAGACGTTTTATCATCGTTTTTTTTATTTTAGAGTTCTTACAAAAATAAATTTAAAAGGTTGAATAAAAAAATAAAAAAGGAATTTTAATTTTAAAGGGAAACACTTACTTTTTCGTAACTTTTGCCTTCTCTTTATCTTTCTTTTTAAAATAATTTCTCAAAAAAACAGAATGCTTTAGCGCTTCCATGTCTTCATCAAAACCCTTTGTTCCATTTTTAATGTTTTCGATACTCTTGTTGATATTTGTAACAAAAGTGGTGTCCATTAAGAGTGTTCCTAAAGTACCTTTACCACTTTTTACTGTAGATGTTATATAATGTAGATCTCCAGAAACCAATGCTAAAGAATCGGAGATCAATTTAATATTTACAATACTCTGATGTAATTCTCTTGAAAAGGAGGTGTCAGTCAATAGTGCACCAATTGTACCTTTACCAGATTTTATATCTTTTATTATCGCACTCAAATCACCAGCAACCAAAGCCGTTCGTTCGCTGGTTACTTTAATATGAACGATAGCTTGCTTTACATTTTCAGCAACAATGGTATCCATAAGAATACTCCACAGCGTATTCTGTCGGTTTAATTTTTGAACAATTTGTTTGATTTCTTCAGAAACATCCCTTACATTTTCATTAGTAATATTCAATGTTCTCATCATATCATCTGTACCAATTGGATTTCGAGTCTTTAATAAATCGCCATCTTCTACACTTGGAGAACTCTGAATTGAAGGATTGATATTCACAAGCTTGTTTCCCATCAATCCATCTGTTCCAACAATTGCAGTTGCATTTTTTTTAATAAATATTTGTACTTTATCTTCGATCACCATGGAAACAGTAACTGTTGAATCATTTATTATTTCAACTTGGTCTACCGTTCCAACATCTATTCCAGTAAAACGCACATTATTTCCGGGCATCAAACCATTTACATTTTGAAACTGCGCTCTCAATTTGAAGGTAGAACCAAACAAATTTTGTTTTACACCGATAAGGTAAAGTGCAAAAATTAAAAATGCCGTCCCAAGTAATACAAACAATCCTAAACGGATGTTTTTTGATGTTTCTTTTGCCATTCTATTTATTCGAAAAATTGTTTTACTTTTTTATCTTTTGAATTCTGAAGTTGTACATAGGTTCCGGTTGCATAACACAATCCATCTATCAGTATGACAATTCTGTTTGCTACAATTTTAACACAATTAATATCATGAGATATAATGATAGAAGAAGTATTATATTTTTTTTGAACTTCAAGCATCAGGTTACTAATTTCTTTTCCTGTAATTGGATCCAGGCCTGTTGTTGGTTCATCGTATAGAATTATTTCAGGTTTCAGAATTAACGTTCTCGCTAAGGCGACACGTTTTCGCATTCCTCCAGACAACTCAGAGGGCATCATATCCACGGTATGTGGCAAGCCCACATTTGTTAATGCTTCCATTACCAAATTATTAACTTCCATTTTACTTGTATTTATCCAGTGTCTTCTTAATGGAAATTCTAAATTTTCTCTAACTGTCATTGAGTCGTACAATGCATTACTCTGAAATAAAAAACCAACTTTTACTCGCATTTTATCCAGATCTGTTGTATTTAATTCAGGTACATTTTCTCCCAATACATTTATAGATCCTTTATCAGGTTTCAATAAGCCGATGATGCATTTTATCAAGACGGACTTTCCGGAACCTGATTTCCCCAAGACGACAATATTTTCTCCGCGATGCAAATCAAAATCAAATCCATTCAGTACTTTATTTTCACCAAATGCCATATATAAATTGCGGATGGAAATTACCTCATTTGAATTTACAGTACCTTCTTTAAATATTTCTTTTTTAGATTCCGCCTTCATATTAATTCAAATTTAAAACATCAGTAATTTGAACCGCAAGCAAATCTAAAATAAACACTAGCAAAGAAGAAATTACGACAGCGGAATTTGCAGACTGCCCAACACCCTCTGTTCCTTTGTTTGAATTAAAGCCTTTATAACATCCAATAATTCCGATTGCAAAACCAAAGAAAAATGTTTTTGTCACTGAAGGAACAATATCACTATAAACCAAGGTATCAAATACCTGACTCCAATAAAGATCCCAACTAACAACACCACGGATATTTGCACCCAAATAGCCACCGTAAAGAGAAAGCGTATCTGCTAATATAGCAAGAATAGGAATCATAAAGGTTGTAGCCATCACTCGTGTCACAACTAAAAACTTATACGGATTAGTTCCTGAAACATCCATTGCATCTATTTGTTCAGTAACTTTCATTGAGCCTAACTCTGCACCAATTCCTGAACCAATTTTGCCAGCACAAATTAATGCAGTAATCACCGGAGCAATTTCCCGAACAAGAGAAACGGACACCATTTTAGGTAGCCAAGCTTGTGCGCCAAATTCAACTAACGTTGGACGAGATTGAATTGTAATTACTAAGCCCATAATAAATGCTGTTATTGCTACCAAAGGCAATGATCGATTACCAATGTAGTAACATTGACGAGCAAATTCAGCAAATTCGAAACGAGGTTTAATAATTTCACGAAAGAATCTTCCTGCAAATTTTGTGATCAATCCTATTTCAATTATTATATCTTTCATCTTACCAAAAATCAATTGCTAAAATGCTTCTAAATCCATGATTAAAGAATGAGTTATCTCACTCAAAAAACTGATAAAAATCATTCGAATCATTAATACTCAAAGTATCAAAAGGCAATCCATTAGAAAGCTTACTCATTATAATAACTTTAGGTATTATGATTATCTTTGAAAAGATGAAAACACCAATCACAATTATCGGAGGAGGCTCAGCAGCATTAATTCTGGCATCACAATTAGATGAAAACAAATTTGATGTAACAGTTTATGAAAGGAATGTTGCTTTGGGAAGAAAATTTCTGGTGGCAGGTGACGGAGGATTTAATCTTACGCATTCAGAAGAAACAGAAAAATTTATAAGCCGCTATTCACCCGCTTCCTTTTTCGAGAAAATCATTTCTTCTTTTACAAATACTGATCTTCGAAATTGGCTTACATCAATCGGAATTGAAACATTTGTTGGAACAAGTCACCGTGTTTTTCCTATAAAAGGAATTAAACCCATCGATGTGTTAAACGCAATATTAAATGAACTGAAAAAAAAAAATGTTCAAATTAAAACAAATCATCTATGGAAAGGATGGGAAAACGATAATCTACTTTTTGAAAAAGAAAATAAGATCATTCGTGTTGAATCAGGGATAACTATTTTCTGTTTAGGTGGATGCTCTTGGAAAGTAACAGGTTCGGATGGTACCTGGACAAACTACTTTGCTGAAAAAGGGATTGAGATTATTCCATTTCAATCTTCGAACTGTGCCTATGAAGTAAAATGGAAAAGTGAATTTAGTGCTCTTTTATCAGGGAAATCGCTAAAGAATATTTCAATACGCTGCGGCACAGATGAGCGCAAAGGGGAATTGGTGATTACAAAATTCGGATTGGAAGGAGGAGCTATATACGCATTGAGTCCTCAAATCCGAAAACAAATCAATGAATTAGGAAGCGCAACAATATATATTGATCTTAAACCGGCTCTTACTATAGAACAAATTAAAGATAAATTGAGTGCGAGAGGAAACCGTTCAATAAAAAAATTATTAATTGATCGATTAAATTTTGATATTACGCAGATCGAACTTTTAAAAACACTTTTAAGCAAAGATGATTTTACCTATCTAGCGGATCTTGCAATAAAAATTAAAAAACTTCCTATTACAATTACTGCTTTGGCTCCATTAGATGAGGCCATCTCTTCTGTTGGTGGAATCTCTTTAAATGAAATAGGCAATGACTTTCAATTCATAAAAATGTCAGGAAATTATTGCGTTGGCGAAATGCTTGATTGGGACGCACCAACTGGGGGCTATTTGTTGCAAGGCAGTTTGAGTATGGGATTTAACCTTGCCACTTTTTTAAATTCGAAATAAAATATCTTCATTCAACATATAAAATATTCGAAACAAAAAAACGTCTCGCACTTACGAGACGTTTAAAATATGATCTGTGAACATCTATTTAATTTTTAATCAATTAAATACTACTAGCACCCAACATCAACACAGGATTTTCTAAATTGTGTTTTAATGTTTGTAAGAAAGCAGAACCTACAGCACCATCTACTGTTCGGTGATCACAAGACAATGTTACTTTCATTACATTACCCGGAACAACTTGACCGTTTTTAACAACAGGTGTTTGTTTGATACCACCTACTGCTAAAATACAAGAATCTGGAGTATTGATAATGGCAGTAAATTCTTCGATACCAAACATTCCTAAATTAGAAATTGTAAATGTATTTCCTTCCCAATCGCTTGGTTGTAATTTTTTCTCGCGTGCTTTCACTGCATAATTTCGAACTTCTATTCCAATTTGCGTTAATGTTTTACCATCCGCAAAACGAACTACAGGAACCAATAATCCTTCTTCAACAGCAATTGCAACACCAATATGAATATGATTGTTATAACGGATCCGATCCCCTAACCAGGATGAATTTACTTTTGGATGTTTTCGTAAACTTGCTGCAACAGCTTTTATGACAATATCATTGAACGAAATTTTTAATCCAGAAATCGTATTGATCGCCTCGCGTGCTTTGATCGTTTCATCCATATCTATTTCCATTGTCAGATAGAAATGAGGAGCAGTGAATTTACTTTCACCTAATCGTTTTGCAATTACTTTACGCATTTGCGAAACAGGCTCTTCAGTATAACTTTCTTCACCGACAAATGTTGAAAGTGCGCCATTGGATTTAAAATTATCGATATCACGTTTGATAATACGTCCGTTGTCGCCACTACCTTTTAATGCAGAAACACTAATACCTTTATCTTCAGCTAATTTTTTTGCAAGTGGAGATATTTTCATTCTATCGCCATTCGCATTTTGTGACGCAGCAGCAACAGTTGTTTTTGTGGCTACTGTTGTCGATTTTGTTATAACCTCCACTTTCACCTTTTCTATAACCGGTGAAGTCGATTTGTTTTTTTCTGCTTCAATAATTGCAGCCACATCTTCTCCACCTTTTCCAAGGATCGCGAGGATAGAATCTACGGGAGCACCGTTACCTTCCTGAACACCAATATGCAAAATAACACCATCCTGAAAAGATTCAAACTCCATTGTTGCTTTATCAGTTTGAATATCAGCAAGTAGCTCACCTGATTTTATTTTATCTCCAACATTTTTATGCCATTTAGCAACAACACCTTCCGTCATTGTATCGCTCAATTTTGGCATGCGCACAATTTGTACGGTATCTGGAATTTTAATTTCCACTACTTTTGTCGCACTAGTTAAAGGAGAATTTTCTTCTTTTATAGATACTTCATTTGCAGATGAATTTTGTTTTGCTTCAACGGCAAGCAATGATGAAATATCTTCCCCTTCGATTCCCAAAATTGCCAGAATTGAATCAACAGGCGCACCTTTACCTTCCTGAACACCAACATGCAATAAAACACCATTTTGAAAAGACTCAAATTCCATGGTTGCTTTATCGGTTTCGATATCAGCAAGCACTTCACCAGATTTTACTTTGTCGCCTACTTTTTTATGCCATTTTGCAACAACACCATCAGTCATGGTATCACTTAATTTGGGCATTCGCACTACTTCAGCCATATTTCTTATTTAGTATTTAGAAATTTTGAATTGGTTTTTCTTAAACAGTTATTCTATAATATATGGATAATCTGTTTGCGTATAAACATCTTTATATAATTCATCAGGTGTTGGATAAGGAGATTCCTCACCGAATTTAACTGATTCAGCAACAATATCATCTACGTTTTTTTCTGCAGTTTCAATCTCAGCGTCGCTCATCCATTTATTTTTTTTAATGGTTGCTAATACTTTTTCAATGGGATCTTGCGCTTGATATTCTTTCACTTCATCTTTCGAACGATATGTTTGAGCATCACTCATGGAGTGACCTTTGTAACGATATGTTTTCATTTCAAGTAAGGTTGGTCCATCCCCTTTTCGTGCACGGGCAACAGCTTCTTCGATTGCTTCATGTACGGCCTCGCAAGTCATCCCATCTACAGCATAAGCAGGCATTTCGTATGACAAACCCAATTTCCAAAGATCATGCACATTCGAAGTACGTTCAACAGAAGTACCCATTGCATAATTATTATTTTCAATAATAAAGATCACCGGCAATTTCCATAGCATTGCCATATTGAAGGCTTCATGCAATGCGCCCTGTCGAACAGCACCATCACCCATGTAACAAAGCGTTACATTATCATTACCATTGTATTTATCAGCAAAAGCGATACCTGCACCCAAAGGAATTTGTCCGCCAACGATACCATGTCCGCCAAAGAAATTAAATTCTTTTGAAAAGATATGCATTGAACCACCTTTACCCTTAGAGCATCCAGTAACTTTTGCCATCATTTCAGCCATGATATATTTGGGGTGTAATCCTCTACCAATAGGATGTGCGTGATCGCGGTATGCAGTTATTACGCGGTCATCTCGTCGCAAAACGGATTCTGAACCTGCTACTAAGGCTTCTTGCCCTATGTACAAATGGCAAAATCCACGTATTTTTTGCTGAATATATAAATGACCCGTTTTTTCTTCAAACTTTCGCATCAGCAACATCGATTCAAACCATTTGATATAGGTCTCTTTACTGAATTTTGTGGTTGCTTTTTTTTCTGCCACAGGTGTTTCCTTTTTTGTTTTAATAACTACTTTTTCCATCGTATACAATTTGTGTAGAACTACAAATTTAACAATAATAATTCTATTCCCAAATCCATCACTCCTAAAAGCGAATCGGGGTATTTTACAACCTTTTTAAGGCTTCTGCCTTAAACATAAACGGAAGCAGATCGGCAATGCTTTCCATGACCCTTATTTTACCAGTTTCTCCGGCTAAAATAATACGGATATTTTTATGATGGCGCATTTCATATTCAGAAATCGCCTGACGACAAGCACCGCATGGAGAAAGTGGCTCATCAACGTGAAAAAGTTTAGATTTACATGTAATTGCAATTATGTTGATTGCTACATTCGGATACTGCGCTCCTGCAGCATAAATTGCAACTCTTTCTGCACACAAACCACTTGGATAGGCGACATTTTCCTGATTATTTCCAGTTACAACAACGCCGTTTTCCAAGAGCAATGCTGCACCCACAAAAAAATTAGAGTATGGAGCATAAGCTAAATCACTGGCTTGACGGGCTTTTTGTAATAAATCCTGTTCCATTTGATTTAATTCTGTTTCAGAATCATATTCAGTAAAAGCGATCTTTAATTCTTTTTTCACCATTTTAGGTTGCTATTTAGCTCAAAGATAAAGGAATTCAAACAAGATACATACGAACATCAAAAACAATTTACAATTCAAAAAAATTACCTACGGAAAAGAAACTATAAAAGTTCGGATATTCTTTTATCATAAATTTCTTTTCTTTTAAAATCTATTATTGAAAGAAAGCATTATCAGTCACCTACAAAATAGTTGAAATCACCTCATAATTGAGTTACTACAAAGTTCTTTTCTACATTTAATTTACATTTGTATAAATGAATTCAAAACTCAATAAAATAATTATACACATAACAGGCTGTTTCGTTTTGTTGGCGCTTCCGTTATTATACAAACCAGATTTGACAATGAATCTGGGTTTTTTAAAATCGAATGGCTTTCATCGTGACCTGTTTTTCTCCACCTGCCTGATTTTATTTTTTTACCTGAGTTATTTTATTCTTGTACCGAAACTTTAT
>CANIFU010000073.1 GCA_947466965.1 Bacteroidota bacterium
GTCGATTGTCAGTTCGAGCGGAGTCGAGAACGAGATTAATATAGGAAAGAAAAGTGTTTGTCGCCAGTCAGTTCGAGCGGAGTCGATTGTCAGTTCGAGCGGAGTCGAGAACAAAGGAAATTCAATTAACGAATCAAGAAGTAGACAATTAAAAAAACAAAAAATCCCGTCAAGATTGCTCTTGACGGGATTTTTAATTTTAGTATTCTAAAATTATCTTACGATCAATTTAGAAGTACTTTGTCCAGCGTTTGTTGATACTTTAACAGTATAAAAACCTTTTGCTAGATCAGTCGTATTGATGTGCGCAAAGTGACGTCCTTTCGCTTGTTCACCTTTAGAATCTGTTGCAACCAATTTACCTGTTACATCATATAAATTAATTGTAACAGTTGTTTCAGAAGTTAATGTATAATTAACCTGAACATTATCAGTAGCAGGATTTGGGAACAAGTTCAATCCAAGATCAGCAGCATTGTTTCCGTTAATACCAGTAGCAGCAGCTGTACCACGGATCATTACATCATCAATAGAGATTAAGTTATCGTCTGTTGAGTTATGAAGAAACGCAATATAAACTGATTGATTTGCATAAGCATTTAAAGGAACTGAAAACTGGCGTAATTGACCTCTATGAGCATTTCCTGTTCCTGCAACATCAATATTGTTACCATCTAATCCATGGATGAATCCTGTTGAAGGAGAAAAAGTAAAGGTACTGTAAGTAGTATCAGTACCCAATACCGTATTTTCAGCAGCAGTAAATAATAAATTGGAGAAAAAACCTGTCGCTGTATTATCAGCATTAGTTGTAGTAGATAAACGCACTTCGTATCCATCGCAATAACGTGGTGTTTGAAAAGGAGCAGATTTCCAGAATAAAGTATCAGCAGCACCTAATTGAATGCTACTTGTTATCAACCAGTTTACCTGAGGAAACAAATTTACTGTCCATGAGTTTGCAGCAATAACTGTATTTGTATCCGGAGCAGCTGTTGTACCGTATACTGTTTCGTATTGATCCACAACAGAATAAGGTTTAACAGCAAACCAACCGTCAGGACGAGTGCCAGCAGGAGATCCATCTACATCCCCATCAGAATCCATTGAATACCAATTGGCATCGCCAGCAACCCCTGGAGGTGTTGTACTTGTTAAATTGCAATCGATTAAAACAGAATCGTAAAATCTTGATAATTCAAAATCTTCAAAAAGCAAAGTATCCTGAGCTTTCAAAATGCTTCCCGTTAAAAGGAATGTAGCTAATAAAAAGTAAATTTTTTTCATTCGTTATATTTTTTAGGTTTTAGAAATATGAAAGCAAATATAACAATAAATATTTTTAAAAAAAATAGCTTCACCGCTTTTTTTAGTTCAGTCATGATGCGGAAAGAAACTGTTCATTTCGGATAAATCCCTATTTTTGAACAAACTTTAAATGAGCCATGCGCTTTTCAGGAAAAATACTTCTTTTTATTACGTTACTTTTGGGGAGTAAATTTATGAATGCGCAAAGTCAGGATCTGATTGTTCTGCTGAAAGAATCTGTTTTAAATAAAATGTTTGGCGCTATCGGTCAGATCAAAGGCGCATCAACATATTCATTCATGTTCATTGATGGAAGTTATAAGTGGACATTGATTAATCCGCTTATCAAATTACACCAAAACAAAGCTGATTTCATCTGCGATGTAAATGTAACTGCTGGAAAATTGGATTATACAACCAAAGTGAATGGCATTGTTGAGATTTGTTACGAACCCACCACCAATCTTATTTACATAGAAATAACAGAAGCATTATTTCCTTTAAACATAATGTTTGCAGGCAAACAAAGGCATTTGTGGGATGTTGAATTGGCGAATTATTTTGAAACGCCTTTCACTTTTGAAGGCCCGCTGACAATGGGTACAGAAATGGACTTTTCGATGCCCGATGGAACCGCTAAAAAGATTTATTGTCATCCTTTAAATTGTGGCGTAAAAATTGCTGAAAAGCAAGTGACTGTTTCGGCCGAAATCGAATTTATAGAACGAAAAAAGGAAACAAAATCAGTAAAAAAATAAAACAATTTTTTTTAATACATCCTATGAAGAACGCTTTCATTAATCAGCTTGCTGCATTTCTAATTTTATTCAGCAATATTTCTTTTGCAGGAACCAACCCACAAAACTGCAACATTAAAATAACATCTAAAGGATTAAAGGAAGGCTCTATGTGTCTTCTTGCCTGTTATTATGGTGACAAGAACTATATCAAAGATTCGGCAAAAGCCAACGCAAAAGGAGAAGTTATTTTTGCAGCTGCAGAAAAATATCCTCAGGGGATATATCTTTTTGTTCCACCTAGCAAAAAGTATTTTGATTTTGTGATGGATGATGTGCAAAATTTTTCTTTGGAAACAGACACTGTTGATTACATAAAACACATGAAGGTGAAAGGCTCTGATGAAAACAAATTTTTTTACGAATATCAGATTTTTATGATGAGTAAGCAAAAACAAATAGAGCCTTTACGTGAACAATACAATTTATTAAAAAACAACAAAGACTCAGCAAAAATTGTTTCCGACAAAATAGCGTTAATCGATAAAGAAGTTATAGACTATAAACTTAGTTTTATAAAAAATAATCCTAAATCATTTGTCTCTAAAATATTCAAAGCAATGGAAGAGCCTGTTATTCCTGAAGCTCCTATCTTAGCGAATGGAAAAAAAGACAGCACCTTTGCTTACCGTTATTATAAAACTCATTTTTTTGATAATATCGACTTTAGTGATGATCGACTGCTTCGTACGCCAATTTTTCAAAATAAAGTGAAACAATACCTTGATAAACTTACGCCTCAAACGCCTGACTCCATAGCTTTGTCTTCCGACATACTAATTGAGAAAGGTCGTGCAAATGAGGAAGTATTTAAATACTTAGTAAACTGGATCACCTACAACTACGAAAGCTCCAAAATAATGGGAATGGATGCTGTATTTGTTCATATAGTAGAACAGTACCATGCAAAACAACAAACCACCTGGATCGATTCAACACAATTATACAAAGTAGTAAATCGTGCTTACACTTTAAAACCATTGTTAATTGGCAAAAAAGCACCTGCCATCACAATGCAAGATACATTAGGCAAAGAGACATCTTTGTACGATTTGAAAGCAAAATATACAGTTTTAATATTTTGGGATCATGGATGCGGGCATTGTAAAAAAGAAATGCCAAAGCTAGTTGAACTTCATAAAAAATTGAAAGAAAAAGGAGTGCACGTATTCGCAGTGGAGACAGAAGACAATCCCAAGGAGTGGAAAAAATTCATCAGAGAAAATCAATTAAACTTTACAAACGTTTATCAACCCGATCAATACAAAAGAGCCGTCACAAAAAAGATTTATGACATTTACAGTACACCGGTGATTTACCTTTTAGATGAAAACAAGATCATTAGAGCCAAGCGAATTGATGTAGAACAATTAGGAAACTTAATTGATTTTACAGAAAAAGAGCGCATAGAAAAAGAAATAAAAGGAAAGTAACGATCAGCAAAAAAATGAAGCACTTATGAATTAAAGATCACAATGGCTTTCTTGATTTTTTTCGTTCTTTTTTGATCAAGCAAAAAAGAACAAAAAGAAAATTTGAAATTGGATTTATTATTTTACAAGTAGGCTAAATATAAAATATCAATTTTAAATTCTCTTCTTTTTCTTTTGAAGCCAAATTAACAAACCTCCTTTTAATTCTCTTCTTTAACTTTTGAAGCCAAAAGTTACAAAAGCTCTTTTGTTTTATAAGGAAATTGCTTCTTCTCTATCGTTCAGAAGCACCACGGTTAATAGCTGCTAGCCGATTTATAGTCAACAATACATAATTCTACTGGCAGCTCTTCCCGCTATTTCTGAATAAAACGAAAAGTCCTACGAGGTTATTTATAGCAGCAAATAGTATTACAATTCATGATAATCTTTCGAAGCCGCGCGTGAGGAATGAAAGTATACGATGCCGTGTAGCGATGTGCGGCTGGGGTTATGCTTTCTTGATTTTTTTCGTTCTTTTTTGATCAAGCAAAAAAGAACAAAAAGAAAATTTGAAATTGGATTTATTATTTTACAAGTAGGCTAAATATAAAATATCAATTTTAAATTCTCTTCTTTTTCTTTTGAAGGCAGATTTACAAAAGGAGGATATTCATATTTAATAAGGTTCTCGATACGTTCCTGAGGAACACTCGAACTGACATATCAATGTGAGTAGGACTTGATTAAAATAATAAATGTTTTGTGAGCGAATTATTTTATTCGAGTTACGATGATGGTATTTTCTCGTAAATATTCGAATTTCCAATATTTATCGAAGATACGGGGCAAATAACGCTTATATAAGTTGATGCGGGAGGTCAACTTATCTTCCGGTTCGTTATCCTTTGCAAGTCCAGTAAATTCGTATATTAACATTTTAGGATGTTCGGCCATGAAAATTTTTACAACTTTCACTATGGTCGTCATTACGCGGTATAACTCTCCTTTATTCGTTACGGTATATTCTTCACCTTCAAATTCATCGTTTGTAACACCAAAAACAATGGTAGCATGCAAAATATTATCTTGCCTTCTACCAAAACGCACCTCATAATGAATATCGTTGTCTGTGTTAAAATAGTAAACACCAGCAGTCTTTATAGCTGGAGCGATAATATTATATTCTTCTACAGAACCCAATTCCCTTTTTTTATTATTTGAGCTATAAAATTATGAAATTTATTGGAATAAATTATTTTTTAAAATAGAAACGAGTAGAATTATGAATACTTTTGTTTTTAGAAGCTGTTTATGCTAGTTCGGGTCTTATTTTTGTGCAAAGATTATAAATACTTCTATTTAAAAAATGAATAAAATAAATTTTACATCAAAGTCAACTATTATCTTTTTAATGCTATTCTTATTATTCAACACTAGTTTTTCTCAGAATGTCCCCGTTTTAAAAATAACAGATCTAAAAAAACGAATTGAAAACAACTCTGACACCACTTATATTGTAAATTTTTGGGCAACATGGTGTTCCCCATGCGTAAAGGAGCTTCCCGATTTCGATAGCATTTCAAAGATTTACAAAGATGACAAAGTGAAAGTCCTGCTTGTAACGATGGATTTTAAAGAAGAAGTGAAATCGAAAGTTTTACCCTTTATTTTAGCAAAGAAATTATATTCTGAAGTACTTTTATTAGACGAAGTGAATGGAAATTATTTTATACCAAAAATATCCAAGGAATGGTCAGGTGCAATTCCAGCAACACTAATAGTGAACAACGCATACAATTTCAGGCATTTCTTTGAAAAAAAACTAACTTATGAGTTGTTAAAAACAGAAATAGAATCAGTTGAATCAAAAATTAAAAAAAAATAAAAAAAACGAATGAAACCTAAGTTTATCAATATCGCATTAATCACAGTAGCAACAGCCATTTTTGTTTATGCCTTTTTTATTTATGACAACAATAAACCACTCCGTTACCTGGCAATTTTTGGAGAAAAAACTTACGAGTCAAAAAATGGTAAAACAGACACTACTTATCATACTGTTCAAAATTTCAGTTTTAAGGATCAAGATAGGAAAACAGTAACTGAAAAAGATTTTAAAGGATGTATCTATGTAACCGATTTCTTTTTCACTACCTGCCATAGTATTTGTCCGATTATGAGTACACAAATGGAACGTATTGCAGACAAATTCAAGGGAAATAATGAAGTGAAATTTCTATCACACACCGTTGACCCGGAAATTGATACCGTAGAACAGCTGAAAACATACGCGATCAAGCACAATGCAGATTCAAATCAGTGGAAATTTGTGACAGGAGACAAGAAAGCACTTTACGAGATTGCAAGAACAGGATATCTTTTAAATGCTGAAGAAGGCGATGGTGGTCCGGATGATTTTATACATACACAAAACTTTGCGTTGATCGACAAAGACAAGCGCATAAGAGGTTTTTATGATGGAACAGATTCAACCGAAATCAATCAATTAATGAAGGACATAGATCTGTTATTAGCAGAGTATCATTATCTTGAGAAAAGGTAATTTGGAAATGTGTCAATTTGGAAATTAAAATAATATAAACATCAAAAATCCCTTTCATTCATGAATGAAAGGGATTTTTAATATCAAGAAAATAACAATTGACTCATTTTGTCGAATTATTCCACTCGCTTAATAGAACAACCAACAGATTTTGAAGTGTTTGTTTTAATCGCTTTACCTGTTCCAAGAGCAATAAGCGCATCTTTTAAATAGTGTTCTTTAGCATCATTTGCATCTTTGATATTATCATCGATTGCACCACGATAAGCCAATCCTTTTTTATCGAAAAGGAAACAATGAGGCGTTCGGGTAGCGCCAAA
The DNA here is from genome assembly GCA_947466965.1 of Bacteroidota bacterium. Taxonomy (GTDB): domain Bacteria; phylum Bacteroidota; class Bacteroidia; order 2-12-FULL-35-15; family 2-12-FULL-35-15; genus 2-12-FULL-35-15. The sequence goes on from CANIFU010000073.1 coordinate 6,404, forward strand.
AGAATTGGCTACTAATGAATTTTCATCAATTGTATAGAAAAAATCATAGCCCTGAGTACTAGCATATTTTTTCATTGCATCGAATGAATCCTCATCGCCACGTTGCGCTTCATTAGAATTCAACAATATGAAACCCACTTTATTTGCTTTGGTTATTTTTGATAATTCTTTGATACGGGATTCGCTTAATTTCACATACGGACAGGTATTACATGAAAAAATAACCAATAAGCCATTTTCAGCTTTCGCATCGTTCAAGGATACTTTTTTTCCGCTGATATCCATCATTTTAACATCTGCACTGGGAATCGGCTTCCCAATTTCTAATTCGGTATAATCTGCTACTTTAAAAGCTGCAGCAGTTAAAAATGCGACAGCCAAAACTGTTGAAATCTTGATCACTTTTTTCATTTTCGATTGTTTTTTAAATTACAATCATAAATTTACAAAAATCAAACCAAAAATCCATTAATTACTTATTAATTCTTTGTACACAAATTTTTCCTGAAGCGATTCGAAGGGACGATAGATATAATAGACATAATCGTCCTTGATCTTTATTTTCTCGACATATTGATTACTAAGCTTAAAAGACGCAATGATCTTACCCGTTTTCATATCGATATTTTTCAAATAATAAAATCCATTCTTTTGATACAAAGCATACGCCTTGTTTTTTACTTTATCAACGATCACTTCGTTTTTCCAATCCCTCCAACTTTTGGGGTGATTATAATCAATCGGAATGGAGTCGAGTTGATTTAGTTGACCATCGAATTTAAAAATGGCATTGCTGCTGTGATCAAAAACACAAACGGTATCATTCAAAACATACAAAGGTGAATACAAAGGAGAATAATACATGCTGCTTGTCAATCCACTAATAGTAGCCGCAACACGATGTTTGTCAATCCCATAATAATCAGCAAGTTTTCGTGCGTATACACGATCTTTAGATTTTAAAAAATAATATTCCATATTATATCCATGCATTACTTCTGGGTCTCCCACTTTTTTAAATGGAATAATGCTTTTTTCAGACGAATTAAAAGCATAATAAGTAAACTCAGGGTAATCGCGTTGATAATTAGAAAAATAAATGGAATTGTTCGCACTATCAATACACGGCATTATAAATTTCCGGTAATCATCCACAGGCAATGAGGCAAGGTGCAATACATTTTCTTTAACAGTAATTCTATAAATATGTCCTGCACAGATAACATTTACATATCCCATATAATCTTTATAAAATCTTTGAGCTTCATCGGGGAGATCAAATGATGAAAGTACATTTTGAGATGCATCAATTAAACGGACCGAAGCGTTTTCAAGACTTCTCCCGAAAGTGAGTATTAACATATTATTGCCAATAAATTCATAATCGGCAACACTGTATTTCCATGTTCCAAAAACGGTGTCTACGATCCTTTTATCCGAAATTGTTACTTGTGGCAGATCAAGTATTCTCTGAGCTTGAAGTTCTACTGAAAAACAAAGTATTACAGTTGAAAATAGTATAACATAACGCATACAGACCTCCTTTTTTTAAATGACAGACGCAAAGGCCAATAATTTTCCATAAATTAGCATATCAATAAGATGCAGTACGATTACTACAAAATATTAGCCATTCCAAGAACAGCTGACCTGTCCGATATAAAAAAAGCATATCGAAACAAGGCGAAATTGGTACATCCTGATGTGAACAAATCGGAAAAAGCGAATGAAATTTTTATAATTGTAAGTGAAGCATACGATATCTTATCGAATGAAAAAAAAAGATATCTGTATGATATAAAATTAAATTTTATCGATTCTGAAAAGAAAAATGCAGAAAGAAAAAAACACTACTATGGTTCTTCTGTGAAGAATGACAGCTTTACAAACACTTCAAATTTCCAATACGACTATAAAAGTTTTAGTAAATACAGCTATAAAGAAAAAACGGATGCCGACTATTATAAAAAATCACCTTTTTTATACAATATGTTTTTTGCATGTGGCATGGTACTCGGTTTTATCATCATCATTGTAACCATTACAGGAACATTAAAAAACTATTGGCCGTTTCCATTTGTTCTGATCAGCATTTCCGGATTTATTTTGGTAAGAGAAGGATGGAAAGGAATTATGGGAAAAAAAACAATTTTAAGTCGTACAGTAAAGTGGTTCGGAAAATAAGAAATGAATTGAAAGTCGTTTATATAAAAAAAACTCCGGTAATCATTACGGAGTTTTTTTTGTTCAATGAATAAAAAAACAGCTTATCCAACTTTATACATCCAATTGTGGATATCAGGTACTTTACCTTTACGGATGTCTTCCAATTCTTTTGCAACTCGATTAGAGAAGATACGTCCTTCAGCAGGCGGAAGCATGTAATCTTTTCCTTCAAATCCAATTTGTGCAATTTGAGCGATAGTGGCAGCAGTGCCAGTACCAAAAGCATCTTCTAGCGTTCCTTTTTTATGAGCATCTAAAACTTCGTCAATACTAATCTTACGTTCTTGAACTTTCATTTTCCAATCACGAGCAAGAGTTAAAACACTATCGCGGGTTATACCTGCAAGAATAGTATCTCCCAAAGGAGGAGTAATCAATACATCGTCAATCACAAACATTAAATTCATAGTTCCAGACTCTTCTAAATATCTATGGTTACGCGCATCTGTCCATACGATTTGGTGATACCCTCTTTGTTGGGCTAATTTAGCAGGAAATAAAGAGCGTCCATAATTTCCGGATGCTTTTACATAACCAACACCGCCTTCAACAGCACGAATATAATTCGTCTCAACCAATACCTTCACAGGCTCATTATAATACTTTCCTGCAGGAGAAGTGATGATATAAAAACGATAATTGTCAGAAGGTTTTACTCCGATAAATTCATCGGTACCAACAATAAACGGGCGGATGTATAGAGAAGAACCATCTGTATCAGGCACCCAGTCGCGGTCAAGATCAACCAATTGGGTTAAACCCGACATAAATACTTCCTGCGGAATTGTTGCCATCGCCATTCGTTCTGCGGAGATGTTAATTCGCTTATGGTTATCTAATGGGCGAAATAAAAACACTTCCCCTTTGTCATTTTTGTAGGCTTTCATTCCTTCAAAAATTGCTTGTCCGTAATGAAGTGCCGAAGTAGCAGGGCTCATCAAAAGAGGACCATAAGGTAAAATCTGAGCATCGCTCCATTCATTATTTTTATAATCAGCATAAAACATGTGATCAGAAAATAACTTTCCAAAAGTAATCTTGTTGTAATCAAGTTCCTTGATTCGAAGGTTGCTCGATTTCTGAATTTTAATTGGAGTAATGTCGGTTGTTACCATTCGTGATTGTATTATGTATTTTATAAAAATAAGTATTTAATTTATCTAAACAAATATTCTGATTATTAAATTTAGACGAATGGAGGGAGAATGAAGACTAATTTGTCAAACATCTTCTAAAACAGAGTATTACATATTAGAATGAAATGCATTTACCTGAATAATTTGGTAATTATTTAATGAATCATTCAAATCTTTTACAGATATATAATAATTTAAAATTTAAAGAACCCAAAAAATAAGTAGGGGTATATCTACAAACTACCTATTTTTTTATCATTAAAAAAGAAAAAAAGGAGACTAAAAAAAGATGGAGAAAATATCAATAGGCTCCATTCCTCTTGCGCATGAACCATTCTGCACTAAGAAAAATCAACAATAAATAAAATATCCATTTGAGATTGATCAAATCATTCAGTTTTTTTTCGTTATAGGAAACCGACTTAATGTCATCACGTGCATTTAATTTCTCCGCTAATTCTTCTAATTTATCAGGATAAATTAATTCCCCATCATGTTTTTTAGATAGACTATAAAGTAGTTGATGATCGGCAACCGTATTAACGAGTTCGACTTGTAATGCAGTAACGCTATATTCACCATGCTGGGTGTAGATCTTCTCCCCTACCTTAACGTTGGCATCGTATTTATATTCACCTACAGGCATCATACCTGCATTTAGATGATAAGCGTTAGAGGTTTTACTAAAGGTATAATTAAATTTTTTGTTGTCCGCATTTGTAAACACCATATTTACTTCGGGATCATTGATTAATTCATAGCTCGCATTATATACCTCGGCTTCAAACTCAATAGCTTCATTTTCGAAAAAATTATTCTTTCCAATTACTTTAAAAAAACTCTTATCCACTTTCACAGAAAGAAATTGTACTGTCTTTGAAACAAACTCATCGAATAATTGGTGATTTCCATTTGCAGCAAAATCCTGCAAACGCCAACGCCAAATTCCTTCACCAGTAAATATGCCTATTTTTTTCTCTCCCATTTCACTAAACAACATTAAAGGTGTTTCGGTATCAACAATACCTATCCGCTGATACAATAATATATTATTATTGTTATTGGATTGGAAAGAACCGAAAGGAGCAACAACAGCAGGGAAATCTTTAAATGCATTTCGTAAGGCATCACTGATCGTAAACATAGGAAAATTTTCATCTAGCTTAGGTTCAACTTCGTTTGTTTTGTTAGTTTTAGAGAAAGGCGTTAGATCATTACGCAACATTGAATTTGAACCTGAAAAAGCCCAAACAGGAATATCTGAAGCATTTATTTCAGAAATGATTTTAGCACCAACAGTTTTTGTGGCAGATAAAGAATGCAATATAATAAGGTTATATTTTTTTAAGGATTGATTGAAATTATCGGTCGTAAAACTCTCTACCTCATAATTCTGATTGCTTTCAATAGACTGTTTTAATGCGGCAACATCCGGATGAGGCGCATCAGAAAGAATTAAAATTTTCTGACGGGCATCCAACACATCTATAAATATATCACGTGAATTGTTGGAAATACTCATTTCATCGTCGACAGCAGAAAGACGCACTTTATAATGTTGCAAACCAACTTCTTTTGCCTGCAGTAAAACCGGTATTGTAATAGAGAACGTTGCTGAATTAAAATTAATTTGTTGTGTAAAAAAAGTTGCGCCTCCTTTTGTAACAGAAAGCGTTGATGATTTCCCTTTCAATTGCTTAGCAGTTACAACAATTTCCAAGGGAAATTCATTTCCAAGATAAGCAAGACGGTTATGTTCTACTTTAGTAAGGATCAAATCTTTCTTGATGGTTGTATCGCCTAATGCGATTGTGTAAACTGGTATTTTAATTTTATCAGAAGTAAAGACAGGATTCGATCCTTTATTATACAATCCATCACTAGCTAAAATAATGGCACCTACATTTCTATTACTATATCTTGTTTCAACCTCATCAAATACGGAAGAAATATCCGTTTGTTTTTCGTTGAACTTCAAGGAATCGAAATAGGGTATTTCCTTAAATTTATCTCCAAAAGTATAGATCCGCACTTCATATTTTTCAGATAAAATATCTTTTAATTTTTGAATTTTGGGAGCATATTCATCCTTATAGAAAACTGAATCCTTTCCAATACGTATAGATTCAGAGTCGTCCTGAGCGATAATAATAACAGGCTTTTCAACAGTACGATTGATCGTTTTTAACAATGGGGAAAGCAACAAGAAGCACAGAAAAGTTACGACACAAAAACGAAAAGCAGCCATCACACGAACCAGTCCAATGGAGCTATCGTTAAACTTCTTATCCTTACGATAGAGAATAAATGCATAAGCAAAGCCTAACAGTAAGCATAGAATACTAAACCAGGAAGGGTAATCGAAGACGATGTTCATTGCTTAATTAAAGAAAAGACGAGTGTTTATTTTCTTATTTATAGATACTAATTTTGTTAAACTTAAGTAAGCATACCGCCACATACATTAATCACTTGTCCGGTAATGTATGCACTCATATCAGAAGCTAAAAAAACAGTTGCATTAGCAACATCATCAGCAGTACCACCACGTTTTAGAGGAATAGCATCTCTCCATCCGGCAACTACTTTAGGATCTAACGCATCTGTCATTTCTGTTTCAATAAATCCGGGAGCAATTGCATTGCTGCGGATATTGCGGGAACCTAATTCCAATGCAACAGATTTTGTAAATCCGATGATACCAGCTTTAGAAGCAGCATAATTTGATTGTCCGGCATTCCCTTTTACACCCACAACAGAACTCATATTGATGATCGATCCTTTTCGCTGTTTCAACATTGGTTTCTGCACCGCTTTGGTAAGATTGAACACTGATTTTAAATTGGCATTCATTACTTCATCCCATTGCTGCTCAGTCATTCGCATCAACAATGTATCACGGGTGATTCCGGCATTGTTAACCAATACATCTACCGTTCCAAAATCTGCAACCACATTATTTACTAATTCTTCAGAAGCTTTAAAATCAGCTGCATCCGAACGATATCCTTTCGCTTTTACTCCCATAGCTTCCAATTCTTTTGCCAATGCCTCCCCTTTTTCTACAGATGACAAATACGTAAAAGCGATGTTTGCACCTTGTTCAGCAAATTTAAAAGCAATACCGCGACCAATACCACGGGATGCTCCAGTAATTAAAGCAACTTTTCCTTCTAATAATTTCATATTACAAATTTATAATTAAGGTTTTCATAATAATTAAAAGCGATCAACGTATCACCTGACATGTCATCAAAGATAAAGAAAAACCTCATTAAAGGTAAAATATTTACCTAATTTAATAGCCTAGCAAAAGATTGAACTGGTGTTTTTTCAGGCGACTGAATGCGAGAATTTTTGTTGAGAGAAGCAATAGAAGTTCTAATAGTTCTGGATACGTTCCTGCGGAACACTGGAACTGACTTATCAATGTGAGTAACAGTTGAATTGATAACATAAGCAATAGTCAAGATAAGAATAATCTTTCGAAGCAACGCGTAAAGACTGAAAGCATAAAATACCGTGTAGCGATGTGCGGATGGGGTTATGCTTTCTTGATTTTTTTCGTTCTTTTTTGATCAAGCAAAAAAGAACAAAAAGAAAATTTGAAATTGGATTTATTATTTTACAAGTAGGCTAAATATAAAATATCAATTTTAAATTCTCTTCTTTTACTTTTGAAGCCAAAAGTTACA
>CANIFU010000074.1 GCA_947466965.1 Bacteroidota bacterium
GTTCCTAAGTCGCTTTGGCAAAAAACCAATCCAGCAGACGAACAAAACATGTGTTCTTGGGCCATGAGGTGCTTGCTCATTGAGGATGGAAATCGCTTGATGTTAATCGACACAGGAATTGGAGACAAGCAATCTGAAAAGTTTTTCGCTCATTATTATTTATATGGCTCAGCCAGTTTATCGCGCAGTCTGCATCAATTAGGCTTTCATGAAGATCAAATCACCGATGTGTTTTTGACCCATTTACATTTTGATCATTGTGGCGGCGCTATTGCATGGAATGATTCAAAATCTGCTTATCGGCCGGTATTTAAAAATGCCAAATATTGGAGCAATGAGCAACATTGGCAATGGGCAACGGTTCCCAATTCAAGAGAAAAAGCCTCTTTCTTATCAGAAAATATTCTTCCCATTCAAGAGAGTGGTCAATTAGCATTCATTGATCGAAAGGAAAATTTAACCCAAGCTGTTTTTCCAAATATGGATGTTCTTTTTGTAGATGGTCACACCGATAGTATGATGTTACCGCATATCTCCTATAAAGGAAAGACGCTAGTTTTTATGGCTGATTTATTACCAAGTGTTGGGCACATTCCTTTACCTTATGTAATGGGTTATGACACGCGACCACTCATTACCATGGAGGAGAAGGCTAGGTTTTTAGATAAAGCGGCAGCTGAATCCTACATATTATTTATGGAACATGATAGTGTGAATGAATGTTGCACTGTGATGGCGACTGAAAAAGGGGTGCGCTTGAAAGACACCTTCAGTTTTTCTGAGATATAAATTATTTCTTTCACTTAAGCCATTGATATTTATCCCTTCGAGGAACTAATTCATTTGTTTAGGTTAAGACAATCAATTCTTTAGGAAAAAAAGAACACAATTTTCCACTTTTTAATTAAAATCCCTTGTTAATTCAAAAAATCAGCTTATTTTTGTATCCGCTTTAGCAATAAGGTTCACACGATTTTGAATCCAGATGTTTCTGGAGATCGTCGTAAGATGGTTAAAAAATTGGTTTGGTAGTTCAGTTGGTTAGAATACATGCCTGTCACGCATGGGGTCGCGGGTTCGAGTCCCGTCCAGACCGCCAGAGCTAAAGTTTAGACCCTGTAAGTCACTGATTTACAGGGTTTTATTTTGCTTACAAAACAGACCGTTGGCAGAACCGTGGACAGATTTTCAAAAAATATTTTTCGCTTTGGAACCCTTGTAGATGTTCATAAGTTTCTTTTTTGCGGTCCGGTTCAGACCGCATTTTTCGCTCAAATCGTCCTTCATTTCTGTTTTTATTTTTTGGTGGTCTAAGTGAAAAATTCTAATTGTTTTTTACTTTTCTAAATATTAAATAGATTTGTCGCAAAAATCACCAATTTTTGCGACAAAACGAGGTTGTCAAAGCGTTACCAATCTTAACTTTTAGATTGAATATTTGGCGAACGGGGGCTCGCGTAATTTTCAATTTGGATTTAACTTCATTAGTGGTCAAAATCTATTTCCGAAAGTACAAAAACGTAAAATGAGCATCTTTCAAAATATTTCTTGACTATCCAAACATGTGCAACTTGCAGAGGTCATTCCCACTTCCTCTGGTCGTTCTTCATATCCCCCTTCGGCGCTAACTCGCTGGCGGCTCGCGCCCACACTACAGTCAGCCATTCCGTCGTGCTACATGGCTTCCTTTAGTTCTTTCCAACGCTGGCTCAAGGCTATTTTTCCTTTTTTTAGATTAAGTCTCTTAAAAAACAATTAAGTACGACTTAATAACAAAAAGTCCTACTTTATTAATCTTTAATTGACCAGTATGATTTTCTTTAACATCAAAAGTGTAGGGTGCAAAATACTTCAACTTACCTGATTTAAGTTTTTTTGCTGGAATAACTATATAACTTCCTGGTGTCAAGTTATTAAATTGTAAATCTTTTCCTGGTGATGCTTCCCCTAATGGTTGCCTGTAAAGATTACAAAAAACCATATTTTCTTGTGATGAACTAAAAATATAACTTCCAGTTGGCAAAGTGTAATTAGTGTTGTTATATTCCGTTTTTGAATACTCTCTAATAATTGCAAACGGATCACAAGAATATAGTAGTTTTATGTAGTCAACTCCAGCATTAAATGCTTGATAAATATTGAAATCATAATCTACTGAAGTTTTAAATCCTTCAAGAAAAGCACAACGTCTTTCCTCTGGTGTACCATGAGGGTCTGGACTGTCAAATTCTTTATCTCCAACAGAATAAAATTCATTTGCAAAAGCTGTAAGCTTTTCTTTACTAATTAAACCGTTTCTACCCATATAGTAGCCAGCTAAAAAATCCGCGTGTAGCTCAATTTTTTTTCCTCCATTCCAAAGATCAAATAAATGCGCTTCATGTTGTAAAGCATGAGCAAACTCATGTGCTAAAATTGCTTTTACTCTTTCATTTCCATATGTTTTTTGACTTACATAATTTAAATAATCACTATCGGCTACAAGAAGTTTCATGTCTGGAACATAACAAGGACCTCTCTCAAAATTCATGATAATTAATTCTATCTGAATATTAAAAAACTTCTTTAGCAATTGAAATTCATTATTGATTGTTGCCTCTGTTGTTGAAGTTAAAGTTGTTGTTACTTTAGATTTATTTTCATTGACATTATTGTAATTACTAATTGACATTAAGCAATTGTGATTTGTTTTTGAATGATCATTTATCTGCTTTTCAACAATCAAATTATTTTCCGTTTCTTTTTCGTTTTTTATTTTATCATCGGAAATACCATTGGGTTTTACTTTATCATTTGTAGATATTTCTTTTGGTTTTACAGGAACACTTTTCCCTAGCTGTGTCATTAATTCTTTAAAATCTTCATGTTCAAAACCGATCTGTTTTGCCCAGATTTCTTCTTCCCGAATTTTCCGCCTATTAGTGCCCAAAATCTGTTCCAAGACTTTAGTGTCTTTTAAACTGACTTCTTTACTTGCAGCCTTTAGTCCAAGGTAGAAATTGTCATCATAAATTACATCGTTGAGGTTTATATATCCAATTATTCCAAAAGCTCTTATTTTAAACATTCCATTGTAATCGTCAAATGCTGTGTAATCTATAAACTCAACATTTTTGTGGGCAGGTACTTTTCTTAAAACTTTCGTTGGTTCAGTTGAATTTTCTTTTAAATCCACTTCCGCAGATGTAGTCAAAATTAACTGCGCGTTAAGACTGAAATTTGCTATTAATATAACAAACAGTAAATAGAGCTTTGAAATATTCCACATATAACTATCTAATTTTTAAGTGTATTTTAATCCAATGAAATTCAAAAATAACAATTAATTTAGAACAAATAAAAAACTATCTTTTTAGTAGTAAGGTGGTTTTCCTACTGGTGCTGTGAATACATTCCCCGTTTTTACCAAAAGGTCATGTATCACATCAATCCAGCAGTCATCAAATCCATTCTTTCCTCAATGCCCAAAGAGGAGTTTTATCGTTATGCACGTTATATCCATTCAAGCACTAAAAGAAATTGGCAAAGACAATGTCACCGAAAGAGAAATAAGTATAATTTTAGATCACTTAAAAAAAGAAGAACCGCTAAGATTGACAAACGACATTAAACTCGCACCAGAGTGGATTCGAATTATCATGAGAAGAGCGCAATAACAATAAGAAACTATGAATTGGTTAAATACCCCTGAAACAACAAGACGCAATACAAGGAATTTCCTTCACACAAATAATGAATCAATATGACGGAGACCTATCAAAAACATAAGTACGAAATCAACATAGTAGAGTGTGCACAAAATGTAATCCGCAAACTTAGTGCATCAAAAGTTACCATCAATATGAAAATTAGCATTGACGAATATGCCAAACGCTTAAAGATGGCTGTCAAAAGCTATAATTGGTCTATTGGTCTTAGCAAAGATGCATCCACAACTCAAAAAATGAATGCTCAAGTAATTTCCACGAATCACCCCGCTTTTGATTTTTGGTTGGCCTTACATCTCACCATCATGGAACCTCATGAGATTCCATTGTTGCTTGACGCTTATCAGCGAAATGAATTTGAACCGCTTGACAACTTCATTGGACATATTGAATTCTTTGCCCTTACAATCATTCATTTCAATGTATTTTATCCTTGCGATGAACATAAAAAAGAAATTGTACAATGGGTTCGTGAAATACGAAAAATACATACCCAACAAGTAAATCAACTAAATATTGGGGAATTACATATTAATCTTGTTACCAATATTGAGCGTATTAATGTCTTATTCGATCAACGAAGTATTATCAACAATTTCAATGCGACGAATATTTTTTATGCTGATGATTCTCAGCAACCAATCAAACAAGAAGATGCGACTGAAAATCCTTCAACAAATAGCAAGGCGTTAATTAAGACAGGTCGGGAAAAAGATACTGTATTGGGCTATTTTAATCAACTTACTGAGGTCCTAGACAAGGATAAAAAGCCTTATTTAACCAAAGACGAAATTAGCAATTTTGTTTTTTCTAATTTTTATTTTAAAGACATAGAACCTAAGTCGAGCAATTGTCAACTTGACATAAAAATTGACAAACAACATTTAAATCAACTCTTTTACGACTTCTACAATGAATTTGATAGCCACCATTACAAAAACAAAATAGACCTGTATATCGATTTGTTGATGAATACCTTTAAGCAATTTGCCAATCAAAATAAGAAGGTTATGAAAACCAATTTTGCTAAAAGGAGCAAGGGGGGCTACCCGTTTAGAATCAAAAAGTAAAATACTAGAAATACTTATTTCATTACTTGTTTTACTAATTCAAACTTTCTTCTTTTTGAATGAATCAACTTTACCAAAAAAAGGTAAATGATGAAAAATGATCTGCTTGTAACCCTCACCACCACGGAACTTAGAACCCTCATTGGGGAAGTTCTTGATGAAAAATTAAAACCTGTGCCGAGTCTACCGGAAGTAAGCAACGTAACCCCACTAATTAGCCGTATAGAAGTAGCACGCCTATTTGGCGTGTCTAAAACAACGATTGATAAATGGCGTAGGCATCACGTTTTACCACCTGTTATTAAAATTGCTTCAAGGGTTTACTTCTACAAGGATCAAATCCAGGAGAACCTTAAAAAAAGACAGCGCCAACCAAACCTTTTTATAAACCTTTAACCTAAGTACAATGAAAAAACCCTTTATTCGATCTTGTAAATGCTGTGGAGAAGAATTCTCTACCACCAAGTTATGCAAATATTATGTGGACATAACGCATCAGAAGCCTCACAATAATTTCATCCAAAACACTAAACGTTCCGTCTTTTCGGAATTAACGAAGGAACATTATAAAACCTATCAAATTTTTAATGAATTGCTAAATGAAAAATCTAAAATTGTAAAGAGCAAAGATTTCTTACGGGGAACAGGAGCTAAATTAGGCGTCTTTTCGCATGTTGAAAATTTTGAGGGAGAAAATACTAATATTTTATTCGACATCGCCATCATTCCAAATGAAAACAATATAATACTTAAAAGAAAACAACATGCTTGAAATCGGAGATTATAAATTGGTTAATAATTCTTTCTCGGTAACCAATACCCTTGCTGAAAATACCATTCTTAAGAAAGACAATTCAACACTGAGCAACTTGCTTATTGTTGCTGTAATAATCGGCGGAATCGTTCTTTATGTACACCTTATGAATAAAAATAAAATACCTAACATATCCGTGCCAAAGGTGAGAAAACAGGTGGAGGACTAAAGCGTTCGATAATACTTGAGTAATTAGGCGATTATAGGAGTGTAATCAGAAATATTAATAAAAAATATCAAATAGTTGGTCTATGTGAACTTGATGTTTTATGCCAAAGTTATAAAGTGGCTTCAAAGCCACTTTTGAAAGTATTTATTCTTTTTTTTGTGGATTATGTACTCACTCGACAATCCAAGTCAAAACCGAAATCTACTCGAAAAAATATTTTGACAACTCAAGTCAAAGATTTGGTGAGGTTATTCAAAAAGTCCTAATTTGCAGGCGAATTAATAAAGAATATTTAGGTTTGTGATTTGGGGTGGGCTGAAGGGATTGTGATGGGGATGATGGTATTACAGATTTGTTCTAATTAAATTCTAACTTTAACAAAAAAAAATCTTAACAAGATGATATATTAAGACAAAAAATAATAATCCATAGCCTTTGATTTATAAAATCTGAGAAATTACATTTTTTTCGAACAAAGAATAATTTTTAAATATCGCATATGAGTAATATTACACAAAAAATAAAAACACTACAAGCTGTTTATCCACAGGTGTATTCCTATATGCTTCCAGATTTGCCACCGAACAATGGCTCACAAAAAATTGGTTATACCGAGTTGGAAGATGTTCACGAAAGGATTCATCCCCAGGTAAATACTCCTGCTTTTAAATTAAAATACACATTGCAATGGACCGCACCTGCTTTTTTTGAAGGTGGAAAAGAGAGTTTTATTGATAAGACATTTCATAAATTTCTTGTTAAAAAAGGGGTTCTAAAAAAAGATGATTTAGGCACTGAATGGTTTTATTTTAATGGAGAACCTGAAAAATCAAGAGTTTTATTTGATTTATTCCGTAAAGAAGGATTTGCCGCTCTTCAAAACGATAATGGCAAGATAGACTACAAATTACGCCAAGAACAAGAAGAGGCTGTAGTAAAAGCGCTTGATTATTTTCAGAAAAAAGAAAAAGGAGAATTTCTTTGGAACGCAAAACCACGATTTGGAAAAACACTTGCCAGTTATGATTTAGCAAAACGATTAAAAGCCTCAAAAGTTCTTATTGTAACGAACAGACCAGCCATTGCCAATTCTTGGTTGGAAGATTATGAACTATTTGTTGATGGCTATTCTTTCATTTCCGAAACCTCTTCTTTAGCAAATAAAGGAGCTCTAACAAGAGAAGATTATGTTAAAATAAAACCAATAAAACCACAAATAACTTTTCTTTCATTACAAGATTTGAAAGGTTCGAAATATTTTGGAGGACCGTATGATAAATTACGATGGGTTGCTGATTTAGAATGGGATTTATTAATTATTGATGAGGCTCACGAGGGTATTGACACAGGAAGAACAGATGCTGCTTTCGATGTTATTAAACGCAAACATACTCTTCATTTATCGGGAACTCCATTTAGAGCTCTAGCTAACCAAAAATTCCCTCAGGATGCCATTTACAATTGGACCTATATGGACGAACAAAAGGTTAAACAATTGGAGTTGCAAGAAGGAGAAATTGGTGAGCATACGGATTTACCCGACCTTAAACTTTTTACTTATCGTATATCTCAAATGATTGCGGAGCAGGTAAATGAAGGAATCGAAATTGACAATGAAACGCGCGATTTTGCTTTTGATTTAAATGAGTTTTTTAGTGTAAAGGATAAAAAATTCGTGCATGAAAATGATGTAAAAGAATTCTTAACAAATCTTACCACAAATAAAAAATATCCTTTTTCAACACCTGAACTTAGAAACGAATTAAAACATACTTTTTGGTTCGTAGGTAATAGAGTTGAGTCTGTGAAAGCAATGGAACAGCTTTTGAAAAATGACCCGATTTTTAAAGATTATAAAGTAGTAGTTGCAGCTGGTGATGGTAAAAGTTACGAAGAAGAAGAAAACGATTTTAAGGGAAATGAAAAATCATTTGAAAGAGTAAAAAAAGCAATTTCTGAAAATGATAAAACAATTACACTTTCATGTGGACAATTAACTACAGGAGTAACAATTAAAGAATGGTCGGCCGTTTTAATGTTGACAGATATTAAATCTCCTTCACTGTATATGCAAGCTGCTTTTCGTGCTCAAAACTCATACAAGGTTATGAACGAGGATGGGTTGTATATGAAAAAATCAGCTTATCTGTTTGATTTTGCACCGACACGAGTACTCGAAATCTATGATCAGTTTGCTAATGGTTTAAATCCGAAAGCTGTAAAAGGAGAAATTACAGAAAAAGACAGAAAAAATAACATTCAAGAGCTACTTAACTTTTTCCCAGTAATATCAGAAGATGTAAACGGTGAAATGGTGGAGTTGGATGCTGAAAAGGTATTAACATTTCCAAATGCTTTAGCGGCTTCTGAAATTGTGATTGCCCGATTTATGTCCAATCTTTTATTTAATGACACAATAAAAGGAGTATTCAATTTCCCTAAAGAAGTTGAAGAAATTTTGGAAAAAATGCAGGTTGAAAAAAATAAACGTGCTCAAAAAGCAACTTCCCCAATTGACTTAGACGAAGCAAAAAAAGTAAACATCAATAAAACAAAAGAGATTAATACTAACACGGCAATTATCCTAGGTGAAAAAATATTCAAAACGAATACAGAACGTGTTGTTGACAATTTATTAAAGGAAAATGAAGCTGAAATTTCTTTCAAAGAACTTGTTGAACAGGTTACCGTGGTTGCCGAACCGTTGATTGCTAAATACAAAGAAGTTTACAAAGCAACCCAAGCAGAAACCAACGAAGTAACTAAACAAATACAAGAGAAAGTAAAACTAATTGCTGAGGAATACAACAGTGCTGAGATTAAAGATAGTTTGGCACTTAAACAAAAATTAATTGAAACTATTGAAGTTGATTTTGTCAATAATACAGTAACTAAAAAAGAAGAAGAAAAGGTTGAAAAAGTTCAAAAAACCAAGGAAGATGAAATAAGAGATAGACTAAGATCTTTTACACGAACCATTCCAATGTTTATTATGGCAAATGTTTCAAAAGAGGAAATTACCATTGATAATTTTGATTTAGAAATTGATGAGAATGATTTCTTAGACCTAACTAGTATTACAAAAGAAGAATTTCATAAACTACGTGATGGTTTTGATTATGAAGAAAATGGAGTAAGAAAAACTTTTCAAGGGGTATTTAATAAATACAGATTCAATGCTTCTATTGCAGAGTTTGGTCTAAAGAAAAAGCAATTAGCCGACTATTTCACTTCAAAGGAAGATATTTTTGAATTGATTCCAAACCAAAAAACCAATCAAATTTTCACCCCTAAAAAGGTAGTGCAAATGATGATTAATCAGTTGGAAGAGCACGACCCTAGTTTATTCACCAGAACCGATAGCACGTTTATAGACCTGTACATGAAATCGGGCATGTACATTACTGAGATAGTCAAAAAACTTTTCAAAAACACTCGCAAAGAATACAAGAGCGACTATGATTGCTTGAAGCACATACTGGAAAATCAAGTGTTTGGATTAGCACCGTCACCGATTTTGCAAGGAATTACACAATCCTTCATTTTTGGCTTTGATACTGAAAATAAGATATCTAGAAAGAATTTTATACAACACGATTTGACACCCCAGGCACAAGAGGGGGTTGCCAAACAAAAATTACACGAACTTTTAAATCTTAATGAAAACATGAAATTTGATGCAGTTGTAGGTAATCCGCCTTATCAAATAGGTGATGGAAGCGGAGGTAGTAGCGATAGTGCAATACCTGTTTATAATAAATTTATAGAAGAAGCAATAAATATGAAACCTCAAAACATCTGTATGATTGTTCCGTCAAAATGGATGGTAGGAGGTAGAGGCCTTCAAAATTTTAGAGAGCAAATGATGGAAGAAAAAAGGCTTAAAATGATCTACGATTATGAAAATGCATCAGATTGTTTCCCAGGTGTTCATATAGATGGTGGAGTATGTTATTTTATTTGGGATAAAGATTACAATGGTATGATAGATTATACTTTTAAAACTAATCAAGGTAAGATCAATAAATCTAATAGATTTTTAAAAAATAATCAATTCGAATATGTAATTAGAAACAACGATATTTTTTCGATAATTAGTAAGATAAGTAATGAAAAAAGTTTTTCATCAATTGTTTCTAATACAAGACCTTTTGGCATTAGAAATTATTTATTTAACGAACCTGAAAGATACCCAGAATCAAATTTAAAATTTGAGCCCTTTGAAAATAGCATAAAAATTTATGGGGTTAAAGGAATTAAAGGTGGTGCAAAAAGAGTTATTGGTTATATAAGTGATTCAATAATAGTAAGATCTATAGAGTCAATTAATAAGTATAAATTATTTTTTACAACTAGTTATTCTACAAACGCAATAAACCCTCCTGAAACAATTAAAGGGTTGCCTAATGAAGTTTGCACGGAGACGTTTTTAATGATTGGTCATTTTGAATCAGAGAAAGAACGAAACAATTGTTACAATTATATTAGTACAGATTTTTTTAAAACTCTGTTATATTTTGGTAAAGGAACAATGCACGTTACAAGTAGTGTTTTTGGTCTAATACCATTACAAGATTTCACAACAAAATCAGATATTGATTGGTCAAAATCAACTTTAGACATTGATCAACAGCTTTATAAAAAGTACAATCTAGCCGAAGTTGAAATTAGTTTTATAAAAAGCATGATAAAACCGATGGCATAAAAAAGGATATCATGAAATTAGTAGAAAATACTCTAGCCATAGACATCCGAGAAGATTATCTATTAAAAAAAGACCATCTACTGGAGATTCTTTTTAAAGATAAAACCACTGGTAAAAATATTCTGTGGGCTACAGACTCTTATGCAACAATGGGCGAAATGTTTCTCCCACAAGAAGAAATTAAAACAGAATTAGTTACTGGTGATTATGGTACATTAATACAACCACGAGCCGTAAAAAGCAAAGAAGAACAACTATACAGAACACGAGAAAAAGCAGAGGTTTTCACACCGCTATCTATAGTTAAACAAATGAATGAAGCTTGTGATACTAAACGTGTTACAAAGAATAACTGGAAGGAGTATGTTGCGTTATTAAAATTAGAAATCACTTGTGGTGAAGCGCCTTTTATTGTTTCTCGTTATGATCCCGTATCTGATATTCAGGAATTAGTTCCACTCTCAAAACGTGTTGGTTTTTTAGATTATAAATTACGTGTTGTCTCTAAATACTGTGATACAACCGAAGATTGGATAAATTGGGCAAAAATAGCTTTTCAAAGTTCATACGGCTACGAATGGCAAGGTGATAGTCTGCTCATTGCAAGGGAGAATTTGCTCTATACATTTATTGATTATTACAAAGATAAATTTAAAAAATATCCTAGTATTGAACTACAAAAAGAAATAGCGGAAATTATTGTTTGGAATATTTTTCAAATGGATGGTTTGAAGTATGTAATCCCAATGAGTTGTAAAATTGAAAAAATGTTAATTAAAGGCGAAGAAACTTTATTTGAAAAAAAAGAAGATTATATATTAGAAAAGAAATGTGCCGGTTGCGAAAACAAAACAGCTAAAAATCATACCGGAACCTACGTGAAAATTATGGATTGGACAAAAGGGGAAACAGTACGATTTGTTGATATGGTATTTAATAAGTAAAAAAGTAAAAAATTAAAAACAAACATCGACTAGCGCAAATCGATGCCTGAAATAAACAATCAATTTTATAAAAAATATGGGTTTACAAAAGAAGAAATTGGGTTTATAGAGAGCATGATAAAACCAATGGGGTAGTATAAGATTTACAGTTAAATGACAATATGAAAAATGAATTAAAAATACTTCTTGAAGAAACCCTTAAAGAGCATGGAAAAATCGAATTTGATCTTACCTATGAAACAAAAGGGTGTAATATTGAAATAGAAATTGGTGAAAAAATCAACGAAGAATGTGGTGCTATTTACGATGAATTATCTTATTGGTTGAGCTACGATGAGTTTATTGATTATCTGATTAATCATGGCGTTCAACATAATTTTGATGGAGAGATTTTTTTAGATAATGGGGAAATATGTTTTAATCTTAATCTAAGAGGATCTTGGTATGAATATGACGACACTGATAGACGTCAAATTTACTTTGAGGAGGAGTTTATTTCAAATGATCTCAATATTAAATTGTCAGAAATCGGAATGGATATTTATGATGAAGAAAATTTAACTATTCAATTTTACAAACTAAAAGACACGCCAATTACGCGAATTGAGCTGTCTCACACGGATCATTGGCATGAAATAGAACTTAACGAAATACAATTAAAAGTTTTGATTGACTTTCTTGAAAAAGAAATAATTCAAGCAATCCCTTCATTTGACATTGATTTTGATTGTGAAATCATATGGGAACTTGAATGTGAGGATAAACGCTTAAACTTCAATTATTGGACATCTTCTATAAAGTTAAAATTAGATGACATTGTTTCTAAGTAGTATTGGAAGGAACGAGTGGTTGGTTCAACTTAATAAAATAGAGATGGATAAGAAATGGTTTCTTTCAATTAATAATCATCATAAGCCTGAATTTTTCGGTATTTATTTTAGTCCTATGGATGAAGAAAGAATTCAAATTGGAGCATGTGCTTTTACAAAATTTGATGTTTTTGTTGATTGTTCAATTTTCATTTTTCCTGAATATCAAAGAAATGGTAACGCGAAGCAAATAATATCAGATTTAACATTAACTATTTTCAATATTCAGTTTACAGTATCAACATATAATAGCACCTCTTTATCTTTATTTAATTCAATACCTATTCTCGAAGTTTGCCAAAACAACGAAAGAAACAGGACAATTACATTTATGAAAAACAATAAGTATGTATGTAATTAATAAAGAGGGTGTAAAACTAGATTACACATACAGTAGCCACGATAGATTTCAGGAGGACATTGATTATTACATCAATGAAAATTTTGTTTTCAAAGTATCTGGAGATGATCCAATCAACTTATTGGATGTCATATGCGGTCATCTACTTCATTGGTATTATAAGACATTCAAAGAGGAAACTCAAGCAATATTAATTTATGATGATTTATGTCAACAAAATGAAAAAATAAATCACTTGATAAAAATGGGGAACCCAATTCCTGAGTTGGTATTATATGAATTCGGAGGAATTTCTGTTAGTGATGAACTTAATGGAGATAACATACTTCAGAATTCTGACTATGGAATAATTGAAATAACTATTAACGATTTAGGCACCTTATTTATGCCAATTGAAGAATTTGATGAAATGGGAGGCGAAATTATTTTTCCAGACGATGATGAAAGCGATGACCAAATTGATTTTGAATTCAGTTCTAGCGGAAATGTTTATTTTTTTATGAATGAAATGAATTTGGAAGAGATGGGTCAGTATTTGAGGATTTGTTTGAATGAACTCAATTACATTTATTCATCATTAGATATGCCTTTAATTGAATTAAATAATTAGATATCAAGATTAATGAAGATTCAAATGAATAATATTAATTAACTGGAATTATCATAACTATGATTATTTTAGGTGTTTTGGGTATTGTCAATGTTGATGAATGGGCAGGTTAAGGTGAATTAAAAAATAAAAATTATGAAAAAAGAGTTTTTTAAAAAACACCAAGTTAATGGTGATGGCTGGTGTTATAGGTTTGGCTTTTATGGTGA
>CANIFU010000075.1 GCA_947466965.1 Bacteroidota bacterium
ATGGAGCGTGGAGATGATGAAGCGATGTTTATCGATCATGATTTTTTACGTGCATTAGAATATGGGATGCCACCAACATCGGGTATTGGAATCGGTATCGATCGCTTGGCAATGATCATGACAAATAATATTTCTATTCAAGACGTTTTGTTCTTTCCTCAAATGAGACCCGAAGAAGTGAAGAAAGCCGTAGTTGTTTTGAATGCTGAGGAGCAAACTGTTTTGGGTGAAGTAAAAAAACAAAATCAGGCAACGGTAGTAACTATAAGCGAAGCAACTGGAATATCTAAAAATCAATTGAATAAAATACTGTCTTCTTTATCCGAAAAAAATCTTGTTAAAAGAGAAGGGCCTGTTTTTCAATTAAACAATTAGTTAGGGGAGCAACAAAATTAGTTTGGTTTTTAAAACGAAAAAATAAATTGAAAACATACAAACAGTTTTTAGAATTCGTTAGTAAGAATTACGGTAGCTTCCTCTTTGTGGCTGTTTTCTATTCCTTATTCCTTACTTATAAGTACGCAATCTCTTTCGATCCAGACTTGCTTTCTTTCCCAGGAAGGATGATTGGGGAAGCCACACTGAATGCATACGATATTAACAAACGTGTTTCTTCTTTTTATTTTTCCGGATTTATTTTTTTATTCTTTCTTGTATTACTTTCTTTCATCGTTTGGAGAATAGCTTTATTTTCAGAACGTTTTCTGAAATCTACAGAAGCTCGGATATTGAATTTTACTTCTCTCGCAGGAATTGTATTTTGTTTTTTCAATTTATGGTCTCACAGCTTCGATTCTTCTTTCGAATTAATTTTTTGTATTCAAAGTGTCGCTATCGCAGGATTAGTATTTAAAAGATTGATCTTAAAAGATAACCCTGTTGAAACTCTTATTAATTCTTCTTTATATTCAATTGCATTTGTTTTGGGTATTTCGGTCTTTTTTCTTTTTTCTGAAACTTCCGTATTGTTTCATTTTTTACCTCGCCCAAATCTTTTAATTACCGCTTTCTTTTCGGTTGTCCTGATTATCTTATCAGCAATACTTTTTATCAAGGAAAAAAGTTTGTCGGAAGCAAAAATAGCACTAAACAAATATGCATTTATTCTTATACCCATTGCTTGCATTCCTATATTATCCTTTTTCAAAGATGAAATTTATCTTATTTTGAACAGGCAACAAATTTATTTTTTTAGTCCGCGCAAACTGTACTTGTTTTTTCTTCTTGGCATTTTTCTGATTACTTCTTGGAGACTTATACGATTCAATTTAAATGACAGCAGCCGCAAAAAGAATGAAGACTTGGTTGCATTACGATACTTCCCTTTGTTAGTGGTTAGTTTGGCTACATACACCTTTTATAATCCTTTTGTTGAACTTTCAAATGAAATGTTTGAGGCGGGCAATCGCTTTTTACCATTAATGGAATTTCAAAAATATGGCGTGTTACCTATTTTCGAAAAATTTAATTCACATGTTTTATCCGAATTATTTTTCGGAGGCATTTATGCTTTTTTAAATGGAATGCATAGTCGTGAAATGATTATCTATGATTTTATGTATCAGGTATTTTGGGCATTTATGGTGTATCGATTTATGTTTCAAATTTCTAAAAATGCATTTATCGCTTTGTTTGTCATTCTCTTATTTCCTTTGATTGATTCTGTGTTATCAGATTATACGATCATTTCTCTTCTTGCTATTTTTCTTACGGATAAAGTAATACGAGAAAATGCTTCATTCAAAAATTATTTTTTACTGATCAGCTGTTTGGCTTTTTTAATTCTTTGGAGAGTAGATATTGGTTATCCGTCGGTTGTGGCTTCTGTTGCAACCTTGCTTGTATATATGATAAACCGTGAACAGTTTAGGATCAATTGGAAAATTGTTTTAAAATCGTCTATTGTTTTTGTTAGCATTATTGTTTTTGCATTGTTTGCAATAGCTTGGTGGCGAGATTTAAATGTGTTTGAAAAGTTCTGGAATGGCTTGAACTATCTAGCATCTGCTCAATCATATGGGCATATTAGCATGGGAGATACAAATACAACAATCTATAAAATTCAATATTATATTTTCCCTTTGATCATTATTTTTGGAATTTCGGTAATGATTGTGTTTTTCAAAAAGTATACAATTTCAAATGCGCAACGATTTATTTATTCGTCTATTCTTTTTCTATCAGTATATTATCTGGTAAATTTTCAACGAGGACTTGTTCGGCATGGATTTATAGAAGGCAATGATAATAGTCTGTCTGCTTTTATCTTTTTTATTTTCAGTGGCAGCGTTTTTCTTTTCTTTCATAACAAATCAAAGGTGACAAAACTAATACTGTTTCTAATTGTTTCAACCTTTTTAGTGATGAATTATAAATTTCCCGCCCCATCCATGTTTAAAAATATATATGAGAGAACGATTGAAAAGACAAATTCATTTTCAGTGGTTGTGCCAGTCCCCCATATTAATCGCTGTATTGACACTTTGAATTTCGAAGAAGAACATTTCTCAGAATTTGAGAAACTTATTTCTACTTATTTAGATTCAAATCAAACATTCATTGATTTTTCTAACATGCCAATGCTCTATTATATAACCGGTAAACTCTCGCCATCCTATTTCTACCAAAACCCGCTTACGATACATAATGATTATTTGCAAAAGACATTTATTACAGACATTAAATCGTATGATGTTCCTTTTCTTGTCTTTTCGAACTTCCCTGAAAACTGGTGGGACAATGTTGATGGCGTTCCAAATACGTTGAGGCATTTCAGATTAGCAGAATATTTTTATCAGCAGTATGCTCCTTTTGTAATTGTAGATAATTTATGTGTTTGGAAGAGAAAAGATTTTATGATCGAAAACAAACAAAACTTGATTTTTTCTTATGATCGCGAATCGGATACGTCTAAACTGGAAAGAAAAAGTATCATTTATAAAATAAAAAATGTTGAGAACAAACAACACCTTATCAAAGTTCGTTTTTCTGATCACGCACCTGATTTAAAATTGATTACATCAGAAGGAGAAAAGAATATCAAAGCAACTTTTGTTGATGAGATGAATCACATTTCCTATTATATATTGAAACACCTTCAAACGGACTGTTCTGTTGAGTTTGTAAGTAATGAAGGAATTCGTTCCCTCCAAATATCAGAATGTGAATTTATACCTGATTTTTACTCTGAATATCCGCAAAAGGATAATTGTGAGCTTTTGCCATTCATCTGGGCAACATATGATAAAGCGTTAGTAAATGAAAAGACGTTGATCGATATTTCTTCATCGACAATTACTTTAAAACAAAATGAAATTCAATATTATAATTTCACTTCTTCAATAGATAAAACTAGTGGGAATACGATACTTGTTTCCATAGAAACAGAAAACACAGAGCCTTTGTTTATTGATTTAGTGTATGGCAGCAAAAAGGAATACAAAGGGGCATTTACTTTTAAGGTTTCTCCCGGAAAGGGCTCTCGTAATTTTGCTTTAAGAATCAGCTCGCAGTATAATTGGTACGATCCAAACATTTGCTATGTTGGATTCGTTTCTGCATCAAATAGTAAGGTTGTGCTAAAGGGGTTAAAATTATTAAAAGCAGAATAGTATGGATTGTAGTCTTTGTGGTTCGACACACGTTAAAATAAAATTTAATATGATATCAGACAGACAAATATTTGCCTGTTCTGATTGTGACATTCAATTTTTATCTCCACAACTGAATGATCAGGAATTAATAAAACTATATTCAGAGAACTATTATTTTGCATGGGGTGTTAGCGGAAATG
Source organism: Bacteroidota bacterium (assembly GCA_947466965.1). Lineage (GTDB taxonomy): Bacteria > Bacteroidota > Bacteroidia > 2-12-FULL-35-15 > 2-12-FULL-35-15 > 2-12-FULL-35-15. Next base: position 3,794 of record CANIFU010000075.1, read on the forward strand.
AGGAGAACGAAAGCACCAAACGGATGAAGATCGCCACCTTTCAATTGCGACTGTCCCTCATTTTGCAATATATTAAAAAAGGGAAAATTCTTGATGTTGGATGTGCAACAGGCTATTTTCTTGAAACTGCCAAAGAAAAAGGATTTGATCCATTTGGCGTTGAGTTTTCAGAATATTCATCTGCCATAGCGAAAAAGAAATTTGGTGAGGACAATATTTTTTGGGGGACACTCGAAACCAGCCATTTTAATGACAATATGTTTGATGTAATTGCTATGTCTGATCTAATTGAACACGTTCGTATTCCAGAACAAACACTTTCGAAGGCTTCTAAATTACTTTCAGATAATGGGGTAATCATGATAATGACACCCGACGCAAGATCGCTTTCGAATATGCTAATGAAAAAAAAATGGACACATTATAAATTAGAGCACTTCTTTTATTTCAGTAAAAAGTCAATTATTTGTGTTGCTGATAAATGTGGATTATCTGTTGTTCATTTCGAAAAATCTAAGAAAGCATTAAACTTTGAATATCTGCATACCCAATATAAAGTTTATAAGCATTGGCTGTTAACACCAGCAATAAATTTTCTGTATTTTATTTTTCCTAAAAAATTACGATCAAAAAACTTTTATTTTTCAATTGGAGAGATGGTTGTAATTCTAAAAAAAAAACAAGCATGAAATGATCGATAAAATTTTAAATAAAATAGAGAAAACACTGCTGTATCTGGAACAGAAATGCGGCATATATTTTTCTTCTATTACCATCGCATTGTTTCTAATTTGCATTGCTGCTATCTATGTCACTCCAGCTTTTGCTCCCATGCAGCTTGGTCGAGGATATGCGTCTTTGTCTATTCGTCCATTTGATTTTTCAGAACAAAATGATCTGCGTTTTCGAATTTTAACACCTTTGCTTGCTCACATAGTTGGACTTAGAGGATCGCTGTATATTGTTTTTCCGACAATAATTGCTATAATATTATTAGCTACCATTTATTATTACCTGCGAAAAAATCAACAGCCTACTGAAAGCCTTTTCATAACCATGTTGATTTGTTTTTCTACCCCTATTTTATTTTTATTACATTTTCAAGGGTATGTTGATGTTACCTCCTACCTCTTGATCCTACTTATTATTATTTTTATTAAGAAACCATTTATTTGGATTTTTTTAATGATTTTGCTTTTATTTAATCACGATAGTAATTTGTTTATTCTCCCTTCTTTATTTTACTTGTATTATATCCAACGGAATGACAAAAGGTTGTTGATCATCTCACTCGCACTGCTTATTATTTTTATTCCATTTTATTTATATCGTACTTGGGTAAGCTCTCTTTCTCCTGTTGGATATGATATGGAAATGTACAGCTCTCAAATAGTAGAAAATGTAAAAACAATAGCGCCATGTTTTTTTATTGGTCTTTTTTATTCCTTCAAATTATTTTGGTTATTCCCTTTGATTGCAATATATGTTTCCTGGAATAAAAAAAACAGACATCAACTCATCTGGTTTTCTTTACTTTTTTTCGGTGTATTGTTGCAACTTTTATTTGCGTCAGATACCTCTAGACTTATTGGCTTAGCATTCCCGCTAATTATATTTTCATCTGTAAAAGTCCTGCAATTTTGGGGCAGGGATTTGTTTTTAAAACGCACGTTTGTGCTTATTCTTATTAACTTTTTAGTGCCACAATATTATGTTGGGCAATCTACTATGATTAAGTTTTATTCGTTACCTTCATCGTATATTTTAAAACATTATTTTGGAATTGAAACTTGGATTGGCTAAAAAAAAGGGCTCTCTTGAAACTAAAATTTAAAATAAGAATTGATAAAGTGATAGGTCTGCCAATAGTATATCTATTAAACGTCCTTGCGCGAATTCTTGGTTTTTTACTTCGAATCGACCATTCACTTGATCGACCAGTTAAAACGATTGCTGTTTGTAAGTTCGTTGGGATGGGCAGTGTTGTGCAATCAAGCCCTTTGTTAAAAACACTTCGTGAAAATTATCCTGAAGCAAGGATTGTTTATGTTACAAATAGTTCAAATCTAAGTTTGTTTCAGCTAATAAATGATGTTGATGCTGTTTTTCATGTTTCTGATAAAAGCATTTCATCGCTTATCAGTTCAAGTTTTCTTTTAATAGTAAAGCTTTGGAAAAACAGGCCAGATGTTTTTATCGATTTAGAAATATATTCTAATTATAGCAGTGTTATTACAACGATGAGTCTTGCTCGAAACAGAATGGGTTTTTTTAAAGACGATAAAACCTATAGGAAGGGCTTGTATACGCACATGATCTTTTATAATATTAAATCGCCTGTTTCACAAACATATCTCCAATTTGCTCGATTACTTGGTTGCAAGAAGATTAACAGTAAAGTGTTAATGGATGCATCAAAAATTGAAGCGCAAACATTGATTTCTATAAATCAAAAGTTAAACACCATTCTTTCTAGTGACTATATTTTGATAAATCCAAACGCTTCCGACTTAAGATTGGAACGAAGGTGGCCAGCAAATAATTTTGTTCAATTAATAAAAACGATTTCTCTTGAATACCCTTCATGCAAAATTGTATTGATTGGGGATATAAACGAATCAGTATATGTAAACACGATTGTATCACAAGCACAAGTTGATGTAGTTGATTCCTCCGGAAAATTAAGTCTTACGGAACTTATAGCACTTATAGCAAATTCGATGTTATTAATTACAAACGATACCGGGCCGATGCATTTGGCATTTGCATTAAACATAAAAACGGTCTCCCTTTTTGGTCCTTGTTCACCACAACAGTACGGAGGAATGGCAAATACTATTTCTATCTATAAAAATGTGTATTGTAGCCCTTGTGTTCACGAATTTGTTATTCCTCCTTGCAAAGGCGACAACCAATGCATGAAAAAAATTACAGTTGATGAAGTTGTTGAAGGTGTGCGAAAAGCTTTTTTAAATAATTTCACAGAGAATCAGTTTTTAGAGCCTGATTATGTGGGTTCTGATTTAGCACCCTTAGGTGTTGTATTGCGTTGAAAGAATAAATTGTGTAATTTGCAAGTTGTTAAATATTTAAATTAGAATGATGTCAGGAAATCGAATTGCAGTAATCGGTGGTGGTAGTTGGGCAACAGCACTTGTAAAAATGCTTTGCAATAATTCTTCAGAAATACAGTGGTGGGTTCGCAATCAGACAGTTGTTGACCATATTGTAAAATTCAAGCACAACCCCAATTATTTAACTTCTGTTGAATTCGAAACATCTAAATTAATATTGAGTTCAGATTTAATGGATGTTGTGTCCAAAGCAGATATTTTAATCATGGCAGTCCCTTCTGCCTTTTTAAAGGATACCCTCAAGGATCTCTCTGAGGCTGATTTTAAAGACAAAAGGGTTTTTTCAGCCATAAAAGGTATTGTCCCTGAACATAATTTAATTGTAGGCGAATATTTTAACACTCAGTTCAATATTCCTATTGAGAATATAGGGGTGATAACAGGTCCTTGCCACGCCGAAGAGGTGGCCATGGAAAAATTGTCCTACCTAACAATTGCTTCCAAAAACACGAAGAGCGCAGAATATGTTGCCTCTCAATTAAATTGTAGGTATATTAATACAACTGTATCGGATGATATTTTTGGTACTGAATTTTCATCCGTTCTCAAAAACGTTTTTGCTATAGCAAGCGGTATCTGTCATGGCTTAGGTTATGGTGATAATTTTCAAGCGGTATTGATATCAAATGCCATTCAGGAAATAAAAGCTTTTGTGGATGTGGTACATCCAATTGATAGGGATATAAAAAGTTCTGCCTACCTGGGAGATCTGCTCGTTACTGCGTATTCACAATTTAGCCGTAATCGAATGTTTGGAAATATGATAGGGAAGGGCTACTCAGTAAGATACGCGCAATTGGAAATGAATATGGTTGCCGAAGGTTATTATGGCGTTAAATGTATTTATGAGATCAATAAAAAGTACAAGGTAGATATGCCTATAACAAATGCTGTATATAATATTGTATACGAAAAAATTTCTCCAGCAATTGAAATGAAATTGCTTTCTGATTTACTTTCCTAATTATTCTTTTTCTGATTTATAATAATCGATAATTGTTTTTGCTTTCGCTTTTCCAATGATATCAGTAAGTTCATTTTCAGATGCATCTTTTATTCTTTTAACCGATTTTAATTCTGATAATAGTTTTTGTGCAGTTGCAGTGCTTATTCCCTTTATTTCGGTGAGTTCTGTTTTAAGTGTCCCCTTATCTCTTTTGCTTCGATGGTGCGTAATTCCGAATCGATGAGCTTCATCTCTTATTTGTTGTATAATTTTTAACGTCTCACTTCTTTTGTCGAGATACAAAGGAATTGAATCACCTGGGAAATAGATTTCTTCTAATCTTTTAGCAATGCCTATTATTGCAACTTTTCCCCTTAGCCCTAATTTATCAAGACTCTGTAATGCAGCACTCAATTGTCCTTTCCCGCCATCAATAACAATTAATTGTGGCATAGATTGGTTTTCTTCCTGAACACGCTTGTATCTTCTGTAAATGATTTCTTCCATAGATGCAAAATCATCTGGACCTTCCACTGTTTTAATATTGAAATGTCGGTAGTCTTTTTTGCTGGCTTTACAATCTTTGAAAACGGTCATCGCAGCAACGGGATATGCGCCTTGAAAATTTGAATTGTCGAAACATTCAATGTGTCTTGGTTCTTCGGTAAGATGAAGATCCTTTTTCATTTGCTCTAAAATCCGTTTTGTATGTCTTTCAGGATCTACTAAACTTTCTTGTTTTATCTTTTCTCGTTTGTAATAGTCAACATTCCTTTCAGAAAGGTCGAGTAAATGTTTTTTATCGCCACGTTGAGGGATAATAAATTCAACACCCGGAAATTCGGTTTCAATTTCAAAAGGGACCAAAACCTCTTTTGCGTCGCTATGAAACCGTTCACGTAATTCGGCAATTGAAAGTGTTAACAGTTCCTGATTACTTTCATCTAGTTTCTTTTTTAGTTCGATGGTATGTCCCTGAATAATTGAGCCATTCACAACCTTTAAAAAATTTACGTATGCTGTTTTTTCATCAGAAGTGATTGAAAAAACATCCACATTTGTGATGGTTGGACTTACAACAGTCGATTTACTTTGGAATTTTTCTAAGGCATCGATCTTTTCTTTAATGATCTGCGCTTTTTCGAATTCTAATTTTTCAACGTGATGTTGTAAAATACTTTTCAGATATTTAGATACGCTATTTATATTTCCTTTTACAATTTCTTTTATGTTTGCAATGGTTTGATTGTAGTCCTCTTCACTTTCATTTCCAATGCAAGGGCCTTTACAATTTCCTATATGGTATTCCAAACACACTTTAAATTTCTGTGCTTTTATATTTCCCTCCGATAAATTCAAATTGCAATTGCGTAATTTGAATAATTGTTTTACCAATTCTAAAACGGTATACATTACTTTAACTGAGGCGTAGGGACCAAAGTAAGTTGAGCCATCTTTTACAACGTAACGTGTAGTAAATATGCGTGGGAAGCGTTCGTTTTTGATACAAATCCATGGATAGGTTTTATCATCCTTTAGGAGAACATTATACCGTGGTTGATATTTTTTGATGAGATTGTTTTCAAGCAATAGTGCATCCAGCTCTGTGTCAACAAGAATAAATTTTATATCAACTATTTTTTTTACTAATACAGCCGTTTTCCCATTTTCCGATTGATCTTTATTGAAATAGGAAGAAACTCTTTTTTTTAAATTCTTTGCTTTCCCAACATAAATTATGGTTCCTTCTGCATCATAATATTGATATACTCCCGGATTGTCGGGTAATGATTTAACAATATTGGAAATGTGTGCGCTTTTTTCCATCAGTACTACAAAGATAAAAACAAAAACGTCCTTCCACGAATATTCGGGAGAGGACGTTTTATAATAAAGGGCAACAATTATTTATTTACGACAATCTTTTTTGTTGTTGTACCATTGTTGTTTGTGATTGAAACAAAATAACTTCCATTTGCAAGGCTTGACAGATCTATCATTTGTTTTGCGATTGATCTTGTTTCCGTTGAGTATATGATATTTCCAATAATATCATATACACGAATGGTTGACTTGCCTGAAAGATTATTCAAGTCAATTGTAAACAATCCGCTTTGCGATGGATTTGGAAACACTGTAATATCCATTTTATTTTTTTCCGACACTCCCGTTCCAAGAGTTGAGCTTCCGATAAAATTTACATTATCGATGCTGAATGTTCCAGAAGGCGCTTCAGCATTCCATGCATAAAAGCGGAATGTTACTGGCGCAACTAAATTTGCGAAAGAAGCATCAAGTACAATGATGTTTCTGTTTTGATTTGTTTGAATGTCTTTTTTTAGGAAAAAAATATTTCCTGGCAGAACCTCTACATTTATATTCGGAGCAGCATACACTGCATTTAAGTTTGCTGTAAACCCATCCAAGCTGGAACGAACAGCGTAACTTCTAACGCCAGTTCCCGAACGCTCGAAGCTGAATTTTATTGAATCGCCTGTAATGGAATATCCTGCCTGAGGAGTTAATGTTACTTCATAATATTCAGCAGTACTTATTGCTCCTGTCATTCCTGAAAATAGAGTGTCGGCCGGACCACCCACAGAGCCAATCGACCACCCAGAAAAGTCAAATCGAAGTGCAGCTAAAGAGTTTGGAGGAGTACCTGTTGCAGAAAAAGAACCGCAGGTAATACCGGTAAACAATGGAACTGGACTTGGATCAATTATTCCCGACGTAGTTTTAACACTGTCAAATGTATACAGCGCTTGAGCATTTGCACAAAAAGATGTGATGACAGTAAGAAAGAGAAGAGTAATTTTTTTCATATTATTATTTTTAAATTTATTTGTTATTATATGCACTCATTGTTCGTTGTAATCCTATTGTAGCAAAACTTTGAACCATTTCAATTGCCAGTTTTATTCTTGGTTCAAGTGTTTTATTTTCTTCGTCTGCCCATTTACCAAGAACATAATCTACTTGTCGGCCTTTGGAGAATTCGCTGCCTACTCCGAATCTTAACCTTGCATATTCGGACGTTACCAATGTTTCCTGAATATTCTTTAATCCATTATGACCTCCATCACTGCCTTTTCCTTTCATCCTCACTGCCCCGAATGGTAATGCTAAGTCATCTGTAAGTACAAGAATGTTTTCTTTCTGTATTTTTTCCGCCTGCATCCAATAATTAACCGCCTTTCCACTTAAATTCATAAAGGTAGAGGGTTTTATCAAAATTAGTGTTTTCCCTTTAAATTTATAGTTTGCAACCGATGCAAGTTTGTCGGTTGTAAATTTAATGTTATTCTCTTTAGCGAGTGAATCTAAAATTTTAAAACCGATATTGTGCCGTGTATTCTCATACTCGTCTCCAATGTTTCCCAACCCGACAATTAAAAATTTACTCATGTTTCAAAAGTACGAAATCCCGCCAAGTGATAAAAATAAATAAAAAACCGCAATCCGGATATTCATCGGATGCGGTTTTTTAAAAATGAAACAATTGATTATTTTTTAGCAACTGGTTTAGCAGCAGCACCTTTAGCTCCTGCAGCAGCAGCTTTGGTTTCTTCAGCAACAGCTGCGCGAGTGGTTTGAACACTCACTACAGTAATGTTTGAAGCATTTAAAAATGTTAATCCTTCGATAGCAATATCGCTAACACGAACACCTTGACCAATTTCGAGTGTGTTAATTGCGATATCAATCGTATCAGGCATTTTTTCAACCAAGCCTTTTACTCTTAATGTTTTTAATTTTTTATTCAATTTACCACCATTTCTAACACCTGGAGAAGTTCCTGTTGTTCTAACCGGGATATTCATTGTAACTGGTTTTCCTGCAATAATTTCTAAAAAGTCAACATGCAAAAGATTGTCTTTTACTGCATGGAATTGAGCTTCCTGAATAATGGCTTTGAATTTTTTGCCATCTACGTCTAAGTCCACTGTACTTACGTGTGGCGTATAGATTAAATCTTTAAAGTCCGCTTCTAACACAGAAAAGTGAACTTGATCTTTACCACCATAAAGTACACACGGTACTCGCTTTGAATTTCTTAAAGCAGATGCATCTGTTTTCCCTACGTTCGCACGAGGCGAACCGCTAATAGATACTGATTTCATTTTGTTATTATTTTTTTGTCGGTTGTTGCGCCAGCCAACCAACGTTTATAAATGTATTAGGCGCAATTTTTTTAATATAATTTAAGATACAATAAAATTAGAGCTGATAGATTCGAAACTGTGCACACTGTGCAATACTTTTCCGAAAAGTTCGGCAACCGATAATACTTTTATTTTGCTTGATTGTTGCGTCAAGGGAATGGTATCAGTAACCACTAATTCCAAAATTCTCGATTTTTCTATATTTTCGTAAGCCTTACCGGATAAAACAGCGTGTGTACAAACAGCTCTAACGCTAGTAGCTCCTCTGTCCAGCATCATGTCTGCCGCCTTTGTAAGCGTTCCGCCAGTGTCAATTAAATCGTCAACCAATACAATATCTTTACCTTCCACATCACCAATAACGGTCATGCTTTCAATTACATTTGCTTTTGCACGTTGTTTGTAGCAGATAACGATATCCGATTTCAGAAACTTCGCGTAAGCATTTGCTCTTTTAGATCCGCCCATATCGGGTGCTGCCATTGTTAAGTTTGGCAGATTTAAACTTTGGATATAGGGTAAAAAGATAGAAGAAGCATATAAATGATCAACAGGAAAATCAAAAAATCCTTGAATCTGATCCGCGTGTAAGTCCATAGTAACAATGCGTGTAGCACCAGCAGCCGACAATAAGTTCGCAACCATTTTTGCTCCGATAGCAACGCGTGGTTGATCTTTACGATCTTGGCGCGCATAACCAAAATAAGGAAGTACAGCAATAATTTGATGAGCAGAAGCGCGTTTAGCGGCATCGATCATCAGTAAAAGTTCAAATAAATTATCGGTTGGAGGCATGGTTGATTGGATAATAAACACGTCGCTACCACGCACTGTTTCTTCATAAGAAGTTTGTATTTCTCCATCGCTAAAGCGAAGCAGAGATACCTTGCCTAACTCTTGACCGTAGCTTTTGCTGATTTTTTCAGCTAAAGTTCTTGTCGTAGAACCCGAAAATAATTTTACTTTATAGTTCATAGCCTTTAAATAAGGGTCGCAAATGTAATGAAAAATGTAGTTTTTGGCAAAAAAACGGACGATTTTAACTAATATTTTTTGTGAATCAAAAACATTTGGGTAGTTTTGCACCCCGCTTTCCCAAATAACAAATGCCCGGGTGGCGGAATTGGTAGACGCGCTGGTCTCAAACACCTGTGGGAAACCGTACCGGTTCGACTCCGGTCCCGGGTACAAAATCAGAGTGAGAAACAGAGCGAGAGCGAAGTTTCTCACTCTGATTTTTTTTCATTCTCATTCTGTTTCTCACTCTTAAAGTATAGAAATGTTCGATTTTC
>CANIFU010000076.1 GCA_947466965.1 Bacteroidota bacterium
CAAATCTCCCTAACCCCCTTTTTCAAAGGGGGAATGTGTGCTAATTAACTTCATTTTTACGAAGGGGAATGTGCAGACGGCTTCGTTCCTAGAATAACAAATCCCCCTAACCCCCTTTTTCAAAGGGGGAATGTGTGCTAATTAACTTCATTTTTACGAAGAGGAATGGTGCAGACGGCTTCGTTCCTAGAATAGCAAATCCCCCTAACCCCCTTTTTCAAAGGGGGAATGTGTGCTAAGTAACTTCATTTTTACGAAGGGGAAAGGCATAACCCTAAAGATCAGCTTTAAAAAAGAGAAGATTATACGAAGGATTGCATTTCATGCAATTTGCTATAATTACCATTTAGAGCAAGCAACTGCGAATGCGTTCCACGTTCGATGATCAATCCTTTTTGCATGACGATGATTTCATCGGCATGTTGTATGGTGGAGAGGCGATGGGCAATGACCACAGAAGTACGGTTTTTCATTAAATTAGCTAAGGCATCCTGCACCAAACGTTCACTTTCGGTATCCAGTGCGGAAGTTGCTTCATCAAGAATTAAAATTGGGGGATTTTTAAGCACAGCACGTGCAATACTCATCCGTTGCCTTTGTCCGCCAGACATTTTACTACCTCTATCGCCTATATTGGTTTGGTAGCCATCGGTCATTTTAATAATAAATTCATGTGCATTGGCAATTTTGGCTGCTTCAATAACCTTTTCCTCCGTCACGTTCTCCATTCCAAAAGCAATATTATTATAAACAGTATCATTAAACAAAATCGATTCCTGCGTAACAATACCCATTAATGCGCGAACGTCAGCAATTTTTGCACCCTTGATCGAAACACCATCAATCAGAATTTCACCTTTTGTAGGATCGTAGAAGCGAGGCAGCATATCCGCCAAGGTTGTTTTCCCAGACCCGGATTGACCAACCAGGGCGATTGTTTTTCCTTTTTCAATTTTCAAATTGATATCGTTCAATACCCAACCTACTTCCCCTTCACGATAAGCAAACGAAACATTTTTGTATTCGATTTCTTTTTCAAATTTAGTAATTGATTGGGGGTTGGGGCTATCTTTAATGGTTACTTCAGCATCCAATATTTTATCAATACGCTCGGAGGATGCTAATCCTTTTTGCACACTGTAATAGGCACTTGTAAATGATTTTGCCGGTGTAAGTAATTGAGAGAACATTACTAGATACATGATTAACAATGCACCATCCATTGAGTGATCTACAATAACCATTTTACCACCCAAGTAAAGTATAACAACTAAGACAGAAACGCCAAGAAATTCGCTCAAAGGAGATGCTAAATCGACTTTACGGTACATTTTAATTGAGATATTGGTATAGAGCTGATTTTCCTTTTGAAATTTTTCCCTTGCATTTTTTTCTGCGTTGAACCCCTTAATGATTCTGAGACCACCAAGCGTTTCATCCATTATCGACAAAAGAAGTCCCATTTTTTCTTTTCCCTTTGTAGCTGAACGTTTTAAACTTTTACCAATCTGTCCGATCAACAATGCAGTAATTGGCAATAAAATAAATGCCACCAGCGATAATTTGGCACTGATACCGAACATCATTACAAGAAAAACAACGATTGTAAGTGGCTCACGAAAGATCATTTCAAGGGATTGCATGATACTCCATTCTATCTCTTGCACATCGGCAGTCATGCGAGAAATAATATCCCCTTTGCGTTCATCAGAATAATAAGATAAAGGAAGATCGAGTGTTTTGTTAAACAATTTATTTCTCATATCGCGAACAACACCATTGCGAATAGGAGCTAAAAAGTACATCGCAAAATAGCGGGAAACATTTTTAAGAAAAATAGTAGCAACAATAAAAAGGCAAATCCAAACCAACACCACCAACTTACCATTTGCAACAGTTGCTTGGGCCATAATAAAATTTATGGTGTCCACTACTCCATCTGCTGAAAAAGAAAATACAGGCTTACCTTTCGCAATAATATCTGATATCTGATTGGGATCATTTGAAAACAAAACCTTCAGAAAAGGGAACATTAAAGCGATTGAGAAAAGGGAAAAAATAACAGATAAAATATTGAAAATGATATTCCAGCTAGCATAGCGCCAATAACCTTTGACATAACGGAGAACACCGAAAAATTTTCTCATCTGACGTTTAAATAACTAATAATGTGCAAATATACTATTTGTAGCTGTTTAATTGTTAATTTTGAATTGCTAAATTAAGTTTAATATGGATTCTACACGACAGTTAAAGGTATCAAGATTAATACAAAAAGAACTTGGTGAGATCTTTCAGAGAGAAACACGTTTATTATTCGGCAATGCGCTCATTACGGTAACCCAAGTAAGGGTGAGCCCTGATTTAGGTATTGCTAAAATATATGTGAGTTTATTTAATGTGCCGGATAACAAAGAACTATTAAAATTAATTCAGGTATACACAAAAGATATACGGACAAAACTTTCGGATCGTATTAAAAAACAAGTGCGAATTATTCCGAATTTAGTTTTCTTTCATGATGATTCATTGGATTATGCTATGCGAATTGATGAGCTTTTGAAAAAGTAAAACATCGCATTACAAACTTTCCAATCCATCGCATTACGAATCAAAATAGGAAATAAAGGAAATGCGAATTTTGGCAACACTTCGAAATACGAATTTATGTAATTTGTTTTCTTCGTAATAAATTAGTAATTCGTTGGAATAAAAACAGTCTTATTTGAACTTACCACTCTTCATAGCAAAAAGATACCTGATTTCAAAAAAATCGCACAATGCCATTAATATCATTTCCGGCATTTCGATAATAGGAATTTGTATTGGAACAATGGCACTTGTAATTGTTCTTTCCGCATTTAACGGCTTAACCAATCTGGTACAATCTTTTTACAATTCGTTTGATCCCGATTTGGAAATAACAATTAAACAAGGAAAAACATTTGACCCGAATGCATCAGCCTTTCAATCATTAAAAAAAATTGAAGGCATTGCTTATTATACTGAAATAGTTGAGGGAAATGCCTTATTAAAATATGATGATAAACAGTGTATTGCAACGATCAAAGGAGTGAGTTCCGATTTCAGCAAAATGAGTAGAATCGACACCCTTGTTTCAGAAGGTGAATTCAACATTTCAAAAAACAATATTGTAATCGGAAAAGGCATCAGCACTATTTTACAAACACGACCAAGCGACCTTTCTACTCTCATCTCTATTTATGCACCCAAACGCGGGAAAACAAGTTCGTTAAATCCGGAAGACGGCTTGAACGAGTTAAAAGCATATCCTGCTGGTACTTTTTTTATAAACTTAGACGAGTTTGACTACACGTACACGATCATGAACATTGAAAAAGCCCGTGAATTACTTGACTTTACAACTGAAGTAACAGGACTTGAATTGGGAATAAAAAAGGGAAGTGATGAGATGCAGATTAAAAAAAAAATAGCCCTTTTATTAGGAGAAAAATATGAAATAAAAAATAGAGCACAGCAAAATGCATCACTCTACAAAACGATGCAAACTGAAAAATTATGGACCTTTATTATCCTGATCTTTATATTAATTATTGCGACATTTAACGTGATTGGTTCGTTAACGATGTTGATCTTAGAAAAGAAAAAAGACATAACAATCTTGCATCATATGGGAGCAGATATACAATTGATACGAAAAATATTTTTGGTTGAAGGGATGCTCATCACCTGTATCGGAGCCTTTTTAGGATTGCTTATAGGTAGTATTTTATGCTGGATACAACAACATTACGAAATCATTAAAATGTCGGCGAACCTTGCCTATCCTATAAAATTCGAAACCTCAGACATTCTATTGATAATGATCACCGTGCTATCGATTGGTTTTTTGGCTGCATGGTATCCGGTTAGAATCTTTACCAAAAAGCATCTTACTTTTTAAAAAATCCTGATAGGATGGAATTATATTTATACTCTTTCAATTTATTTTTAGGGGACATGCTATGCCATTTCCATAGCAGAATATTGTTTCTCCACTTTATCAAGAATCATAATGATTTCATCATAGGAATAAGTGGTGACTAATTTTAAGCGGTACTCTTTAAAATTAGGCAATCCTTTAAAATAATTGGTATAATGTCTGCGCATTTCAACAATGCCTGCATGGTTTGTTTTCCAGCGCATCGAAAAGTCAAGATGTTCTTTACAAACCTTTACACGATCAGCAATAGTTGGTGGTGCTTGGTGTTCACCTGTTTTTAAAAAATGTTTGATCTCATTAAATATCCATGGATAACCAATGCTTGCTCTACCGATCATAATACCATCAATACCATAACGGTCTCTCATCAATTTAGCCTTTTCGGGAGAATCAACATCGCCATTACCAAAAATTGGAATTTTAATTCTTGAATTATTTTTTATGTCACCGATCAGTGTCCAGTCGGCTGCACCTTTATATAATTGAGCACGTGTTCTACCATGAATGGTCAGTGCAGCAATACCGATATCTTGTAATCGTTCGGCCACTTCCACTACATTTTTTGTACTATCGTCCCAACCTAAACGTGTTTTAACGGTAACGGGGCGGTTTGCAATTTTAACAATAGCGGAAGTCATTTCCACCATTTTAGGAATATCCTGTAAAAGGGCAGCACCTGCACCTCTACAGGCAACTTGGCGAACGGGACAACCGTAATTAATATCAATAAGATCGGGATTGGCGTTATCCGCTATAATCCCGGCTTCGCGCATAGAATCAATATCAGAACCAAAAAGCTGAATGCCAATAGGGCGTTCATATTCAAAAATATCAAGCTTCTGAATACTTTTTGCAGCATCACGTATCAAACCTTCCGATGAAATAAACTCGGTATACATCATATCTGCTCCATTTTTTTTACATACAGCGCGAAATGGAGGATCACTCACATCTTCCATTGGAGCGAGTAAAAGAGGGAATTCACCTAATTCAATATTACCTATTTTTGTCATTGGATAGTTGATTCAGTCGTTATTCGGTTTACAAGATAATTGTACTGTTAAAATTTACTTAATCAACCTAATTAACTATTTACTAATATTGTACAAAAATATCAAAATAAGCCAAGCAATGCAAAATACAAAGCAAGAAGAACGACAATCATGGATCAAATTAGTTGTAATCTTTTCCTGGCTTTTTATATATGGATTATTAAACATTGTTGGCAGCTCGGGAAGCACTGAAATAAACACCAACGATACGGCTATGGTTACTTTGCTTTATATTGGTCAAGTAATAGGAGTAGTGGTTTTATTTATTGCACCATCTATCTTATTCGCTTTATTTTGGACAAACAAACGTATTCACTATTTAGGAGTAACAACTAAGCCGAATTATAAAACAGTACTATTAGGAAGTATGGGAATACTTTTCGCTTTGCCATTTATAAATTGGATTGCTCAACTAAATGAGCAAATGCATTTACCGGAAGTGCTGAGCGGGGTTGAGCAATGGATGCGCGCAAGTGAAGTAAAAGCAATGGAACTTACCGAATTATTTACAAAAGGCACATCGGTAAGCGGCCTCCTATTGAATTTATTTGTGGTGGCACTAATGGCTGCATTGAGTGAGGAATTATTTTTTCGTGGGATCATACAAAAAGTATTAATTGAATGTTTTAGTAACAAACACATATCCATTTGGATCGGTGCAATTATTTTCAGTGCATTCCACATGCAATTTTTCGGATTTTTTCCAAGGATGCTAATGGGTGCATTTTTAGGATATTTGTTTTTGTGGAGCGGATCATTATGGCCCGGCATCATAGCCCATTTTGTGAATAATGGGATGGCCGTTTTTTTAGTGTGGCTTTCAAACAGAGGGGTTATTTCATCCGATGCAGATAAGATCGGAATAGATAATAGTCAGTTGATCTATGTAATTATAAGTGTAATAATTGTTTCAGGGAGTTTATATCTTATTTATAAAATCGAAAAGAAGCGTAAAGCTGCTCAACTATAAATGCAGTTTATTTAGTTCGTATGGCATTATCAATAATCGATAATTATACTTATAATTAATGCCATTAGAAGGTAATTTGAAAACCCATTTTATATTTTAGCGTGTGTATAATTAAATTTTCAAACCAATTAAACACACATCATCAACTTGTTCCTGATCGCCTTTCCAATGATCAAACGCAGATAAAACAACATCTGCTTGTTGTTGAACTGCAAGGTGATTATTTCGAACTAACAACTCGCTGAATTTCTTATACATAAATTTCTTACCGTGTTCTCCCCCAAACTGATCTGCAAATCCATCCGTAAATAAATAAAAAGTAGTATTGGGTTCATAAACAATTTCGTGCGTTACAAACGGAACTATTTTATCTGTTTTCCCTATAGGCTGTTTGTTTGGCTTAATCACATTTAGTTGGCTATTATTAATATACCAAAGAGGATTGTTAGCACCACTCCAACATATTTTTTTAGTTACAAAATCAATTGCAAGCAAAGAAATATCCATCCCATCTTTTACTTCATTACTACTCTTATCAAATGTTTCAACAACAAGAGCCGATGTTTTATCTAACACTTCACCTGTTTTATTTAACTTGAACTCTTTTACTGCTCTATTCAACGCATTGGAGCATACAATCGACACCAAGGCTCCTGGAACACCATGACCTGTGCTATCGGCAACGGCAACAAAAAATATATCTCCTACTTTTTCTGACCAATAAAAATCGCCAGCAACAATATCTTTAGGTTTATAAATTATAAAATTTTCAGGAATATATTGATTTAGGAAAGACTTTGGAGGTAAAATAGCTTCCTGCAAGTATTTAGCATAGGAAATACTTTCCACTATTTGTTTTTGTTTTTGTTCAATAAAAAGCTTCTGTCTTTCAAGCGACTCATTCTGAGAAGAGATAAGATTTTTAGCTTTCCTATTCTTCTGTAAATTAATAAATATATAAATGGAAATAAACAACATCAAGAAAAGAACAATTAAGGATAAATTCATAATGGATCTATTTTTCTCGTTCTCTAATTCGAAAAAATCTTTTTCTTTGGATATTATTTCTATCTCATTCTTATGGAGGTTGTTTTGAATTTTTTGATTTTTTAATTCTTCTTTATAAATTATTCTATTTTTATTTAATAATTTAATCTCCTGCTCATTTTTTTCAACTTTTTTCTCATATACATTTTCGATAATATTTTTCTCTATTTCAATCAACCTTTGCTTTTCTTTGTCTTCCAACTGTTTTATATGTGCCCTAAAAACTAATAAGTTGTTATTTGCCAAGATATTTTTACTATCTAATTCCAATACCCTATTCAAAGAAGAAATTGTATACTCGGCATATTTTTTAATCGTATCATTTTTTAAATAATAATCCAAAAAATAGCTTGCTCTTTTGTTATAATATTCAATATCAGCCTCTTTAAAATTAAAATCAGGATTGTATATAATTGTATATTTTCTATAATTACTAAAACACGCTCTCGACTTTGATCCATTCAAAGAATCCCTAATCAAAACGATACTGATCTTGTGATAGAATTCTGCGCCCTCTTTTAACAGATCCATGTTACTTGACTTATAACTTTCATGCTCATCAAATTTAACAGACTTAAGAACAGAACTCATTGCAGTATCGAGCAGTTTAGTCCTGGAGGAATTATAGGTAGTAATAGATTTAAAATAGTATAAATAAGCAACTGCTCTTAAATTTAGGGCAAGAGGGTCAGTCTTCGTTTCAGGATCTATAACAACTTTATCTAGAATAGAAATAGCCTCTTTGAATTTATTATCGCGACATAAATTTTGAGCGCTAATTAACAAATCATTCTGGGAATAGAGATCAGATGGAGTGAAAAAAGAAAAAATAGTAATTAGTAATAGTGGTACTGTTATAATTAAATCACGACACTGTCTCATCCGATTGCATTTCTGTAGTTCATATTAAGTAAATTATAATTATAATGTGATAAAATAAATTCGTAAAAACATTATCTATTTTTAGCCTAAATTATTGATTTGTAAAGCTAATATTAAAACAGGTGAATTGAATTTTAAATCACTAAATTAATTACTACTAAAAGTGCAGCTGCTGAAATAATAACCCACAATACAACACCTTGTAACAATGGCTTAAAACCAACAGACAAAAGCACCTTTCGTGATAATCCGCATCCAATTAAAAAAAGGGTTAATGTGAGGCCCGCTTTTGCAATTGCAACAAAATAACTACTATAATCTTGAATAAAAGGAATGTATGTATTTGCGATCATAGCAAGTAAAAAAAGGCCTATGAAGTAGGGTATACTTACTTTACTATTTTTATTTTTAAACAACAACGTAGATAAAAATGCAAGAGGTATTATCCATAATGCGCGGGCTAATTTCACTGTTGTTGCAATCTCTAGCGCCTGCTGCCCATATTTGCTGGATGCACCAACTACAGAACTGGTATCATGAATTGCAATGGCACACCACATTCCAAATTGGGATTGTGATAAATCAAAATGATGGCCAATCATAGGGAATACAAACAATGCAATTGAATTTAAAATAAATATAGTTCCTAAAGCAACTGATATTTGTTTTTCATCTGCTTTAATTACGGGAGAAATAGCCGCAATAGCACTTCCACCACAAATGGCGGTTCCTGATGAAATTAAAAAAGATGTTTTCTTTTCAATCTTCAAAAACTTACCCATAAAAAAACCGATTATCAATGTCCCAACAATTGAAATAATTGTAAATACGACACCTTCTTTCCCTGCCTTCAATGCACTTGTAACATTCATTCCAAATCCTAATCCTACAACTGAAACTTGCAACAATATTTTTGTGGCTTTGTGATTCAGATTTAAATAAGGATGCCCAATAAACTGTGCAATTATTAAACCCATTAATAAAGCAATGGGTGGAGATATGATTGGAGACAGACACAAAATTACTGCCACTATAAAAATTAACTCTCGGGTTGTAATGCTTCTATCTAAAAAATATTTATATCCTTTTTTATCTTGATTTTCCATAGTCTTTTAGTCTCCTATTATTATTAGTTTAAATTAAAAAAAGGCTGTATAAAATTAATTTAATATAATTCCTAATAAACGTTGTATGTATTTAATAAAGAACGTGGCAGCCTATTGGCAAATGATTGAGGGCGTAGAGTAGTATATTAAGGAATTGTTTTAATATTCATTTATTTTTAAAACACGCCAATGTTCTCTTATTTATTTTGGATCAAGCACCAAGGAATTCCAATAAACAAACTTTTCTCATCCATTTTAGACATTCGACTTTGTTCTTTAGATGCATCATTTGTATTTTCAAATGATTTCGTATATACAAAATACCAAACACTACCTTCACCCCTCACAATTTTTGTCTCTTCACCATATTCACGTAAGACCATTTTTTGAAACTGTTTAGTAACATCTAAGCTTACAGAAGCTCCAATTACCACATAAATTTTACCATCAAGTATTCCTTCTTCTGAATTCGACAATGAAGAATTGTTTCCTTTAGTTGAATCACCAACATCTGATACATTATTGTCGCTTCCTTTACTTCCGCCATTAGCACTATTTAGGAAGTTACGCGGATACGGTGGCTTTTCGGCTTTATTACCTTCATTATTATTATTTTCCGTTTTATCCTTCGCATTCGTATTTACAGTCCCGCTGTTATTTTGATATTTTTCAAATTTTATCAAGTTTTCCTGAATAATTTTATCCAGCTCGGCTTTATTTTTACTCATTAACTTTTTAATACTATCCAATCCATAAATAGTTTCTTTTGATGTTTTTTTCTGAAGTTCAATATCCTTTTTTAACTGATCATATTGATTTTTTAAAAAGGCGGTTGTTTCAAAAAGCTCACTATTATTTTTACGCAGATCATCCATTGCTTTTTGATCCGCTCCATTGCCTCCGTTTTTTGATCCAAATCTAAATCCTAATATGACATCGTGCGTCCCTTGGTTATAGGCGCCAATTTCTGAAGAAGAATACGTATATGCATAAGCTGCAATAATATTTTTTGCAATAAAACCACCAAACGAAACAGAATACCCTACGTTATTTAAATACCTCAATGTTAGCCAAACATCTTTTTTATAAAAGCCCGTTATTCCTCCCTCCCATAATGGCTTAAGTCCTTGTGCGGTTTTAGCTAAAGCAAAAGGAACAATTCCAAATTTGCCTTTTTTAATATTAAATCGGTATTCGGCATTTACCAGATAATGATTTATTGTTTTATAATTTAAGCTTTCTGAGTCAAAATTATTTTCATAATAATATCGACCTCCAAAAAGATGCGTGGATGAAATACCTACTTTTAGCTGACCCAATTCATATAATAATCCAGCTGCTCCATCAAAAGATGAAGCATTTTGATTGTTTTGAAACAACTGTAATTCAGAAGGATCATCCGCATTTATTTTGTCAAACAAAATTCTGTTTTGATTTATTCCAGCTGACAAACCAAAGCGTAAAAAATGATTTTCTGAGAACTTAGCACGATACGCAAACGTTGCATACGCACCGGTATTAGCAAGTATATTTACCTGATCATTCATAACCATTAAACCCAATCCTATTTTATCTTTTTTAATGGCACCATCAACCGATAATACTTGTGTTTCCGGAGCCCCTGTAAATCCAGACCATTGTTTGCGATAATCAATAATTACATTTGTACCGTTCATACCTGCGGCAGCAGGATTTACTAAATATGGATTCACCAAATAATGATCAAAAGAGGGTGTTTGTTGCGCTAACGAGATACTAATAGATCCCCAAAAAGCAAGAGCTGCTGCTATCTTCTTCATCCTTTATTTCTTATTTCTTAATAATGTTACACTTCCCTTATAATGAAAATCAGTATCAGGGAAGGATATCACATAATAATAATTACCATCCGGAAGTTGATCTTCATTATATGTTCCTTGCCAGTCATTTAAGTAGTTCTTTTTCTCGTAAATTTTCTCTCCCCAGCGGTTGAATATCTGAACCAGTGCTTCAGGATAATAATCAATATTTTCAATTTTCCAATAATCATTTTTGCCATTTTCATCAGGCGTAATAACATTGTAAATTGTTAGGTTGTAATCATTCATTACATTCACTGTCACATCATCTGAATTTTGACAACCATTCACATCCGTCATCGTTAGCACATACGTGGTATTTACGGTTGGTCGAGCTATCGGATTGGGAATAGTTGAGTTGCTAAGTGAGGATAAAGGTGTCCAAAAATAAGATACGCCTGCAGGAGAATAACCATTCAACATAATCTCCGTTCCTAAACTTGTAGTCGTATCTACGCCTGCAAATACAACAGGTAAATTAAATACTTCGGTATATTTAGAAATAGAATCAACACAGCCCGGACCCGAAGTAGCGACTAACGTTACGCTGTACATACCGGGACTCGCATAGGTATAACCGGGAGAAAACGAGCTGGATGTCCCCAGTCCGTCACCAAACGACCAAGCATAGGTCAATGGACTTGAACCAAGTATTAAGGAAGTATTCGTAAAAGCGTTTGGAGCATTAAAACACGCATCGGCAGCAGTAAAATTGGCAACAGGAACGAAGTTTACTGTTACCGGTTTTGTTGTATCATTTACACAACCAAAATCAGACGTTGCTGTTAACGTAACATTATAAATGCCCGCAGCTAGATATTGATTGGATGTAATAGCTGTATTAGCACTTGATCCATCACCAAAATTCCACAAAAAGGAAATGATATTGCCAGATGAGATAGAAGTTGCTTCGGAAAAGGAACTGATTTGTCCGTCACAAACAGGACTATTGTTGAAATTAACAAAAGGTAAAGGATGCACCGTTACCGTTTGTGTTATTGTATCGCTACAAAAGTTATTCGTGGTCACAATTAATTCAACATTATAATTCCCAGCAGCAGCATACAAGTGAATTGGAGAAGGAACAACAGCGGATCCTCCGTCATTGAAGTCCCAAAGATAATTTAAGGTACCCGAGCTAACAGAAGAAGTGGAATTGAAAGACATGTTTTGCAAATAGCAAACGGGAGGCGTAGAAGAAAAACCAAAATTGGCAATTGGCATTGGATGTACCGTAATTAATTGCGTGTTGCTTACAGAACAACCTGCAATTGTATTTACCGACAATGTCACATTGTAGTTTCCTTGCGAGGCATATAAATGTTGAGCATCTATGGAAGATGCAATACTAGCATCGCCAAACGACCAATTATACGTAAGATCGGAAGCGGCACCTGTATACAAAGTAGTATTTAAAAATTGAGCAGAATCAATGGCGCAAACATTTGCGAGGGTAAATGCAGGTGTTGGAAGACTATATATTACAACGGTATCTATAATAGAGGAGATACAACCTGTCGAGGAACCCAATACTTGCGC
>CANIFU010000077.1 GCA_947466965.1 Bacteroidota bacterium
AAAACGTCTTGAATAGAAATATTATTTGTCATGATCATTGCCAAGCGATCGATACCGATTCCAATACCCGATGTTGGTGGCATCCCATATTCTAATGCACGTAAAAAATCATGATCGATAAACATCGCTTCATCATCTCCACGCTCCATTAATTTCGCTTGCTCTTCAAAACGATCACGTTGATCTATTGGATCGTTTAATTCGGAATAGGCATTTGCCAATTCTTTACCGTTTACCATCAACTCAAAACGCTCTACTAGTCCGGGTTTACTGCGATGTTTTTTTGTAAGCGGACTCATCTCCACAGGATAATCAGTAACGAATGTTGGCTGAATATAGTTGCCTTCACACTTCGCTCCAAAAATTTCATCAATCAATTTTCCTTTGCCGATATTGTCTGCTACCTCAATGTTTAGCTGTTGACAGGTAGTACGCAACTGGGCTTCGTCCATATTACTGATATCAACTCCGGTAAATTCTTTAATAGAATCGAACATGGTAATGCGCTTGAAGGGGCGTTTGAAATCAATCATTTTTTCACCAACAGGAACAGCGGTTGTACCATTCACATTAAGTGCAATTTTTTCAAGCAGCTCTTCGGTTATATCCATCATCCAATTGTAGTCTTTGTATGCAACATATAATTCCATCACCGTAAATTCAGGATTGTGTGTTCTGTCCATTCCTTCATTCCTAAAATTACGGGAAAATTCATAAACACCATCAAATCCACCAACAATAAGTCGTTTCAAATACAACTCGTTCGCAATACGCATATACATCGGAATATTCAACGAATTATGATGCGTCAAAAACGGACGTGCAGATGCGCCACCGGGAATTGCTTGCAAAACAGGTGTATCAACTTCCAAATACCCTCTCTCGTTATAAAAATCACGAATGGTATTTACCATTTTCGTGCGTTTGATAAATGTTTCTTTCACATTTGGATTCACAATTAAATCCACATAACGCTGGCGGTAACGAAACTCCGGATCAGTAACCTCATCAAATACATTTCCCTCGTCATCGCGTTTAACAGATGGCAATGGGCGCAAGGACTTGCTTAACATTTTAAATGAGGTAGCATGTATCGATATTTCGCCCACTTTGGTAACAAATACAAAACCGGTAATCCCAACAATATCGCCAAGATCGGTGTTCTTTTTGAATAAAGAATCGAACAGGCTCTTATCTTCGCCCGGACAAATATCGTCTCTGCGGATATATACTTGAATACGACCTGTTGCATCCTGCAAACTAACAAAACAAGCCTTTCCCATATCACGGTTATTCATGATGCGCCCGGCTATACATATATTTTTAAATTCTTCTTCCTTTCCAAGAGTAAAATTTTCCAAAATACCCTTTGCTGTTGCATTAATTTCAACCAATGCAGCGGGATAAGCATCGATTCCCATTTTGGTGATCTCTTCTAACTTTGCTCTTCTTAATAATTCCTGTTCGTTAAGTTCTAGGCTCATTTTCAGTTTCTCTTGATTTAAAATATTTGCAAATATACATGCTATGAGGCTTTTATAGTCATGTTATTTGCCCTTTTTAAGTATTTATTTCAAAAAAATCGTATTTTTACACCCCTTCAGATAGTAACAATACGAAACAGAAATGTTTCTTAAAATATAACATGTGATGAAAACATTAGTAGCAAATTTTTCGAAACAATTAACAGAAGCAATTGCTATTGGCAGCAGTGCGAAACTGACGCCTTCTCAACATACAATTTCAAACGTTTTAATTTGTGGATTGGGCGGTTCCGGAATTGGAGGAAGCATTGTATCTGAACTTGTCATAGGTAACGCGAACGTGCCCGTGAATGTTACAAAAGGCTATTTTATTCCAGCTTATGTAAATGAAAACACATTGGTGATCATTTCCTCTTATTCTGGAAACACAGAAGAAACGCTAAATTGTTTGGATTTGGCAATTGCAAAAAATGCGAAAATTGTTGCTGTGACTTCCGGTGGAACAGTATTAGAGGCATCTAAAATAAAGGGATTCGACTGTATTGTTGTTCCCGGTGGAATGCCCCCACGCTCTTGTCTTGGCTATTCTTTAACTCAATTGTTTTTTATTCTTGGTTTTAATAAAATCATTCATACAAACTATAAAGCAGATCTTGAAGCAGCTGTAAAATTAATTGATTCGGAAGAAAACACAATAATCGCAGAAGGAAAAACTATTGCCGAAAAACTATTAGGAAAAATACCAGTAATCTATGCCACCACTTTCAACGAAGGCATTGCGATACGTTTCCGACAACAACTGAACGAAAACTCAAAAATCCTTTGCTGGCATCACATCGTTCCGGAAATGAATCACAACGAATTGGTTGGCTGGACAGAAAAAAATAACAACTTAAGTGTCTTGTTCTTTTTAGATAAAGATGAATATTCCAGAAATTTAGCGCGTGTGCAGATCAACAAAGATGTTATTAAAAAACACGCTGCTGACGTTACCGAAGTATATTCCAAAGGAAATTCAATTATAGAAAAGGCAATCTATTTTATTCACTTGGGAGATTGGATATCTATTGCATTGGGAGAATTACGCGGAGCGGATCTGATGGAAGTAAATGTTATAAATCAACTAAAATCAAAACTTTCGGAGCTATAGACTTCCTACTGGTCTGTTCGCTCCTTAATCCTAGGTTCGGTTTTTAGTGGCTCAAACAAGTCCCTTCTCTAAATAAATAACGATTCGAAATTCGAAGAATGCAAAAAGTAAAATTTATTGATTTGGGCCTAATCGACTTCAAGCAAGCTTGGGATTTTCAAGAAAAACTTTTTGCTGAAGTAGTTGATACCAAAGTAGCCAACCGAACACGCCCTGAAAAAGAGCAACAACCTACAGCTAATTTTCTTTTATTTTGCGAACACCCTCATGTGTATACGCTCGGAAATACAGGCGATAAAGAACATTTGCTCATCAGCGAAAATCAACTAAAAGAAAAAAATGCAAGTTACTATAAAATAAACCGTGGTGGCGACATTACCTATCATGGGCCCGGACAAATAGTTGGATATCCGATTTTAGATTTGGACAATTTTTTTACAGATATTCATAAATATTTACGATTTTTAGAAGAAATGGTAATTCGTACACTGGCTGAATACGGTATCGTTGGAGAAAGAAGTGCCGGAGAAACAGGCGTATGGTTGGATGCAACTAATCCTGCAAAAGCGAGGAAAATTTGTGCGCTTGGGGTTCGCGCCAGCCGATGGGTAACTATGCATGGATTTGCATTTAACATTAATGTAGATATGAATTATTTTGGAAATATTATTCCATGTGGAATTATTGACAAAGCAGTAACTTCATTAGATAAAGAGTTGGGACGCAAGGTAGAAGAAGAAGAAGTGAAGCAAAAATTAAAAAAACATTTTTCTGAATTATTTCTCACTGAATTTGTTTAATTTTCTCGTTGCAATGATGCAACGAAAGATTTTATATCCGGAAATTTAACAGAAACAATCAAGTTGGATAAGATTTTAAATGAAGGGAAATAGAAAAAAAATAAATATTATGAACTTAAACAAAATGCAGAATCTTTTGTTTTTGTAATAATATATGCCTCACGATAAATGATTTGTAAATTTTCAATTAAAGATTTAGAAAAACTTTCAGGAATAAAAGCACATACGCTTCGTATTTGGGAGCAGCGCTATGGTATTCTAAAACCGAATCGTACAGACACAAACATACGCTGGTATGACAATGATGAATTAAAGAATATCTTAAATGTAAGCCTTTTAAACAATCACGGTTACAAAATTTCGAAGATTGCCGAACTCAGTCAAGAAGATATCGCTTCAGAAGTTACAAAAATTTTTGAGAGTAATATTAAGGAGAGTGAACAAATAAGCAGTCTCATTATTTCAATGGTTGAAATGGATGAACAACGCTTCGAAAAAATTATTTCCAACCAAATTTTAAGAAACGGTTTTTCATATACAATAGAAGAGGTTGTATATCCTTTCCTTCATAAAATCGGGATTATGTGGCAAACAGGAAGTATTAATCCAGCTCAAGAACATTTTATTACCCATTTAATTCGTCAAAAATTGATTGTAGCAATTGATGGTCAGATTGTAACGGAAAATAAAATGTCAAAGAAATTCACCTTATATCTCCCAGAAAACGAATTACACGAATTAAGCTTGCTCTACTTCACCTATTTATTAAAATCAAAAGGGCATTTTGTAACCTACTTGGGACAATCGATTCCATTAATAGATGTTGAACGTGTTGTGGAAATTAAAAACTCGGACTATGTTGTATCTGTATTTACCCACAGAATGGATTCAATACAAGATTATCTGAATAAACTCGGCGCATCCTTTCCACAAAAAAAACTTTTATTATCGGGTTATGAATTAACGAAGCAAGAGATAAAACTTCCCGATAATGCGAAATTATTTAAAACTCCTGCCGATTTTCTGTCTTTACTCGCCTGATTTCATACTTTTTCTATTTCTTTCCGAATCCTTCCCTATGTGTCACAAAGCCATGCTATAGGAATGAAAGCATACGATGTATTGAATCGAGAAGCAATAGGAGTTCTATTAGTTCTCGATAGTTCCTGCGGAACACTCGAACTGACATATCGATTGGAGTACCACTTGATTTGAGAACCCAAGCAATAGTCAAGCTAAGAATAATCTTCCAAGGGAAAACGAAACCAGCTTTTCTCAATTAACTGAAAAACAAATAGTTGTGCTTTAATAGAATAATTTGTTTAATCTTTTCTGTAAAATATTAAACATTTTTATTGGTCTTGTTTAATCTTTTTGTACATTTGTTAAACAAATTTTAAAACACACATCATATGACAGCAATCGAATTCAATCAACAGCTGGTGAATCAAAGAACTCCATTAAAAAACTTTGCATACAGCTTAACATTAAACAGCGAAGAGGCGCAGGATCTGGTGCAGGAAACATTTTTGAAAGCATTGAAATACCGCGACAAATTTGCGGATGCTTCTAACTTAAAAGCGTGGTTGTATACCATTATGAAAAACACCTTTATCAATACCTATAGAAGATCAATTAAAACACGCCAAATTATTACACATACAGAGGATCTTTCAGTTGTTAAACAATTGAACGGGAGTAACAGTCCGGATGCTAATTCTCAAATTAATTTAAAACACATTACAAAAGCAATTGATGCCTTGGAAGACGAATACAAAATACCATTTACGCGATACAATGACGGCTTCAAATACAAAGAAATTGCAGACGAACTGGAGTTACCAATCGGAACAGTTAAAAGCAGAATATTTTTGGCAAGGAAGCGTTTAATGCAAGAACTAAAAGAGTTTGCATTTTAGTACTTTGTTTAAATTTAATTAATATATAATAAACAAAATGGCTTCTAAACAAGAGATCAGCATTTTTTGGTTCAGAAGAGACTTGCGGATATCAGACAACGCAGGATTATACCACGCACTCCAGAACAAACAGCAGGTATTACCCCTTTTTATTTTTGACACAGATATACTTGATCGTCTGGAGAATAAAAACGATAAACGACTTGAGTTTATTTATCTTGCCCTGCTCGAATTACAAAAACAATTCACCGGATTGGGGAGTTCTTTATGCGTCTTAAAAGGGAATACGCTTGAGATATTCCAAAATCTAATCAAAGAGTACGCGATCGTTCACATTTATACAAATACAGATTATGAACCTTCAGCAATTGCGCGGGATTTAAAAATTGAAGAACTTGCAATTAAAAATGGTATACGTTTTCATACATTTAAGGATCAAGTGATCTTTGAAAAGAAGGAAATATTGAAAGAGGACGGAACACCATATACGATCTTTACTCCATTTATGCGAAAATGGAAAGCAAAACTAAATTCATACTACCTGAAAACCTATCCGACAGAAAAATATAAAACGAACTTTTTTAAAACAAAAACAATTCCGATTCCAACATTAAATGAAATCGGATTTTATAGTTCAGGAATGAAATTTTCTGCCCCATCAATAAATGAAAAATTAATTTCAAACTATCACGAAACCAGAAATTTTCCATCCACTGAAGGAACTAGCCGTTTAAGTATTCATTTGCGCTTTGGAACAGTTAGTATCAGACAACTTGCAGCTAAAGCACTTTTATTAAATGATCAATGGCTGAATGAATTGATTTGGAGGGAATTTTATATGATGATTCTTTTTCATTTTCCGCATGTTGTTAAGCGTTCATTCAAAAAACAATACGACAATATCAAATGGCTTAACAATGAGGAACAATTTGAACGTTGGTGCAAAGGTGAAACGGGTTATCCGATAGTGGATGCAGGAATGAGAGAACTTAATACGACCGGCTTTATGCATAACCGCGTAAGAATGATCACTGCAAGTTTTTTAGTAAAACATTTACTCATCGACTGGCGATGGGGTGAAGCTTATTTTGCAGAAAAACTGATGGATTTTGATCTCTCGGCAAACAATGGTGGTTGGCAATGGGCCGCTAGTTCTGGTTGCGATGCCGCACCGTACTTCAGAGTGTTTAGTCCGGATGCACAAACATTACGATTCGACTCAAAATTTGAATACATACGCAAATGGGTTCCTGAATTTGAAGAGCTCGACTATCCCAAACCAATTGTTGATCATAAATTTGCACGCGAACGGGTTCTTGCTACATTTAAAAAAGGGCTTGAAAAAAAATAACATCACAAAAAAAGGAGCGCTATCCTTCATATAATAAAATGAATACACAGGAAAAAATAGTTGAAGTAAAGCATCTTGTTAAACACTTTGGAAAACTTCATGCTGTACAGGATGTAACTTTTGATGTTTTTCGCGGTGATGTTTTTGGCTTCCTGGGCCCAAATGGAGCTGGCAAAAGTACAACCATACGAATGATGCTTTCACTAATCAAACCAACAAGTGGTGAACTTTTTTTGTTCGGAAAAGATTTGCTTAAACATCGTAATTATATTCTAAGTAAAATAGGATGTATTGTAGAAAAGCCAGATTTTTATAAGTACCTGTCAGCTGAAAAAAACATTGAAATTTTTGCGCGACTTTCAGGGGTTGAAATTAAAAAAAATAAAATCCACGAGATCATTGAATTCGTTGGATTAAAAGGTAGAGAAAAAGATAAGGTCAGTGGATTTTCACATGGCATGAAACAACGGTTGGGAATAGCACAAACCCTCATACACAATCCGGAATTAATAATATTAGATGAGCCTACAACAGGATTAGATCCTCAGGGAATTATTGACATCCGAAAGCTGATCCTTCAATTAAAAAATGAGCAAAACAAAACGATTCTTTTGTCGTCCCACATTTTATCTGAAATTGAATTAATTGCAAACCGAATGGTGATTGTTAACAAAGGGAAAACAATTATTCAGGGAAGTGTATCAGAATTATTAAACGGTCAGGAATTAATCGTTTCTTTTAAAGTTGATTCAATTGAAAAGGCAAAACAAATATTGCTAAAAAACAACATTCTATTATCAGAAGAAAGTGATGAAGGCAACAACTTATTAGTACAGATTAGCCAGGAAAAAATTGCATTTATTAATAAAGAATTCTGTGAAAATAACATCCACGTTTTTTCAATTGAACCCAAACGGAAATTAGAAGATTATTTTTTAAAGTTGATCAACCACGAATGATTTGGAAAAGCACCTATAACGAGTTTATAAAAATAGCCGCGAAACCTCGTAGTTATATTGGCATTGGCGCAATTACGCTCATTGTCGGAATAATATTAATGGCCATGAAGCTCGATGGGATGATGTATATTTCGTTCATCACAGGACCATTTGAACAGTCGCTTTCATTTGAAGGTAATATTTTAAATGGAAATCTGATGGCATTCATTGTTTTACAAATGTTGATCATTCATGTTCCTTTATTAATCGCTTTCGTAACCGGCGATCTTGTATCGGGAGAAGGCGCAATGGGAACGATTCGTTTGTTGCTTACAAAACCGATTTCACGTACAAATATCTTGTTGTCTAAATACTTTGCTGGTTGCGCATATACATTAGTGGTTTTATTGTGGATGGCTTTCATGGCTATTTTTATCGGTAAACTTCTTTTTGGAACGGGGGATCTTATGGTTTTAAAAAGTGATGGCCTAGTCATCTTGCAGGAGACGGATGTTGCCTGGCGTTTTGTTTATGGGTTTCTGGTAGCTTATTTAGCCATGGTAATGATTGCTACTCTGGCATTAACATTTTCTTGCTTTTCTGAAAATTCGATCGGACCAATTGTGTCTACCATGGGAATTATCATTTTATTTACAATCATCGGAACAATTGATGTTCCTGTATTCGACTCTATCCGCCCTTTTTTATTTACAACACACATGGCGGCTTGGCGTAGCTTTTTTGAAGATCCCTTGCCCAAAGAAAACATACTGAACTCTATTACCGTTTTGATGATACACATTGTTGGTTTACTAGGAATCGCTATTTATAAATTCAACAAAAAAGACATACTATCATGAGACATGTGATTCGCATCCTCGCTTTTATTATACTGATAACTCAATCAAATATTTTGGTATCACAAAGTAAAAGTGCCAAACAAATCTTAAATGGTGTTTACACAAAAATGATGACTGCAAAAGATTATACTGTGATCGCGAATATTAAAGTGGATCTTCCATTTGTAAAAATGTTTCCTGTGAATGCTACGATTTATTTTAAACAAAAAGATAAATTTAAAGTAGTGTCTAAAAGCATTGCAATTGTTCCTCGGCAAGGGTTTGATCAGTTCACCCGCATGCTTACCGACACCACCTCCTTTGATGCACTGGTTTCAGGAACTGAACTAATTGGTGCCAATCAAACTGTTATTATTAATGTAATTCCATCGTCAGACACAAGTGATCTTATTCTTGGTAAATTATGGATTGACAACAAACGAAATGTTGTGCTAAAATCACAGTTGACTACCAAATCAAACGGTACAATATTAACGGAATACAATTACAGTAAACAGATCAAATATGGCTTGCCCGACAACATGATTTTTACTGTGGATGTGAAAAAATTTAAAATCCCGAAGAGTGTTGCTGCTGATATAAATAATTCAAACAGTAAGGTAGATGATAAATCAAAAGACAATAAAAAAGGTAAAATATATCTTCACTTTTCTGATTACCAAATAAACAAAGGAATTGCTGATGGCGTCTTTAAAAAATGATTTAAAATAATTTTCTACTTTTGTAGCTAATTATGAATTACTACATCATTTACAAACCTTATAAAATGATTTCTCAATTCACTTCGACTCATAAAAAGAAGTGCTTGGGTGAACTTGGATTCAGCTTCCCGAAAGATGTATATCCACTCGGAAGGCTTGATGAAAATAGTGAAGGGCTGTTGATTTTGACAAACGATAAAAATTTAAATTTTCGACTATTAAAACCCGAATTTGAACACAACAGAATCTACCTCGTTCAACTTCAGGGATTGATTACAAATGAAGCACTCAAACAACTGGAAGCTGGAGTAACGATTGCATTGGAAGCGGGTCCCTATCATACAAAACCTTGTAAAGCAAAACAGGTAAAAAAGCCGGAAAGCCTTCCACAACGAGGACATCCAGTTAGCGATCGTTTGCCAACATCCTGGATTGAATTAACCTTAACAGAGGGAAAATTTCACCAAGTGCGTAAAATGACCGCAGGAGTTGGATTCCCATGCCTTCGACTGATCAGAATCGCAATTGAAGATCTGCGCCTAGAAACCATGCAGCCTGGTGAGGTGAGAGAATTAAAACGTGATGCAGTATATAAACGGTTGAGAATTGAACAGTCGTAATTTATAGTTTATCCTTTTGATCAGAGATGCGTTTTATGATCAACTCCACTATACGCTTGCTAATTTCTGTTTTATTATAATTGTAAAATGAAAATTCTTCTAAAGTAAAAAGACCTACAGTTATTCCAAGAAGTTCTTTCTTTAAAAAAATATTTTTTTTTAGTGCTGCATGAATTACTTCCTCTTTTTTTTCGTCATTTAAGGTGTTGAGCAGTATTTTGTTATCGTTCAGGTGCCTAGAAAATAAGGCTAGGATTAATTCGTTTTGAAATTTTAAGACCGGACGCAATGTTTTGCTTTGAAACAATTCAAGATCAGTGGATTTGTCAATCTTAACATTTATTTCAGGACGGATGCTTTGAAGCTTTTGAGCTCTAGTATTCATAGGAGATTTATAAATGAAACAAAAAATGAAGCAGCTTGTTCAAATATACGCTTGTTTATTAAAAAAATAGTGCTAATTTTCGTAACTTGGTTACAGGACAAAAAATCCACATGTACATTAAAAATACATCTTTTTCTTCTTGCAATAAATTTCCTTTATACAGGATCATTCTCCTATGCATGTTCTATCTTGCAGTTTACAATCCGGCAAAAGCACAGGCTCCCGGAATGCTTGAACTGGAAGGCAGAACAGTAAAAGATGGGAAACCACTATCCGGTGCTAAAGTTAGTGTTTACCGTGGAGGAACAACCGAAATGGTAGTGGTCAAAACAGGAAAGAATGGGAAATTCCAACTTTCACTTCCTTTTGGTACCGACTATAAAGTAACGTTTTCGTATCTGGGATGCGTAGATATGCACCTCCTGGTTTATACCGGAAAATTGCCGAAAGAAAAAAATAACATTTTCCCATTATACGTCACAGAAGTTCCATTCTTTGAAAATACAAATTCAACGGTTCGACTAAATAAATATAAAAATCCGTTTACAAAAATTATTTATGATGGTAAAAAAGCGTTCATGGATGATGAGGCTTATTTGGCTGAATTCACTAAGGATATCCTGATTAATAAAGAAGAACAAGAAAAAATTATGAATGAAATGTTAGCAAAAGAGAAAGCAGAGAAAGATATGTTACTTGCCGAAGAAAAAGCAAAAAAAGATGCCGAAGAAAAGTTGAGAACGGATGCGGAAGCAAAACTACTGGCGGAAGCAAAAGCAAAACAAGATGCGGCAGAACTGGCTAGGTTGAAAGCAGAATCAGCCAAAGAAAAAGAACCTGTAAATCAAACAATGGAAACAGAGGCCATCCGCCTTCAACGTGAAAAAGAAGCAAAAAATATATTGGCTAAAAAAAATAAAGAAATAAAAACAAATTACGAAAATGACCTTCTGAAAATGGTTGCCGAAAATGAACGCATTGCTAAACAAAAGGCCTTTAATAAACAAAAACAGGAAGTTCGCTCCAATACAGTTATTACTCAAATGCGAAGAGAAGCGGATGTAAAAGCTAAATCTGATAAATTAAGAGAAGATCAAAAATTAAGGAAAAAACAACTTTTGGTTAACCAACAGCAAAAGAATAACGAGATGCGAAAATTGGTTGAAGCCGCTGCTTTCGCTGAGCGCTCAGTTCGAATAAGCAAACAGAAAACATTGCCGGATGTAAATGGATATGTTCAAAAGGAAAGCCCGAATTTTGCTGTTACTGTTGATGACGGATTGATAAAAACCATCCGCACAACTACCGTCACGCAAGGAAAAAAATTGGATATCTACCGAAAAGAAACCTATTTCTGGGGAACAGTTTATTGCTATAAAAACAATGTCGAGATTGACGAACTAACGTATAACAAAGAGATCACATTTTTCTCGGCTTATCAAAACAACTAATGGCACAGATGAAAAAATATTACATCGTATACTTTGCATTGCTGCTCCAATGTCTGATACTTTATATCAACCCATTACGTTCACAAACAACCAGCTTCATTTATTATGGAGTAGAACAGGGTTTGTCGCAATCGCAAGTGCAAGATCTTGTACAAGATGATGATGGGAACTTATGGATCGGAACACTTTCCGGTTTAACGAAATACAACGGGCAAGAATTCAAAACCTTTTCGAGGAAAGATTCATTGGCGGAAGACTGGATCACAGCAATGTGTAAAGACGCTAAAGGAAACATCTGGCTGGGGCATTGGGCAGGC
Organism: Bacteroidota bacterium; assembly: GCA_947466965.1. Lineage (GTDB taxonomy): Bacteria > Bacteroidota > Bacteroidia > 2-12-FULL-35-15 > 2-12-FULL-35-15 > 2-12-FULL-35-15. The sequence goes on from CANIFU010000077.1 coordinate 11,977, forward strand.
GGTGTATCAATGTATAATTATAAAACAAAAAAAATAGAGAATTTAAATCTGGAAGAATATACACGATT
>CANIFU010000078.1 GCA_947466965.1 Bacteroidota bacterium
GAAATTATTGCAGGGAAATTAGATGATCAGTTTCCATTGGTAATTTGGCAAACAGGCTCGGGAACGCAATCGAACATGAACGCAAATGAAGTTATTGCTTACCGCGCACACGTAATGAGCGGAGGGAAATTAGCGGATGAGAAAAAAGTATTGCACCCGAATGATGATGTAAATAAATCACAATCATCGAACGATACCTACCCAACAGCAATGCACATTGCCGCATACAAACAAACAGTAGATATCACTCTTCCGGGAATGGAAAAGCTGAGAGATACATTATTAAAAAAAGCCAATGACTTTAAAAGTATTGTTAAAACAGGTCGCACTCACTTCATGGATGCTACGCCTTTAACGCTCGGTCAAGAATTCGGAGGGTATGCCCAACAAATGACCAACAGCATCCGTGCAATTAAAAATGCTTTGGAAGTGGTTCGTGAACTTGCATTGGGTGGAACAGCAGTAGGAACAGGATTGAACACGCCAAAAGGTTATGATGTATTGGTTGCTAAAAAAATAGCTGAACTTACCGGTTTACCTTTTATTACTGCTCCTAATAAATTTGAAGCCTTAGCTGCACACGATGCAATGGTTGAATTGTCGTGCGCATTAAAACGCTCGGCTGTATCATTAATGAAAATTGCAAACGATGTGCGCATGCTAAGTTCTGGTCCGCGTTGCGGGATTGGTGAGATTATTATTCCGGATAACGAACCGGGCTCGTCTATCATGCCGGGTAAGGTAAATCCGACTCAGCCGGAAGCGTTAACAATGGTTTGCGCTCAGGTAATGGGTAATGATGTTGCCGTTTCGATTGGCGGCTCAAACGGACACTTTGAATTAAACGTATTCAAACCGCTTATTGCAGCAAACGTATTGCAATCCGCACGATTAATCGGTGATGCCTGCGTTTCATTTAATGACAATTGCGCAGTAGGCATTGAGCCGAACTTACCGATATTGAAACAACATTTAGAAAATTCCTTGATGTTGGTAACGGCTTTAAATACACATATTGGTTACGAGAAAGCAGCTAAAATTGCAAAAACAGCGCACAAAGGAAATAAGACCTTGCGTGAAGCTGCTATTGAGTTGGGCTATGTTACCAACGAACAATTTGATGAATGGGTAAAACCGGAAGATATGTGTGGATCTATGAAATAGCATTTAAATAAGAATGGGCAAGATTGCTTCCAGTAGCGCAATGACTTTCTGTATAAGATTGTTGTACGAAAGAAAGACATTGTGCTACTGGAAATAATCGCTCATTCATATGAAATTATATACTAAAAAAAGAGTAATCTGCGTTAATAAATAATGTTCCCGTTAATTTTACTTTTACGATTTTGAAAAAACATTTTTCCATTCTATTTTTTATTGCAATTAATTTTATTGCAAATTCTGTTTTCTCACAAACAGATACTGTTATTAATGGAAAGCGCTACCAAATGGTAGAGGAAGCTAAAACGATCGATCCTGCTTCTACTAATAATAAGAAAAGGAAATCACCACCGGTTGACAGTACCTTCATCCTTAAAAATAAAAAACTAAGTTATTACAACAACTGGCTTACTGTGGGAGGTGGCTTTCAACAAAACTTAACTTATAGAAGAGAAATAGGATTTGCTGGCGGACTTGATTTTAATTTTCATATAAAAAAGCATTATTTTCAAATAGGGACAATGATCAGCGGAGAAAAATTCGGCTTTTACGACAATTATGAATTTCACTTAGGTTACGGAAAAAGATACGAGGACAAAGATATTCATTTTGCAGGTTTCGCAGGCATCTCCTATTCCACAGGATTCGCGAAAGTTGGTGATTCTATTTATTTTCGTCCATTTAGTGTGCCCGGAGTTTATGCGCAAGTTGAGGCTGTAAAAAAAATCACCTATGATGTAGGTGTTGGTTTGGCTTTTTATGTTGACTGGAACCAGGAACAAGCAATATTTGGTTCAAGGTTAATCTTATACTTCTCAGGTGCGTATAAAGGAAAAAAATTTGCTGACGGTAAAAATTTTGACTAAATAAATTTCTCTCCCTTTTTAATTTTCACATCATTCACAAAGGTTCTGATCTGCTGCTCGTCTTCTTTTTTACAAATCAGTAAAATACCATCCGACTCAACAACAATATAATCTTCCAGTCCTTGCATCACAACCAATTTATCCTTTGGTACATTCACAATACAATTTTTTGAATCGTACATCATCACATTTTTTCCTACAATAGCATTATTATCCTGATCCTGTTTTACATGATCATACAACGAACCCCATGTTCCTAAGTCGCTCCAACCAATGATAGAAGAACGAACATAAACGTTGTCGGCCTTTTCCATAATTGCATAATCGATTGAAATGTTTTTGCAATTGGAGTAGGCATTTGTAATAAATTCAGACTCTTGAGGAGTGTTATAAAATTCATTGCCTTCACGAAAGATCGAATCCATATCCGGTGAATGTTTTTCGAATGCTGCAATCACACTTTTTACACTCCAAATAAAAATTCCCGAATTCCACAAAAAGTCTCCGCTCTGCAAAAAGAATTTTGCCATTTCCAGATCCGGTTTTTCTGTGAATGTTTTTACTTTTTTGATGCGCTTATCTTTTTCTTTTGATTCAGATTCAACAAACTGAATGTAGCCATAACCTGTATCCGGACGGCTTGGACGAATGCCTAATGTTACTAAACAATCTTCTGAAGCCGCCTTTAAGAAGCATGCTTTTATCGCTTTAATAAAAGTATCCTCTTTTATAATTAAGTGATCAGAAGGAGCAATAACCGTTAATGCATCGGGGTTGAGCTGTGCAATTTTATAACACGCATAAGCCACACAAGGTGCTGTATTTTTACGCGCAGGTTCACTTAAAATATTTCCTACAGGTATACCCTTGATTTGTTGTTTTACCAGATCAACATATGAGTCGTTGGTAACAATATAAATATTTTCTTTGGGACAAAGACGAACAAAACGATCGTAGGTTTGTTGCAACAACGTTCGGCCAGTACCCAAAATATCCATAAACTGTTTTGGATGAGCCGTTCTACTCATCGGCCAAAAGCGGCTTCCAACACCACCAGCCATTATCACACAATAATTATTTTTCACTTCTACTTCGATTTACGAATTTAACCTACTCTTTTTCTGTACTGCTCGAAACAACTATTCATTGAATTAATCGAACGGAGACAGAAGTCTACTCACAAAAATTTTTATTTTAATTTTTTCAATGCACTTCTCAGGCTTTCAATCACAGCTTCTATTTCTTCCACTTTACATGTGCCTACGGATAAACGATACCAGCTCGAATCCTCCGAAGCACCAAATGCGTAAAAAGGCACCAACGCTACTTTGGCTTCATCCAAAATATATTTGGTGATGTCTTGTGTTGTAGTCAATACTGTGCCATCCGCTTTTGCTTGTCCGTGTAAAGCAAATTGAACGGTAAGATAAATCGCCGCTTCAGGAGCAATCGCATCTACCTTAAAGCCTTCCGCTTTTAAACTTTGAAACCCAGCGTATACACCCACTAAACGATCATTAATTTTTGTTTTTATCTCCGCCAAAAATGTATCGTAAGAAGTTAAGTCATTCAGATATGCAGCTGTTGCTACTTGCTCTGCTTTGGGCGCCCATGCACCCACATGCGTTAAAATGGATTTCATTTTTTCGATGATCTTTTTAGGACCCATACTCCAACCTACTCGCACACCAGTTGCAGCAAGTGATTTAGAAATACCATCAACAAATACGGTATAATTTTTCATCTCTGGACGCAGCGTAACGGGATTATGATGTTCTGTTTCACCGAACGTCAATGCCCAGTAAATTTGATCGTACATTAGATACAATGGCTTGCTGTCTTCGCGTAATCGTTTTTGATTTTCAGCAAGGATCATATCACAAATTTCTTCGAGATCTTTTTTACGGAAAGTGGTTCCTGTAGGATTTAAAGGAGAACACAAAGCAATTAAATTTGCAGTGCTGATATGAGGCTGAAGATCAGCGGCAGTAGGCATAAATTTATTTTCAGGAGTAGTTTGTATTAAAACTGCCTTTGCATTATTCAAATAGGTATAATGATTATTGTTCCAGGAAGGAACCGGAAATACAACAATATCACCTTCATCCACCAAGGCTTTAAAAATTGCATAAATCACAGGCCGGGCACCACCAGCAATTACAATTTCATCTATTTTATAATCCAATGCACCGCGCTCTTTTAAAAGTTTGGAAACGGATTGGCGAAGTTCTAGCATCCCATCCGCTGCAGGATAATTTGTTTGATCATCTTCATATGCAGAAATGATTGCAGCTTTTAATTCTGCAGGAATAGGAAAAATTTTAGGATTAAAATCACCGATCGTAAAATTATATACTTTTTCGCCTTGCTTCATTTTTTCATTCACCTCAGCAGCCAGTTTTATAATTTCGGAGCCAATGATATTTTGAGCCAATTTTGATACTTTTAAATCAATATTTTTTTCCATTGTATTTACACTCATTTAAAATTTTATTTATGTGCTATTGATTCACAAAAGTTGTGAATAACAAATTTAACAAAAACACTATAGCTTGTGCTTATTTATTGATTATTTATTGGGAAAATCGGCCTTGTTTTCGGCAAATAAAGGTGTATGAATTACAAACACTTCCGTTAAGGGGTTGAACAGGTAAATCATATTCGTTTTTGCTTCTTTACAACGGATGCGTTTTCGGGATTGTTCTCCTTTTATAAAAAAACGGTTGTCATTATAGGAGAAAGTCGCTCCGGAAGGTACATCCTCCAGTAAGACTGTATTATTTCGGACATCGTAATTTTTAAGCACCCGCAACAAATTAGTATCCGAACAGCTAGATGCTGCAGGGTTATTCATGTATTTGCGAAGTGCTGTGATTACATCTACAGGAAATATTTCAGGAATCAAAAATTGTTGCATCAAAAATTTATAATGCAATTTCCATTCATCCCCATGTGGTTTTACATGGTTCTTATGCTTGTTATACGTTGAAAGATGTGCCACTTCATGAATAAGTGTAATCAGGAAGGCATATTTATTCATGTCGTGATTAATAGTAATCTGATGGTTCTCTCCTTTCACCGGTGGGCGGTAATCTCCATACTTGGAGGATCTGCTTTTTTTTATCCGTAGTTTGAAATCAAACGTATAGATCCATTCCGAAATAATAGGCACGGCCTTTTCAGGAATATATTTATGAAGAATGGATTGATTGCGGTCGAGCTGATTCACCCTGCAAATTTACAAATCTAATTTATTGCATGTGTTCTTTTTTATTAACTGGCATCCCGCACCCTGACAGGGGATCTGTTAATTGTGCGTATTGCTTCTAATTGGAATATCCCGTGTTGTGGCAAGGGATGACATTAGCGAAAGAGTGATGACAGATAAGATAAATAAATGAACTACTTCAGCAATTGATACACAATAAAGCTGGAAATATAGGCGAGTGCACCCATAAATAAAAATTGAATGAAAGGCCATTTCCAGTTTTTTGTTTCGCGGTAAACAACGGCAAGTGTACTCATACATTGCATTGCAAAGGCATAAAAAATCATTAAAGAAAATCCGACTGCAACAGAGAATTTTGGTTGTCCGGTTTCGGGATCAATTTCCGCTTTCATTTTTTCACGTATGGTTTGTGTGTTATCTGTATTTCCAGCACTATAGATGGTTGCCATTGTTCCTACAAACACTTCACGTGCAGCAAAAGAAGTAACCAAAGAGATCCCAATTTTCCAATCGAAACCCAATGGTTTAATAACCGGCTCAATTGACTTACCTATCATTCCTGCATAGGAAGCTTCTAACTTTTCAGCTGCAATTTTAGCATCCACCTGCTGTAAATCAAAATCATTACGTGTACGTTTAAGCTGATATTTTTTTTCTATTTGCTCAAATTTATTTCCAGGAGCATGAGCAGATAAAAACCAAAGAATAATTGAAATAGCAACAATAATTTTTCCGGCATCAAACAAAAACAATTTTACTTTATCAAAAATTGTATAGCCTACAGTTCGCCACTGTGGTGTCCGATAAACAGGTAATTCCATTATGAAATAACTTTTTTCGCGCGCTTTCAAAATCCATTTTAAGATCCATGCTACTGTAATAGCTGAAATAAAACCAATTAAATACAAGGCCATTAATATTAACCCTTGATAATTAAAAAAGCCCAAGGTTTTATGAGGAGGTACAACAAGGGAAATAATCAACGTATAAACTGGTAATCGTGCCGAACAACTCATTAAGGGTGTTACCAAGATGGTGATGATGCGCTCTTTCCAGCTGCTGATGGTTCTTGCACTCATAATCGCAGGAACAGCACACGCAACACCGCTTATCAAAGGAATCACCGATCGGCCATTGAGCCCGAACCTACGCATCAGCTTATCCATAATAAAGCTTACGCGTGCCATATAACCTGTGTCTTCAAGGATGGCAATGAAGGCGAAAAGCAATGCAATTTGAGGCACAAAAACAACAACACCACTCAAGCCGGCAATGATCCCGTTTACCAATAAATTACTGAGTTCTCCTTTGGGGAGGATGTTGGATGCTAATTCGGAAATGGAAATAAATAAGTGTTCAATCCATTCCATTGGAAAAGCAGCAAGAAAAAAGATTGTCTGAAAAATAAAAAACAAAACAACAATAAAAATTGCGTAGCCAAATATACGGTGTGTTAAAATGCTATCGAGTTTTTGTGTGAACGATTTTGTTTTTATTGCCGACTGATGGGTAATGCAATCTTCAACAATTCTATTGATCACTTTATAACGTTCTACACTTTCCAGCGATTGCAGTTTATTGGTATCAATGATGCATGTATTCAAGGCATCAGAAATTTTTATTTGCATTTCTTTATCATGCAGAAAACTGATGTCGGAAAGATTATTGATGACCTGAAAAGCGATAAAATCACTTTTTACTTTTAGAACGGACTTTACTTTTTCAATTGCTTCAGGGGCAATTTTTTTTATCTCTATAAAATCATATTGTGGAACAGGTAAGGGTTGCAACAATGCTTGCTTTAGTGCGTCAACACCTTCTTTATTTCTTGCACTTACACCAACCACCTTCACTCCTAATTTTTCGGAAAGTCGAATAGTATCAATCACATCCCCCTCTTTCTCCACCATATCCATCATATTCAACACAAGGATTACAGGAATCTTCAGATCAATGATCTGTGAAACAAGAAATAAATTCCGTTTCAGATTACTGGCATCTGCAACAATAATGGTAATATCGGGATGATCGGCATTATCCGAATTGCATAACACTTCAAACGCTACACGTTCATCTAATGATTTTGGATACAAGCTATACGAACCGGGTAGATCAATGAATTCGGCAGTAAGCGTATTGTTTAATTTTGAAAAACCTGATTTTTTATCTACGGTTACACCTGGAAAATTTCCGGTTTTTTGATTTAATCCAGTAAGCGCATTAAAGAGGGTTGATTTACCGCTATTTGGATTACCAACTAATGCAACTTTAAGGGATGTTCTTTCAGAAAAATTAACAAAAGATTTATTCGGCTCCACAACAAACGAAATTATTTAAATTGGGGAAACAAGAACGGTGGAGGCTTCCGCTTTACGCAGACTCAATAAATATCCAGCAACTGAAATAGCAATAGGATCACCTAAGGGTGCAATACGGTCAAGCTTAACAACTTCACCGGGCGTACAACCCATCTCCAATAGTTTTAAGGCCATCTCTTTATCCGTAAAGGAATCAATTATAGCACTTTGTCCGATTTTTAATTCCGCTAAACTCTTCAATACTTTCACCATTATTTTAAACAAAAGTACGGTTTTTTTAGGCGATTTTAGAATTTAAGAATACCTAAAAGAGGGTATTTTACAATGTAAAGAGAAGAAGAAAAGGGTATATTCTCAAAAATTACGGAAGCAGTAACTCCTTCCATTCGATATTCCATTTAGGACAATCACCACAACGGTTTTTTTTACGAAACGCATAGCAGCCAGAAAATAAAGAAAGCAAAAGAAGCAAAGCAATAAACGTTAATGACTTTTGAAATAGATTTTTCATGATCTGATAGATGGATATACAAATATAGCGAAAACAAAACACATTAATTGTGGTCAATTATTCTTATTTTTATCGCAGGATTGAGTTGTTCTAAAAATAAAGTGATTTCCTTTCAAAAACATGAATGTATTTTATCATTTCGGTCGTTATTTTTTGTTGATCAAACAGGCATTCGGAAAACCCGAAAAGGCCGCTATTTATCGCGATCGTATTTTTGAAGAAATGAATTACCTTGGAATCGGATCCATAGGCATTGTTGCAATCATTTCCGTATTTATAGGGGCTGTTATCACCATCCAATCGGCCTTTAATTTTGAAAGTCCATTAATCCCCGACTACGCAGTTGGTGTTGCCGTTCGCGATTCAATGATCCTAGAGTTTTCTCCAGCCATTGTTAGTTTGATCTTAGCAGGAAAAATAGGATCCAGCATCGCTTCAGAAATCGGCACCATGCGTGTTACCGAACAAATTGATGCACTCGAGATTATGGGAATCAATTCTGCCGGCTATTTAATATTACCAAAAATCATTGCTTACGTTCTTTTCAACCCTGTACTTGTCGTTTTTTCTATGTTTTTAGGAATTTTAGGAGGTTACGTTTTCGGATTGATGGCAGGGGTGGTTACCGACTATGAGTATATTGAGGGAATCACTTTCGATTTCAGACCATACAACGTTATTTATGCCTTAATAAAATCAGGCGTATTTGCATTTCTGATTGCTTCGGTTCCGGCATACCATGGTTATTATACAAAAGGTGGTGCCTTAGAAGTTGGCCGATCAAGCACAAGAGGAGTTGTATATACAAGTGTACTTATCCTTACATTCGATTTAATACTAACGCAGATTTTATTGGTTTGATAGAAATTAAGAACATATCTAAATCTTTTTCAGAGCGAAAAGTTCTGAATGATATTTCTTTCAAATTTGAAAGCGGTAAAACCAATATCATTATCGGCGAAAGCGGTTCAGGAAAAACAACCTTATTAAAATGTATGGTTGGATTGAATGAGCTCGATTCCGGTGAAGTGTTATTTAACGGAAGAAATTTTTATGAGCTCGATTTTAAAGGAAAAAAATCTATACGTAAGGAAATAGGAATGTTATTTCAGGGCGGTGCATTGTTCGACTCTAAAACAGTGGAAGAAAATGTTGTTTTCCCTTTATCGATGTTTACCGAACTGAGCGAAAGTGAAAAACGGGATCGCGCGAACTTTTGTTTGCAACGCGTTAATCTTCCTGATGCCAATAAATTATATCCTGCTGAATTGAGTGGTGGAATGAAAAAGCGAGTTGCCATTGCAAGAGCTATAGCGATGCAGCCAAAATATTTATTTTGCGATGAACCCAATTCGGGACTCGATCCTAAAACATCTATCGTAATCGATAATTTAATTAAGGAAATAACGGATGAATACGGCATTACAACCGTTGTGATCACGCACGATATGAATTCAGTTATTGAGATCGGAGATCACATTATGTTCATCTACAAAGGGGACAAATGGTGGGAAGGAAATAAGGAAGAAATCTTAAAAACCGATAACAAAGAAGTATGTGATTTTGTGTATGCTACCAAATTTATGAAAGACTTAAAGTCAAAATTTTAAGATTTTAAATTCTAAATTTTTACAAAAAAAAATCTCAGGAGAATATCTCCTGAGATTTTTTTTATGGATGAAACCGAAATTGAAATTATTTAGTAATAACAATTTGTTTTGTGAAATTATGTCCACCTGCATTTAATTGGTAGAAATAAGTACCAGCAGCAAGGTTTGAAGTTTCGATATTCACTTTGTATGTTCCTGCATTTTGAGATCCATAAGAATTGTTTACAATCTTACGACCTGTTTTGTCAAACATAACAAGGCTAACAGCGTTTGCATTTTTCTCTAATGTGTATTCAACAACAACGTTGTTTACAGCAGGATTAGGGTAAGTTGTTAATTTCATTCCGTTAAAGAATTCGTTAACACCAGTTGCATCACTCACAACAGCGAATAATGCAACATTATTATCACATTTGCCAGAACCTAAATCAGGTGCTGCAGCAGGGCTAAATAATTGATCTGTTACAAACCACTTAGATACTGAATTGTAGTAATGAAAAGTATAATCAAAATTACCTGCATCACCAGGACCTGCAGCAGCACCAGTAGCGATGAATGGTTTATCACAAATAAGTCCAGCGGTGTCACCAGCAGCTAAGCCGGTAAAATCTGCAGCTATTGCAAAATCTGCAGCGTATGAAGGAGGTGTTGAAAATGTAACATAGTTGAAAGTAGTAGTATCAATATCAGCATATAAAATATCAGCTGTTGCAGAAGCTGTTGCTACAGGTCCAGGCCAATTCAACGTTTGGTTAAACGTACCACTTGAATTTGTATTAGCTGATCTATTCGCTGCCATTGCATATGCTTTGATCACAACTTTAGAAGTAGGGGAACTCGCTAAATCGCTTTGTTTCTCAGTGAACCAAGCAATAGCACCAATCACTGTCACAGGTGTCCCAATAATGTTTTGATACCCTTGTGCACAAATTCGTAAATTTGTACTAACATTGTTACCATAAACATAGCCACCACCAGAGTATCCAAAATTATAAATGCTTCCAGAAGGAGCGAATTCCGGTAAGAAATCTGTAAAGTTAACCAAACCCGTTGTATCTGGGCTAGTCAAACGATCAACGGAAACATATCTATTAAATGTTTCATGAGAAAGGACAATGCCCTTTCCCGCTTCGGAAATTTGAGCAAAAGAGTACAACGAAATAAACGCTGATGCTGCTAAAGTGTAGATTTTTTTCATTTTTCAGGTTTTTAAATGTGAGTTTTTCTAATTGAGGGATAAAGATAATAAATTGTCAAATACAAAACAATAGGAGACCGATTAATAAAAACAAGAAAGCCAAGGATAAAATCCTTGGCTTTCCATAGAAAATAAAATTTCTGATTATTTGATAACAACCATTTTCATTGCTGAAGTTGAAGCATTATCAATGTTCAATGAATAGTGATAAATACCAGCAGCAAGGTTTTCAGTACTGAAAACGATGTTGTGGATTCCAGCAGTTTGCTCACCAATTGATTGAGAAGCAACAACTTTACCAGTTACATCATATACATTGTAAGAGATCTTTGCATTTTTCTCCAATTCGTAAGTGAAAGTAGTGTTAGCGCTTGTAGGGTTTGGAGAGTTTTGGAACAATTTAGCACCATTCACAAATTCAGAAACACCTGTAGTAGTTGAGGCTTTTTCAACAACAAGGATTTCATCAAAACGTAATACGTCCATATCGTTCGCATTGTGGTGGAAAGCAATTGAAACTGCCTGACCATTGTAAATAGCAGGAAGATCAACAGTGTGTAATTCCCAAGTTGTATCTACAGCCCAAGTAGCTGAAGGAGCAGCATCATCAGCAATTGTGTAAATTGCAGGAGTAAGGAAATCAACGAAAGACAAAGGAGTAGAAGGCGTGTTAGATACTAATACTTCGTATCCGTCTCTCCATCTGTTTGTTCTGTCATAGTATTTCAATGTTGCTCCACCAGCAGGGATAGTGATAGGTCCGAATTCTAACCAGTTGTCAGCGATTCCGGCAGGCGAAAACCAAGAAGTTCCACTCCAAAAGAAAGTAGTGTCTGTTCCGGCAGGAGCTGGGTTTTCCCATGGATGGTAAAAGTTATCCTGAGATGGAGCACCACCGATAAGCGTACTGTCAGTAGAATAATAAATACCGAAATCCATTGCATAACCAGCGTTATTAGGATTTAACATATCATTATCTTCTGTAACGATTGAAAATGTAGCAGCATCTGTAGGATTGATAGTATATCCGGGTAGTTGCATGTACATTAGTGTATCTCCTGCAGCGCGGGAACTACCTGTCATTTCACGTAATGAACCAGAA
>CANIFU010000079.1 GCA_947466965.1 Bacteroidota bacterium
CCGCTGATTCCGGGACCGAAGAGCCCGATCGATCGCATGCTTGGGAAGTCTTTTTTCAAACTCTGGTGATGTTCAGTTGTTGTGCAGATCCATACGCCGCTGTCATCATCGTTTTTGTCGCGCAAAGCGAGTACGATTTTTTCGTCAATATATACTGCGTGACAGCCAAACATTTGCCGAATGATTGGTTCGCGTGAAAATAAATTTTCAATAGCGAAATTAAAAGGAATTGATTTTTTTTCTTTTGCCATGATCTTTTCAAGCTGATTCATCAAGCAATAAATCGGTTTAGAATTTCAGAATGATCCGTAAATTCAATTGGCGCTGTGTCAAATAATTCGGTACTGCATATTGCCTGTTTGTCACATCTTCCACCCAGATATACGAAACCGTATTGTTTGTTCCCAACAAATTAAATACCTCTAAACTGATCCACAATGATTTTATATATCGAATTACGCTTTTGGGTTTTACTGTTCTGTTTTCTTTCAATGCTTGATAAGAAAAACCGATATCCACTCTTCGGTAGGGAGGCATACGCAGTACCTGCTGATAACGCTCTGTGCCGGGCGCTCCGAAAGGAACACCGGTTCCGAATAATAAATTCAAATGCATTTTTAAATCGGGCAGTTTGGGCATTTTGTCCTGAAAAAATAATCCAAAGCTTACACGTTGATCAGTGGGGCGGTAAATATAACCGGGCTCATTTCGAATACTGTCTGTACGAACACTATTTGCCGTGTAACCGGGTACAATTTTTTCGCCTTTACTATTGTAATAATCGAAATAAAAATCATCCTTGAGATCTTCTCTGGTTTCCATAATAGACATTGAGGCCCAAGATTCCAATCCTTTTACAAATTCGCCGTTCACTTTCAGATCGATGCCTGTAGCATACCCGCGTGCATTGTTTTTTGCAGAATACCGTATGCGCACATTGTCAATTTCATATGGAATTAAATTATCCAAATATTTATAATAGGCTTCCGCAACAAATTTAAAAGGACGCTTCCAAGCTTTAAAATTATAATCACTCGCTAAAACAAAATGAATGGATGTTTGCGCTTTAATATTTTGATTCACCACGCCATCTCTGCCCCTGAGCTCCCTGTAAAAGGCAGGTTGATAATAATATCCGGATGAAAATCTGAAAAGGAAATCTCGTTTCCAATTTGGTTTTATTCCGATTGTTCCTCTAGGTCCTACCAAGGCTTGGTTGTTAAAGTCCCAATAGTTGGCGCGTATTCCGAGTGTCGCGGAAATGGTTGATGTATCCTTTGTATCTTTTGTTAACGAACCTTGAAGGTATCCTGACACTCGGTTAGAGGTGATGCGTATCTTTTGTTTCACAACATCCTGCAATTGGATATCACCAGGATTTTCTACCGGTCCGTATGGTGTTGGCAAAGAGAAGCCTGCACTGTCAACATATTTCCATTCGCTTAGTTTATCTGTTATTTGTTCGTTGGAATATTTAACGCCCCATAACAATTGTTTTTTTCCTTCGGTATACGTTCCTTTGTGATCACCGCTAAAAACGTATGCTTCTAAATTTGTTCGTCCATGGTTGATGAATGTGCCAATTCCTCTTTCTGTAACGACATCTCCAAAGTTTGGTTTTCCGAAATCTGTTTCCAGTTCACCAATAAAATATTGTCCCTGAATGTCGAACGCTTCCTCTTCCTTACTCCGGAAAGCAGAGCCGATAAACTTCAAATTTAATTTTTGTGAATTGCTGTTGTAGATCGCTGACAATGCACCCATCATCGTGTTGAACTGGTCTATCTCTTGTCCGTCAAAATATATTTTCAAGCGCAATGCTTTATCCAATGTTCCGAAATCTGTTTCTCTGTTTTCGGGAACGAATTGATATTTGTTACTTGCAAAATTTCCTAAGAAATCCAATTCCCAATTTGGTGTAATGTCGAAAGTGGTATACAATTGAAAATCTCCAAAAAATGGTTTGTAGTCTCCCTTTGAATCTGTTTTCCCCAACAGGTATTTGTTGGTTTTGTAACGCGCACCCATTAGCCAAGTGAAACGATAGTTTTTTGATGCACCTTCCAAATGTAAATTACTACCTAATAAACTTCCGGAAACGGTCCCTGCAAATTTTCTTGGTTTACGATATTGCACATCAAGTACACTCGACATTTTATCTCCGTATTTCGCTTCAAAGCCACCGGCAGAAAATAAAATGGATGCAACAAGATCCGGATTTATAAAACTAAGTCCTTCTTGCTGTCCGGATCGTGTTAAGAATGGACGATACACTTCAATTCCATTCACGTAAACTAAGTTCTCGTCAAAATTTCCACCACGAACGGAATAGGAAGAACTCAATTCATTTCTGTTGGATACACCCGGTAATGTAAATAAGATGGCATTAAAATCCTGACTGGCTGTGGGGATATGGGTTACGTTGATAGGGTCCAAACTGGTTGCATCTTTGAATCTGTTTTCAGATGTAATTTCTACAACTCCGATCGTTAATTCTTTTGAGTTTAGCCGTTTACTGATATCAAGTTTTTCGCCGCCACTTAATTTTACCGTGCGCTGTACTTGCGAAAAATTCAGGTGATAAAAAACAAGTGTCACATCCGTATTCGAAGGAATTGTATAATTGAATTCTCCTTTTGCATTTGTATAAACAGAGGATTGTGAAGAACCTAAAATAGAAATGCTGACATCTTCAATGGGTTCGTTTTCGTTGTCGGTTATTTTACCAAATACAGTTGCCGTGTTTTGAGAATATGATTTTATACTGAGCACAACAAAGATCCAAAGAAATATACATTTCAATAGAAAACAGCTTTTTATATAATATAATGGAGATCTCACTTTAAAAATAAATTCCTGAATTTAATTTTTCTTTTTAAAATCTCCATTCTTCCATGCCTTTATAAACTTTGCCCAAGCGATCGGATTTAATAAATTATTGGGAGGAAGTTGTCCTGCATAATACAATTTACTTTGATATTGTTGCATGTTATATTTATAATTTAAGCTTGCATCCATAGCCATGCCGGTCATCCGGCCCTTTGCATCGGAACGTGCCATGTTTCGGTCTGCTCTCGAGAGATCATCATCAGGTAACTCTAATGCTAAAAAAGCTTTTTTAAATTGTTCTTTTGTTGGCCAAGGATAAACTTCTGTCAGCGCTAAGTTGATTGTATCCATTCGTAAAACCTGTATGAGTGAATATTTATTGTTTGTTAGTGTATCCGGAATTACAAAAAATGCAGAATTGAAACCAATAGCTGAAAACTCGATGGTATCACCTTCCTGAGCTACAAAAGAGTAGTAGCCGAAATAGTCGCTCACTGTTCCCCTGTAACTGTTCTGAACAATAATACTTGCATATGGAATAGGTTTTAAACTGTCTCCTTCAACTACAACGCCTGAAAATTGTATAAGGTCGTGTTTACCATCTTGCCATGCAACCCTTTTTTGCTGCGCTATCGATAATAAAGGTAGTAAAATGGTGAGGACTAAGATGTAAATCGCTTGTTTCATTTTAAAAATAGTTATGAGTCATCAAAAGTACACAATTATTGTGCTGCTTTTGAACAATTTTTAAGAACGCAATAAATCACTTTTTATTGTTCGATAGTGCCATGTATCACAATTGCGGCAGCTTTATTTCTCTTCATGTTTTAGGTATGATATCAATCATAAAAAAGTTCAAAGCGCTTTCTGTTGAATAAATTTTAAACAGTTAAATTTCTATCGATATTTTATTTGTCTGATATTTAAGGGGATAGTCTGTAAAAAAAAGCGAATTAGTTGCCTGAAATTTTATACATTTGAAGTTGAATGTTACATATAAAATAAAATCATGAAAAATAAATTACTTTTTCTTACTATCTTTTTCACTTCAATCCTAAGTGCTCAGATTTCAATTACTTCAGCAGATATGCCCAACGCGGGGGATTCTGTTTTGATTAGCGTCACTACTACTATTGATACAAATGATGTTACCCTCACAGGAGCAAATTACACCTGGGATTATTCAACCTTGGTTCCCAATTTTCAACGCTTTGAAAAATTTGATTCTCCTACAACTTTCCCCTTTCCTTTTAATTTGCTTTTCAATCCGCTTAATACTTCTTATGGTAATGAAAATAATATATTAACAACGTTGCCTTTGCCTGGTGTATCATTAGATATGGCATACGATTTTTTAAAGGAGTCGTCCACAAAATTCCGACAAATAGGTGCAGGATATACAATAAACGGAATACCGCTTCCTTTTTTGTATTCGTCAGATGATGTTATCTATAATTTTCCTGTGGATTATTTAGATACTGATTCCTGTAATTATAAATTTGGTTTGCCAATACCAAGTATTGGGTATTACGGACAAACGGGTCATCGTGTAAATGTAGTTGACGGTTGGGGGACTGTAAAAACACCTTATGGTACATTTAATGCGCTGCGATTAAAATCAACCATATCAGCGATTGATACAATTGCATTGGATGCCTTAGGTTTTGGAACAAACATTCCCCGCCCCATGCGATATGAATACAAATGGCTCGCAACGGCCAAACAAATCCCTGTTTTAAAAGTAGATGCAAATTTAGTTGCTGGAAACATCGTTGTTACAAATGTTGAATACCTTGATAGTATTATTCCGGGTGTTCCCTCTTTAGGTATTGCTGATTATATGAATGATCATTTCAACGCGATTGTTTACCCGAATCCTTTTATAGATCAGACAACAATTCAATACACACTGTTAGAAAAAACACAACTGAAAATAAGTATTACAGATATTGTTGGAAAAACACTCGCTGTTGTTGCTGATGAATCTCAAAATAAAGGGACGTATCAAAAGAATTTGAATATTGATGAGTTAAACCTCTCGCAAGGTGTTTATTTCATTATTCTTCAAAGTAATGCTGCTAAATCTATTCACAGAATCGTAGTAGCGAAATAAAAATATTGCTGATATAAAAAAGCCCTGTTCAATATAGATCAGGGCTTTTTTTATGAATTTTAAATTGCTTTTCTTCAGTTGAATTTTGGTTTACTCTTTTTTGATTAGACTAAACTTGTTTTTAAGTTTTAGAAAAAATGATTCATAATAATGATAACTCAATTCTGAAATAAGTAAGGTTGAAAAGAAAGAGGTTAGCAGCACAAATAGAAAGGTAAATTTACTCATTCCATTGAGGTGGATTCCCATCAAATGAAAAGCCATTAAAACGATAAAAAATACGATCATGTGGAAGCAGTACATGCCATATGTATACTTGCCGAAAGAAGATATAACCTTCCAGTTGCTTATTTTATAAAACGAATGTTTTGAAAAATTCTGTTCCATAATTACAAATGCAAAAAGACTAGAAAAAACAACAGGCAAAACAGATGAAGCATGATTGTAATGAATACCGAATTTCCAAATGTAAAATCGCATTGGCACTAAAATAAACAAGATCAAATAAATAATAACGATGATGTATTTCGGAATATTTTCAAACCAATTGATCACGTTTTGTTTCATTGCAAGGTAGGCAATAAGGGCTCCGGTAGCTAAATCAGAAACCGATGACAGGGAATGGTATTTCATAATCATCGGGTTGCCTTTTGCACAAAAGAATCGAAATCCAATGGAGCCAATTATTAGAAGAATGAATATTTTAAAAAGATGTTTTCTTGGAACAAAAGCGATGAGCAGTGGCCAAAATAAATAAAATTGTTCTTCAACTGAAACCGACCAAAGTATACCAATCATAAAATTGTTGATGCCATTATATAAGTAATCAAAGTTGCCTGTAAACGTTAAGTAAAACCATTTATTGATTTCAGATGTACTTACACCGATTGGAAACCATTTCGGTAAAATGTTTTCGAACATCGGAAATGCCAATAAGCATAGTGCCACAATCAAAAAGTACAAAGGCCAGATGCGTAAAATCCTTCTCAGATAAAAGTTTTTGATGTTAATCGTTCCAGTCAAATCTTTCTCTTTGAGCAGGAGGTAGGTGATCAGGAAACCACTCAGTACAAAAAAGAAACTAACGCCTAAATCACCGTTCCATAAAAAATGTGAACGAATGTATGCGTATGTTTCAGAGTGGTTGTTGTATCCCAATGAACCAGTTGCATGATTAATAAAAACCACAAAAAAAGCCAGAAAACGAAGCCCTTCAAGGTTTGGAAAAAATAGCTTATTGCTGTTCGTCATACGTTGAATATTGGCTGCAATTTATAGTTTTTTAGTTTTGTCGAACATTTATTTTTATAAAAATTAGTGTATTTATATTCTTTTTCTTTTTGCAAATTGTGTTGCTTGTTTCAAGCACTTCACTACAAATAAAGTTTAAACGTTGTCTATTTCTATATTAATTGTAAATTTGCAAACTAAAATTAATCTAAAAAATGTCAAGATTCCATTCATTAAAAGTTGTTGATGTTGTTCGCGAAACTGCGGATGCTGTTTCTGTAGCCTTTGAAGTACCCGCTGATTTAAAGCAGGATTTTAAATACAAACAAGGACAATACCTTACGTTAAGATTCAATGTAAAAGGGGAAGAGCTGAGACGTTCTTATTCTATCTGCAGCAGTCCTATGGATGAAAACGAATTACGTGTGGCCATTAAAAAAGTAAAGGACGGACGTGTTTCTACCTTTATTAACGATACAGTTAAAGTAGGTGACCTTGTGGATGTAATGATCCCTATGGGAAATTTTTTTACCGAAATGAATGCTTCCAACAAAAAGAATTATGTTTTGTTTGGCGGTGGTAGTGGTATTACACCTATGTTGTCTATCTTGAAAACTGTTCTGAAAGCGGAGCCGCAAAGCACCATCACATTATTTTACGGCAACAACGATGAAGCTTCTGTTATTTTCAAAAAACAAATAGATGAATTAGCCGCTTCAAATCCTGACCGTTTCAAAGTATTCCATATTTTAAATGTTGCTCCTGCCGGTCATCCTTTAAATTTAAAGGGTTTAATGACTGTAGAAAAGGATATTGAATTGGTAAACAATTTTGTGGATGTTGCGGCCGATAATGAATTTTTTATCTGCGGACCCGGACCGATGATGGAAAATGTGGTAACCGCTTTAAAAGATTTAAAAATCAATGAATCAAAAGTGCACATCGAGTATTTTACAGCTCCCGTTAATGCAGAAGATATAAAACCCTCTCTCAATTCCGCTACAGGAGCTTCAGCAACCATTATTATTGATGGAGACGCTCACCCTGTTGTTTTGGAAGAAAACGAAACTATTTTAGAAGCTGCAATCCGAATTGGATTAGATGCCCCATACGCTTGTCAGGGTGGTTCTTGTTGTACTTGCCGTGCATTATTAGAAGAAGGCAAAGTTGAAATGGCTGTGAACTATGCATTGTCTTCTTCCGAAGTAAAACAAGGATTTATTTTAACATGTCAAAGCCGCCCGACCACAGGAAGTGTTGTAGTGAATTACGATAAAGGTTTGTAATGTAAAGTATTTATAAAAAAAAGGTCGCAGAGTAAGTTCTTTGCGGCCTTTTTTTTATCATCATCTGGCCTTCTTTTTTTAATAGAATCAACTCATTTTCCTCAACAAATCATCCTTTAAATGGTTGTATTAAGTAGAATTTAATGTTCAATTTTGATAAAACTGATTTAATACGTATTTTTATAGCATATAAAGAACAATAATAATGGAAGACGCGAAACAATTAGAAGCCTTTGAAGCAAAAATTGCGGCAGGCCAAAAAATAGAACCCAAAGATTGGATGCCCGAAGCTTATCGCAAACAATTGATTCGTATGATGAGCCAGCATGCGCATTCCGAAATTGTTGGAATGTTGCCTGAAGGAAATTGGATCACCCGCGCTCCCAGTTTACGCAGAAAAGCTATTTTATTAGCAAAGGTGCAAGATGAAGCCGGACATGGTTTATACCTATACAGTGCCACAGAAACATTAGGAATAGACCGCTCCGAATTATTATCACAACTTCATACAGGAAAAGCAAAATATTCTAGCATTTTCAATTATCCAACATTAACTTGGGCCGATATCGGTGCAATTGGATGGTTGGTGGATGGTGCTGCTATCATGAATCAAACAGCTTTGGCGCGTGGTTCTTACGGACCATATTGTCGCGCAATGATTCGCATTTGTAAAGAAGAAAGTTTTCACAACCGTCAAGGCTATGAAATTATGATGCACTTGGCGCAAGGTACTCCTGAGCAAAAAGCATTGGCGCAAGATGCCTTGAATCGTTGGTGGTGGCCATCTATCATGATGTTAGGCCCAAGTGATGACCAATCGCCAAACTCTGATCAATTGATGCGTTGGAAAGTGAAAATGGAAAGTAATGATGCAATTCGTCAGCGTTTTATTGACAGAACTATACCTCAGGCTGATTTTATAGGTTTGACTATTCCTGATAAGGATATGAAATTGGATGCCGCTACCGGTCATTATGAACACGGACCAATTAACTGGGAAGAGTTTTTTGAAGTGATCAAAGGCAACGGACCATGCAATGCAAAACGATTGAAAGCGCGTGTCGATGCTGATAAAAATGGTGCATGGGTGCGTGAAGCAGCAATGGCCTACGCAGCGAAACAAACAAAAGATAAACTAGTAGCTTAGTCAGTAGACAATAAAAAAGAATAGACAGTAGACTATTAATACCTGTCAGTTCGAGCGGAGTCGAGAACAAGGGAGTTGAGAAGACGAATCATGATAGTAGAAAAAATAGACAAATAAAAAAGAAATTATGAGTAACGATTCACAATGGCCGGTATGGGAAGTATTTGTTCAGGCAAATCCTGGAATTTCTCACAAACATGTTGGAAATGTTCATGCGCCTGATGCGGAAATGGCAATTCAAAATGCACGTGATGTGTATACGCGCAGAAGCGAAGGAATCAGTATTTGGGTTGTTCCTGCTAATGCAATTGCTGCATCTAGTCCGGAAGATCAAGGAGCATTTTTTGAACCTTCAAACGATAAACCTTATCGTCACCCTACTTTTTATAAAATTCCTGAAGGAGTGAAATACTTATAATTTAAAGTTAGAAAGTTTAAAGTTGGAAAGTTAATGCTACCCATTTTGAACATTCAGAAAAAACTTTGAACTTTAAAACTTTGAACTTTAAACTAAATGAAAGAAGCAAAATTTGAATATTTACTTCGCCTTGGCGATAGCAGTTTAATTATTGGTCACCGCTTGTCGGAGTGGTGCGGACACGGACCAATACTGGAAGAAGATATCGCATTGATAAATATCGCATTGGATTTTGTTGGAAACGCAACTTCACTTTTGTCGTATGCAGGAGACGTTGAAGGGAAAGGTCGTAACGAAGATGATTTGGCTTTTATGCGTGGTGAAAGAGAATTCCGTAACTTATTAATTACCGAACAGCCAAACGGGGATTATGCAAATACTATTGCTCGTCAGTTTTTGTTTGATACTTATATGTACTTTTTATACGAAGAATTAAAAAGCAGTAAAGACGAAACCATTGCAGCGATTGCAGTAAAATCACATAAAGAAATTACTTATCACTTGCGTCATACATCTGAATGGATGTTGCGTTTAGGCGATGGAACAGCAGAAAGTCATGAACGTTTACAAAATGGATTAAATGATTTGTGGATGTTTACTTCCGAAATGTTTGACATGGATGAGGTGGATGCTATTTTAATTAAAGAAGGAATTGCGCCAGATTTAACGAAAGTAAAAGCAAGCTGGGAAAAACGAGTGCATGAAGTTTTAGCTGAAGCAACTTTGCAAATTCCAACCACTACGTTCAAACAAAAAGGAAGCAAAGAGGGCAAACATTCTGAACACTTAGGATTTTTGTTAGCTGAAATGCAATACGTGCACAGAGCTTATCCTGGCGCTAAGTGGTAACTAAAAGAAAATCATTGTTAGAACAATTCCCCCTTTGGAAAAGGGGGCCAGGGGGATTCCGCCAATCATCATCGCATGTCAAGAACTCATTCTCAAGAACAAATTTTCAAACTTCTCTCAGAAATTCCTGATCCCGAAATTCCTGTTATCAATATAATTGAACTAGGAATTTTACGTGAAGTGAAATTTGTAGATGAGGTATGCATCGTTGTGATTACTCCCACTTATACCGGTTGTCCTGCAATGAAAGTAATTGAGGACGACATCCGCATTAAATTAAAAGAAATTGGAATTGAACAAGTAAAAGTGGAATTGGTTTTATCACCTGCCTGGACAACCGATTGGATTTCTGATGTTGCTAAAGAAAAGTTAAGAGCATACGGAATTGCTCCGCCCGATCATTCTTCAGTAGATAAAAAAGTACTGCTTGGTAAAGCCCGTGATTTGAAATGCCCGCTTTGTGGCTCCATTCATACAGAAATGATTTCTCAATTTGGCTCAACAGCCTGTAAAGCTTTGTTTCGTTGCCTCGACTGCAAAGAACCTTTCGATTATTTTAAATGCTTGTAATTTTTTATCTTTACATAAATACAAATTTATATGACATTTATTAAATCAGAATCCGAAGGCAATGTTTTAAAAATAACATTGAATCGGCCAGATAAATTCAACAGTTTTAATCGTGAAATGGCTTTGGCTTTGCAGGATGCGCTCGATAAAGCAGCTATTGATAAAACCATTCGTGCAGTATTATTAACTGGTGAAGGAAAAGCATTTTGTGCGGGACAGGATTTGTCGGAAGCAATAGATGCAAATGGGCCTGGTATAGAGCGTATTGTTCGTGAGCATTATAATCCAATCATCGAAAAAATAAGAAAATTGGAAAAGCCTGTTGTTTGCGCTGTAAATGGTGTTGCAGCAGGAGCAGGCGCAAATATTGCCTTGGCTTGTGATGTAGTTATTGCTGGTAGTTCTGTTTCATTTATTCAGGCATTTAGTAAAATTGGATTGATTCCAGATAGTGGTGGAACATTTTTTCTTCCTCGATTAATTGGTTTTGGAAAAGCATCTGCATTGATGATGTTAGGAGATAAAGTTTCAGCAAACGATGCTGAAAAAATGGGTATGATATATAAAGTAGTAGAAGATGAAAAATTACAAATTGAAGGATTTGAAACTGCAAAAAAATTAGGCGACATGCCGACAAAGGCGATGGGTTTAACAAAAAGATTACTGAACGAGTCCTTGGAAAATACAATTGAAAAACAATTGTCATATGAAGCAGATGTACAAGTTCAAGCAACATTAACGTACGATTATACAGAAGGCGTAAATGCATTTTTGGAAAAAAGAAAACCAGTTTTTAAAGGCGAATAGGCTGGTTGTTGCTTGTTGTTTTTTTAGTTGTTGGGAAATAAAAATAGTATATGAGTTATAAAGTATACAACTATTTAGCCAAAATTATATTGATGAAGAAGCACTTAATTTGTCAATAGAAAACACAACAACCTGAAAAAAATATTGAACCGATTTATAAATTATTACCAAAAGCTAAATTAGAAGATGTCTAACAACCCAAAACAAACAACTAACAACATTATTGGAATTATAGGTTCGGGTGCTATGGGTGCAGGTATTGCACAAGTTGCTGCAACTGCTGGACACAAGGTAATCGTTTATGATAACAATGACGAAGCTCTTTCAAAAGCGAAGTCAAATTTAGATTCAACTTTAAAAAAGTTAGTTGAGAAACAAAAATTGACAGATGAAAAAGCGAAATCTATTTTAGCAAATACTCAATTCGCAAATGATTTAAATCAATTTAAAAATTGCGGGTTGATCATTGAAGCCATCATTGAAAATATTGATGTGAAGCAAAAATTGTTTTCCGACCTAGAAGCAATTGTTTCTGCTACTTGTATTTTGGCGAGTAACACATCTTCTTTATCCATCGCTTCTATTGCATCAGCATGTAAAAAAGCGGAACGCGTAATCGGAATTCATTTTTTCAATCCAGCACCCTTAATGCCATTGGTGGAAATTATCCCGGGAATTTTAACAGAC
>CANIFU010000080.1 GCA_947466965.1 Bacteroidota bacterium
AATCACATATCGGTATAAAGGGGGAATTACATTTTAAACCAATGAAATAAAATCGTAAATTTGATACGTCTTTTTCATAAACCCAATTTATCATGAGCGATGCAATAAAACACGAGTGCGGAATAGCAATGATCCGATTGCTTAAACCCTTGGATTATTACATAGAAAAATATGGTACGCCGTTGTATGGAGTAAATAAACTCTATCTGCTAATGGAAAAACAACATAACCGAGGGCAAGACGGGGCAGGTGTTGCAAATATTAAATTTGATGTCAGCCCTGGTACAAAATACATCAGCAGAACAAGAGCTGTTGGAAGTGGAGCGATCAAAGAAATCTTCGGAAAAATAAATACTAAATTCGAAGATATTAATAATAAAAATCCTGAAAAATTAAAAGATGCGAAATGGCTAAAAAAAAATCTACCCTATACAGGTGAGTTGTTTTTAGGGCATTTACGCTATGGCACTTTCGGCGGAAACAGCATCGAAAATTGTCACCCATTTTTACGTCAGAGCAATTGGATGACCCGTAATTTGGTCGTTGCCGGAAATTTTAATCTTACCAATGTGGATGAACTGTTCGATCAATTGGTTGAACTCGGTCAACATCCAAAAGAAAAAGCAGATACAGTTACTGTGATGGAAAAAATTGGCCATTTTTTGGATCAAGAAAATGAAAGATTATTCCAAAAATTTAAAAAAGAAGGTCATTCAAATGCCGAAATTTCTTCTTTGATTGCCTCCCATTTAGATGTGGATCGCATCCTGAAAGATGCCAGTAAAAAATGGGATGGCGGATATGCTATGGCTGGGTTATTCGGACATGGTGATGCTTTTGTGCTCAGAGATCCAAGTGGTATTCGCCCCGTATTTTATTATTCTGATGATGAAATAGTAGTAGTGACTTCTGAGCGGCCAGTGATTCAAACAGCATTTAATGTGCCTATCCATGAAGTGAAGGAGCTGGCTCCAGGGAATGCACTCATCATTAAAAAAGATGGTACTTTCACCTCTAAAGAAATTATTGATCCATTAGAAAAAACCTCTTGCTCATTCGAACGGATTTATTTTTCTCGCGGAAGTGATGCCGATATTTATCAAGAACGTCAAAAATTAGGAAGCCAACTTTGCCCTTCTGTCTTAAAAGCTGTTGATTACGATTTAAAAAACACCGTTTTCTCTTATATCCCGAATACGGCTGAAGTTGCTTTTGGTGGATTGATAGAAGGATTACACCATTACGCCAATACCATTAAACGACATAAAATTTTACAAATGGGAAGCGCTGTTCGTGACCCCGAATTGAGCGAAATTCTTTCTCTTCAACCTCGTGTTCATAAAATTGCAATTAAGGATGCAAAGCTTCGAACCTTTATTACCAACGATTCCCAACGTGACGACATGGTTGCCCACGTTTATGATACGACATACGGTGTTATTCGAGAAAATGTAGATAATTTAGTGATTGTTGATGATTCTATTGTTCGTGGAACAACTTTGAAACAAAGTATATTAAAAATTCTTGATCGTTTAGGACCCAAAAAAATAGTGGTTGTTTCTTCCGCTCCACAAATTAGATATCCCGATTGCTATGGGATTGATATGGCTAAACTGGGCGATTTTATTGCTTTTCAGGCTGCTGTGCAATTATTGAAGGATAATTTCAAAGAAAATTTATTGGACGAGTTGTATGAAAAAGCAAAAGCTCAGGAATGTCTCCCTAAGGAAGAAATTGTAAATGTTGTAAAAGAAATTTACGCCCCCTTTACCGCTGAACAGATCTCTATTAAAATTGCCGAATTGCTACGTCCCGATAGTATCTTTGCAGAAGTGGATATTATTTATCAATCTATTGAAGGATTGCACAATGCTATTCCAAACCATAAAGGGGATTGGTATTTTACAGGAAATTATCCTACTCCCGGAGGGAACAAGGTTGTTAATAAATCTTTTATCAATTACATGGAAGGCAAAAATGTTAGAGCGTATTAATTTGAAAGCAATATGCTCAATTTAAGTTGTTTCTTTTTTTACTGTTAAACAAATAAATTAAAGCAAATTCATCGAACAATTCGAAAGCTTTTTTAAGAGCATACTTTTGCTACAAATCACTCTTGAAATATTTTCACATCTCAATAATAATAACTTTTTTTACTCATCAATTAAAACGTACATTTAATCTATAATAAACCAATTTATTTAGAAGAATTAATAAAAACGTTGATGCTTCATTAAATGAATTGCTAGTTCAACTATTGGTGATCAAAAAATAGCCTTTTCATTATTACGAACAGGGTTATAAAAACCTGACTCAAAATGTGAAGGTTTTTCTTTTCTGCACCATTTATACCTTTCCACCATGAAAAAACAGTATGCAAATAAATTCTCTACTACCATCAGCTATAAAATTGATGCAAAAGAAAAGGACTATTTATATATTCAGGATTCGCAAATTATTGGCTCTGGGAAAGGGTTGTATACGGCCATCCCTATTTATAAAGACGAGGTGATTAGTTTGTTTAAGGGTGACATTTTGAGTGGTGTAGAAGCGAAAAAGCGATCAAAAAAAGGAGAAGATGCCTATTTTATTAATTTATTAGATGGAAGAATTCTGGATTCAATGCATGTAAATTGTTTTGCTAAATATGCAAATGATGCCTTTGGTTTTGTTAAAACAAAATTTAAGATCAATTCATCAATTTCATTAGATGAAAACGATAATGTTTGTATCATCTCCGACAGAAATATTAAAATAGGGGAAGAGATTTTTTGCAGTTATGGAAAACCTTACTGGGAGAAATTCATAAAAAAACGAAAGGCTTAATTTTATTCAAACACATCAAGCGTGTTTCCGTCAAAACTTGCAAACACCATGCAGGGATGCGAATCTAAATGAAAAATAGTTCCTTTATGATCTATAGCAATAGCACCAGCAAATCCATCGATTGCTTTCAATTCAGCAAACGTTTTTTCAAATGCCTTATCAATTGTAAATCCATCGCTCACACGCGTAACAATTTTTGTAGCAACTGCTGTGCTTACAATATCTTCTCCGATACCGGTACAACTTACGCCGCAATATGAATTTGCATAGTTTCCTGCAGCGGTTGCAGAGTCGGAAATTCTCCCAGGAATTTCAAATCCTTTTCCACCAGTTGAAGTAGCTGTAGCAATATTCCCTTTTTCATCAAGTGCCACACACCCTACTGTTCCTAAAGATTTGCTTCCTGTTTTTGCTTCGTATTCTTTTCTTCGTTGTGGAATTTCTGGATTGAAAAATTCAAATTTGTGTGCACGTGCAAAATTAGTTGCGCCTTCACCACCAAGAACGCGATCCTCTGTTGGAAATAATTTTTCGGCAACACGAATCGGATTTTTTACATTTTCAATATTGATGACGCCACTGAATTTTGTGCTCTCACCATCCATTATCGAAGCACTCATTCTTATTTTCCCATCACTTTGAATTTGAGAGCCTATTCCTGCGTTGAACAATTCATCATTTTCTAATTGTTCAACAGCATAAGCCACCGTTTCTAGTGCGGTATGTGTTTTTAAATAATCATATGCGTTCTTAACGACATGCCTCAAAGCTTGTTGCTTCGCAATTTTTGTTGCCATACTTTGAGATGACTCACTAAAAAAACCTCCGTGAATAATTATTTTCATAATAGTAATATTTTATGCCAATTGCTTATCATAGATTGTCATTTCGTGCTTATCTAAATCGTAATGATCGAATTGACTCATTACATGCACCACCAAGTTTTTAATTGAAATAGGTGTTCCCATTTCTACTTGAGTAAGATTGGTATCCTTTATTTGACGACCATCCACTAAAATAATCAGTCCGGAACCAATCGCTTCCATTGAATTTCCATTCGTAATTAAAAATCCAGTGTCTTCCCCAAGTCCAATACCCAATGTGCGCGGATTGCTCACTACTGCTTGAAAAAGCCGGCCGATTCTTCCTCTGTGAACAAAATGTGTATCAATTATAACTTGATCAATTAGGCCAAGTCCACTTGTTATTTTTACCTCGCCTTTAAGCAAGGCCTCACTGCTTGATCCTTGATAAATCATGCTGTTTGAAGCTGCGGCGGCTCCTGCTGATGTCCCTGCAAAAATAAAATCTTCGTTCTTATATTTCTCCAACATCAAATCATGAATGGGTGTCCCTCCAAGTATCGAAGTCAATCGCAACTGGTCGCCGCCGGTAAACAAAACAACATCCGCTCTTCTGATACGATCTATGTTTTCTTCTAACAACGCTTCCTCCCGTTTTTCGATATGCAAAACATGTACATTTTTTGCTCCCAGATATTCCATCGCCTTTGCATATTCTGGGCCTACATCTTTTGGTATTTTGGATGCGGTAGTAATAATTTCTATATGTGAATTCTCTTTGAGTTTTGATTCAATGATCAAACGTTTTAAGATTCCTGTTTCAAAGAAGTTTAAGTTTTTTTCAACTTGTTTGTCGAAATTTTTTTCTGTGAAACTCCCCTTGTCAACAGCTCCTCCGATTACAATCAGTTTTCCTTTTGGATGCATTTATATTTAGTTAAATTTAAAAGTGTAAATTGGATTATGCCAGCGAATCTTTAGCAGTATTTATCTGCTTCAAATGATTGGCTATTTATCAATTATAAAAGTAACTTTTAAAACAATAACTTAATATCTTATTAACTATTATTTATTAAAAGCCAATTGTGCATTATAATTTTTTTAAAAGAATATTTTTTTGATTTTCTAAAAAAATACTTCTATCTTTCATCGATTTGAGGTTTATGAAATGACCCATAAAGCACCTCTCTCGATTCATTATTAATTCTTCCTTTATATGAAAATACTTAGTATTCAAGCGTTACGTGGACCCAATATTTGGAGTGTCAGAAGAAAAAAATTAATTCAGATGAGATTGGATCTGGAAGATTTGGAAGCCCTTCCTACAAATAAGATTGATGGTTTTCGTCAACGCCTGGAGATAATGTTTCCTACCATGATTGAACACCGTTGTTCGGAAGAAGTTAGAGGTGGTTTTTTTCAACGTATCGAACGCGGAACGTGGATGGGACATGTAATTGAACACATTGCTCTTGAAACACAATCCTTAGCCGGAATGGAAACAGGCTTTGGCAGAACACGTGAAACAAAAACTCCTGGAATATACAATGTTGTTTTTAGTTATGTTGAGGAAAAGGTTGGGCTTTTTGCTGCTGAATCGGCTGTTCTGATTGCTCAAGCACTAGTGAACAGTGAAACGTATGATCTGCAGGCGGATCTTAAAAAAATGCGTGAGATTCGTGAGGATGTTCGTCTTGGACCAAGTACTGGAAGCATTGTTGATGAAGCCGTTGCGCGGGATATCCCTTGGATTCGTTTGGGAACAAATTCATTAGTGCAATTAGGCTATGGCGTAAATCAAATGCGTTTTCAAGCAACTATAACTTGTAAAACAAGTAGTATCGCTGTTGATATTGCTTGCAATAAAGAACAAACAAAACAAATGTTGGATGCCGCTTCTATACCTGTAGCCAAAGGCGATATTTGTGTGGATGAGGAGGATCTGGAAATTACAATCAAGCGAATCGGTTATCCGATTGTATTAAAACCATTGGATGGAAATCATGGGAAAGGAGTTTCAATAAATGTAAATAAATGGGAAGATGCCGTTGCGGGATTACTATTCGCGCAAAAATATTCCCGTAAAGTAATTGTTGAACGATTTGTTACCGGATTTGATTTTCGGATGTTGGTCATAGATAATAAATTGGTGGCTGCCGCACAACGTGTTCCTGCAAATATTGTGGGTGATGGCAAGCATACCGTTCAGCAACTCATTGATGAAACAAATAAAGATCCACGAAGAGGTTACGGACACGAAAATGTATTGACAGAAATTTCTGTTGACCGTGATACAATGGATTTGTTAGAAAAGAAAAATTACACCCTTGATGCCATTCCTCCTGATAAAGAAGTGGTGTATCTGAAGTCAACGGCTAACCTTAGTACAGGTGGAACATCCATTGATGTAACGGATATGGTGCATCCTGAAAATATATTTTTAGCAGAGCGCATTTCCAGAGTCATCGGGCTAGATGTTTGTGGAATTGATATCATGGCAAAAAATTTAACCCAATCGCTAAAGGAAAATGGTGGTGTTATTTTAGAAGTAAATGCAGCTCCCGGATTTAGAATGCACCTGGCTCCATCTGAAGGATTGCCACGTAACGTTGCCGCTCCTGTTATTGATATGCTTTATCCTTTAGGAAAGCCTTCACGTATTCCTATTATTGCCGTTACCGGTACAAATGGAAAAACAACCACCACCCGATTGATTGCACACATTGTAAAAAATAATGGGTATAAAGTGGGCTTCACTACTTCTGATGGGATCTATGTTCAGAATCACATGCTTGAAAAAGGGGATACCACCGGACCGATGAGTACTGAATTTATTTTGAAAGATCCTACTGTTGAATTTGCTATTCTTGAAACCGCACGTGGAGGAATTCTTCGCTCTGGCTTGGGATTTAGTAGGTGCGACATCGGTATCATTACGAACATTCAGGAAGATCATTTAGGTATTGCTGATATTAATGACTTGAAAGATTTAGCGCGCGTAAAAGCAGTTGTCGTTAATAGTGTAAAAAAAGATGGTTGGGCGGTATTAAATGCGGAAGATGTAAACTGTGTAGAAATTGCTGCTGGGCTTGATTGTAAGATCGCTTATTTCAGTATGAATGAGCATTGTGATGTGATTGTAAATCATTGTAGAAAAGGTGGAATTGCTGCCATTTACGAAAATGGATATATCACCATTAAAAAGGGAGACTGGAAGATGCGTGTGGAGAAAGCAACTCACGTTCCGCTTACACTAAACGGGAAAGCAAAATTCATGATTGCCAATGTACTTGCTGCAACTTTAGCAAGTTATTTGTGGGGATTTAAAACGGAAGACATTAAACTTTCTTTGGCAACATTCATTCCTAGTGCAGCTCAAACTCCGGGCAGAATGAACATTTTTGACTTCAAGAAATTTAAAGTGATGATCGATTTTGCGCACAATCCTTCTGGTTATTTAGGAATAGAAGACTTCCTTCAAAGCATCAATTCAACTCATAAAATTGGAATTATTGCTGGAGTTGGTGATAGACGTGATGCGGATATTAAAGATTGCGCAACAATTGCTGCAAGGATGTTTGATCATATCATTATTCGTCAGGAAAAACATTTACGCGGCAGAACAGAAGAAGAAATCATCAACTTGATTATTGAAGGTATTACCTCTGTGAACAAAAAAGTGACGTATGAAATTATTCCAAAAGAAACAGATGCCATCAAACATGCAATAAATATTGCGAAAGAAGGAACATTCATTACCGCTTTAAGTGATGTGATCACAAATGCTATTGAAGTAGTTCAGCAGCATCTGGATAAAGAAGTTGAGGAGGATGTTGTGTAATTATTTTATAATTTTTTTTCTATTATAAACGTTTAGTGGTTTTTATAAATCGCTTTAATGTATTTCCCCCTTATTATTGTTATGGTTCCATTAAAAAAATATTATTTTCTTTGTTTATTCGATTTTCTTTTCTACATTAGCAAGCCTAATTATACATGAAAATTACCCATACTCCAAAAAATCAAAACATGAAAAAAAATTACAAGTTAAAAAGTAGACTGGCAATAGCCTTGTTCGCTTTTACCTTTCTTTTTGCAAAATTACAAGCTCAGGTCAATGCGTATTCATTTGCCCAGTCGGTAGGAACCTATACTGAAATAACAGGAGGTACGATATTAATTACTGCTTCTAGTAATACATATTTAAATGCAGGATTTCCTGATGAACAGATTTATAATGTCCCCTTGCCTTTTACTTTTAACTTTAATTCTGTTGCACATACAGCTATAAATGTTTCAGCAAATGGTTTTATTACATTCGGAGCAACGGCTCCAACGGATATAAATTACACTCCAATTTCTTCTGTGGAGGCCTATTCTTCTGCTGTTTCAGCTTGGGGAGCTGATTTGTCGGGCATGTTCAATGTGGGGGGGAGAACTTCTGTAATTCGTTACGAAGCGATTGGAACTGCTCCTAATCGTACTTTTGTGGTGCAGTATAAAGACTATAGACCAACTTATGCAACGTCTACTGCAACAGCTCCGTTCGTTAATTTTCAGATTCGCTTAGAGGAATCGACCAATATTGTTTCTGTTGTTTATGGTGCGTCCGGCTACGCTGCAGGGACATTAAATAGAACGAGTTCGCTTCAAATAGGATTGCGTGGTTCGGTGAATACCGATTTTAACAATCGAACTAATGCAACTACCGTGTTGTTTACTGCTTCTGCTGCTGGTGCTGCCAATACTGTTACTCAGGCATATTCTTCGCAAACTGCAACTCCTGGTAGACCATCAAATGGTTTAACGTATGTTTGGACACCCCCATTGGTTTGCTCAGGAACGCCATCTGCTGGTATTACAAACGGTCCCGCTACCATATGTTCGGGAGTGAATTTCACATTAGGTTTAACGGGAGCAACTACTGGGGCTTCTGGAATAACGTATCAGTGGCAATCCTCTCCGGATGGAATCACGTATTCAAATGTTGCAGGTACATCAGCTACATTTACTACTTCTCAAACGGCATCAACCTATTACCAATGTATAGTAACGTGTACAGGAAGTGCTTCTTCTGCAACATCAACACCACTAGTCGTGAATATGGTTCCAACAACCTACGCGACTATACCCTATTTAGAAACGTTTGAAGCCTCATGGATAAATGGCTGTGCAACCAAAGATATTGTAAGTAGTAGTTGGAAAAATAATCCTGTAACCGGTAATAATTCCTGGAGAAGACAAGACGAAGGAGCAACTGCTGCTTGGAGTTATTTACCAGGAGGGCTTGTGACGCCGTCCGGAAGTACAGGTGCAGCAAGTTTTCATACTTACGGTGCGCTGTCTGGCTTGATTGGAACATACGATTTATATCTTGATCTAAGTACAACAAGTGCTGTTTCTCTTGGATTTAATTACCAGAATGCAACCGGTTCTGATATAATGGAAGTTTTACTTTCCACTGATGGCGGCGTAACATTCGGTCCGGTTTTAGCAACATATACAACCGGCTCATGGGCTATACAAAGCCTAAATCTTGGTGTGGTAGGTTCAGCAACAAGTGTAATTCGTTTTAAAGCAACCTCTGATTATGGAAATGACGATATTGGAATCGATAATGTTGTTGTAGATCTTTCTCCCTCATGCATTGCTCCCAATGCTTTAACGGTTATTCCAACTGCGGCTACTGCGGCTACTGTTTCTTGGACTTGCCTTGCATGTACAGGTTCATTTATTGTTGAATATGGCCCAGCAGGATTTACTCCTGGAGCAACTGCAAGTCCAGGTGCTGGAGGAACGATTGCTTCCCTTACTGCAACATCGCCCTTTAACTTAACAGGATTACCTACAACAGGAATTACAGATATTTATGTAAGGCAAGATTGTGGAAGTTCAGCCTATAGTTCAAATGCTAGCGTAGCAAAATTTATTCCTGGTGATGTGTGTGAGAATGCAATCAATCTTGCAACATTAACAAGCCCATACAATGGAACTACTTTTGAAGCAAATGATAATTTCACAAATACCTGTGCAGGGGGTAATTCGTCTTCCGATTTGATTTTTACAATAGATGTTCCAGATTTATACACTTTGGTAATTGGTCAATCTATAAATGGGTATGATTCAGAAAACACCTTGTTTTATGGTGGTGCTTGTCCGGGTACAACTCAAATAGCTTGCTATGACGATCCAGATATTCAAAGTACAATTTGGCAAAATACAACCGGTTCAACACAAACGGTTTATTGGGTTCAGGATGGATATTACAATGCTTCAAATAATGGAACATTTACATTGGAATGGTCATTAACTGCTCCCGCTTCATGCGTTGCACCAATTGATGTTACGGTTGTTCCAACAAGTCCAACAGATGCAACGGTTTCTTGGAACTGTATTGCATGCACAGGATCTTTTATTGTTGAATATGGTTCTGAAGGATTTACTCCCGGAGCAGCTTCAACTCCCGGTGTTGGCGGAACAATAGCGTCCCTTACTGCAACATCGCCTTTTAACTTAACGGGCTTGCCTTCAACAAGCGTAACAGATGTTTATGTAAGGCAAGATTGTGGTAGTTCGGACTATAGTTTAAACGCTAATGTAGCAAAATTTATTCCTGGTGATGTGTGTGAAAATGCAATTGATCTTGCAACATTAACAAGTCCTTTCAATGGAACAACTACCGGAGCAAATGATAATTTCACAAATACCTGTGCAGGGGGTAATTCGTCTTCCGATTTGGTTTTTACAATAGATGTTCCAGATTTATACACCTTGGTAATCGGTCAAACAGCCAATGGGTATGATTCAGAAAACACCTTGTTTTATGGTGGTGCTTGTCCGGGTACAACTCAAATAGCATGCTATGACGATCCAGATATTCAAAGTTCAACTTGGCAAAATACAACCGGTTCAACACAAACGGTTTATTGGGTTCAGGATGGATATTACAATGCTACTAATAATGGAACGTTTACTTTAGAGTGGACATTAACTGCGCCTGCTGCTTGTCCAGAACCTACTGGTTTAAATGTAACGGGCATATCAACATCGGGTGCAACACTTAATTGGAATTGCGCATCTTGTACAGGCACCTATTCCATTGAGTATGGTCCAGCTGGATTTGCTCCAGGTTCAGGAACAACGGTTACCTCATCAGTGTCATCAGTTGTAATTACAGGATTAACAATCGGTACCAATTATGAGTTTTATGTAACGCAGGATTGCTCTTCTTCTTCAAATGGGTTTAGTACTGCTGCCGGACCATTCCCTTTCTCAACAACAATTGCTGGTGATGCAGTTTGTGATGCAATTGCATTAACTATTGGTACGAATGGGCCATATGATAATACAACTGCAACTGCAGAAGCTGGGGAAGCTATTCCCCCTACAGGAGGATGTAGCACACAAACAACATGGTGTGATTTTTCTACCACTCCAGATAACTCCATGTGGTTTACATTTGTAGCACCGGCTTCAGGAAGAGTAAAAATACAAGCACCTGGGTTCGACACTCAATTAGCTTTATGGAACGCACCAAACTGTGCAGCTTTATTGACTGGCGGTGCAACCTTAATTGCGGCGAACGATGATGATGCAGATTATTTAGCAAATGGTGGTGCAATGTTTTCATCAATGCTCGATCCAATTATCTGTCTAACACCAGGGACGACCTATTATGTTCAATTGGATGGTTACTCAGGGACAGTTGGCCCTACAACAATTATTCTAACCGATTTAGGTTTAGTTAATAGTACTTTTACTGGCTTATCCTCTTCTTATTGTATTGGCGCATCTTCTGCTGCTTTAACACCAGCAACCTTAGGTGGTGTTTTTAGCGGAACAGGAATATCAGGAAGTGCTTTTGACCCTGCAATTGCTGGTGTAGGATCTTATGCTGTTACCTATACATTGGATGGATGTTATACTTCTACTCAGTCTGTAACCGTAAATGCTTTACCAACAGTAACCGCTACTTCAACGGGTTCTTCTGTTTGTTCAGGAACATCCGTAACATTAACCGGTGGTGGTGCAACATCGTATGCATGGGATAATAGTGTGGTGGATGGAACTGCTTTTGTTCCAACAGGATCATTAAGCTACAACGTAGTTGGAACAGATGTAAATGGTTGTACAAACACAGCATC
>CANIFU010000081.1 GCA_947466965.1 Bacteroidota bacterium
ACTCCTCATAAATCGAGGAACTAGGTTCAACCAGGCTTTTTTATTTAAATTCAAGGAACGTTTAAAAACATCGTATCCGGCAAATAATTCATCACCACCCAAACCGGATAAAGCCATAGTAATCCCCGCTTCTTTCGTTGCTTTTGAAACGATATATGTATTTGGACCGTCACCACTTGGGTGATCCATTGCATTTAACGCATTGGGCAGCTCTTTCAAAAAGTCGAGCGGATTTAATTTTATTTCGTGATGATCGGTATTGAATTTTTTTGCGATTAGCTGCGCATATTTAGACTCAGAAAATTCGCTTTCATCAAAAGTTACAGAAAATGTTTTGACTTTTTCTGTTGATACTTTACTCATTAAACCGACAATAGCGCTTGAATCGATACCACCTGAAAGGAATGCTCCAAAAGGAACATCCGCAATGAGTCGTCTTTCAACAGCTTTAGTTAATAAGAAATTTACATCTTTACAAACCTCCGAATAGGATTTTCCTTCGGAAGCGTTACTGATATTTTTTGTAATATTCCAGTAGTTATGAAGTGTGATTTTATGGCTATCTGCTTTAATAAAACATCCCGGCATCAGCATCTTTACCCCTTTTACAATTGTGTTGGGCGCATGCACGATCTGATAGCGAAGGTAATCCACCAAATTATTTTCATCCAGTTTTTTCGGGATCAATTCACTTGCCAATAAAGAACGTATTTCTGAAGAAAATGCAAGAACATTATTGGTATATAAATAATAGAGGGGTTTTATCCCTAATCGATCACGCGCAATAAATAGTTCTTTTTTCAAATCATCCCATATAGCGAAAGCAAACATTCCATTAAAATGATTTACACACTCTTCGCCCCATCTGGCATAAGCAGCAATAATAACTTCGGTATCGGTATTTGTTTGAAAAAAATAAGCTTGTTCGTCAGAGCCAGATACAACTCTTTTCAGTTCAAATTTCAATTCTTTATAATTATACAATTCACCATTATAAACGATCTTAAATCGTCCATCATGCGAATGCATGGGTTGATGACCAGCATCTGAAAGATCAATGATCGAAAGTCGTCTGTGCCCTAATACAATTTCTCCTTCAGCAAAAACACCTTCATCATCCGGACCACGGTGTTTCATAACTGTATTCATCGCCAGCACTTTTTGTTTTGCAAGCGATGTGTCAGACAAACCTAAAATTCCGTTAATTCCACACATACTATATTTTGGTTCAATTTTAAATGGTTTGTACCACATAGAAACATAGGGTTTCTATTTTCCGATTTCTCTCTTCATTTCAGCACTTATCTTTCGACAGCCTACTATAAAACTCAATCACTTTCTCACAAATATAATCCTGTTCTATCTTTGTAAGCTCATAAAACATTGGCAACCGAAGCAAACACGCACTGTATCTATCAGCATTTTCCATGGATCTGCCATCGTGTTTTAATTTATAAAACGGACTCGCATGCAAGGATTGATAATGAAAAACAGCTTGAATATTATTCACTTTCAAAAAATCTATCAAGTCGATTCGCTCCTGAGCTGAATTGCAAACAAAATAAAAGATATGTGCATTATTTGAAGCATATTCAGGAATCAAAGGAAGTTGAATGTTTCCATTTTTTTGAAGACCATTTAACTTTTTGTAATATCTATTCCAACAATTTAATCTTCTTTTTTGAACCTTTTCAATTTGTTCAAACTGTGCAAAAAGAAATGCAGCAGTAATAGCAGATGGCATAGAAGAAAATCCAAGACCAAGCCATTCGTATTTGCTGACTTCACCTCTTACAAAAGCGGATCTATTGGTTCCTTTATTACGCACGGCCTCTGCTTTTCCAATTAAACCAGAATCATTCAGCACAATAAAACCACCTTCACCCGAATGAATATTTTTTGTTTCATGAAACGAAAAACAAGCAATTTCGCCAATTGAACCCAATGGCATTTCGTTATAAAAAGAGTCGATGCATTGAGCGGCATCTTCAATGATCAGTATATTATATTTTTTTGCAATTGATTTTACAATTGAAAAATCGCAGGATACACCTGCATAATGAACAACAACAATAGCTTTTGTTTTGGTGGTAATTAATGCTTCTATCTGGCTTTCATCCATATTGGGATGATCCTTTTTGCTATCAACAAACATTATTTCTGCGCCTCTTAAAGCAAATGCATTGGCAGTAGAAACATAGGTATAAGAAGGCATAATCACTTGATCACCGGGTTGTATGTCAGCAATTAAAGCAGCCATTTCCAAAGCCATGGTACAGGAATTGGTCAGATAAACTTTGGGGAAACTATATTTTTTTTCTAGAAATGATTCACAGTCACGGATCATAGACATATCACCGGTAAGAATCTTTGTTTGCATTGCTTTCACAATGTAGCGTTTCTCGTTTCCTGAATAATATGGTTTATTAAAAGGGATCATTTATAAACCGATTGATGAAAGAAAATATTTTGAAGCGATCATTTTTTTTATTCCTTCTTCTAAAGAGATCAAAGGGCGATCCAATACAATTTTCATATTTGAATTGTCTGGTTGTCTGCGAGTCATATCGCCGTCTTTCAATGGCGGCAAATGAATGATTTTAGAATTACTATTAGTAATTGAAATAATTAGCTTCGCGAGATCCAATATTGTAAACAGTTGGTCACTGCCAATGTTGATGACATCGTTCACATATAGATCGTTATAAAAACACCCCAAACACGTATCAATCGTATCGTCAACATAGGTAAATGTTCTTGTTTGCAAACCATCTCCATAAATGGTTATGTCTTGATTTTTTAATGCTGACGCTAAAAAACGAGCAACCACAAAATCGGTGCTCTGATTCGGACCATAGGTATTAAAAAAACGGAATATTGAATAGTTCAGATTGTGTTCCTGATTATAACTCCGGCAATATGCCTCACCAACATTTTTAACAACAGCATAAGGCAATCTCGAATTTAATGGTGTTGTGTGTTCGTGCTGAGGCAAGGAAACAGGTTCTCCGTATACTTCCGAAGAGGAAGAAAAGAATACGCGTTTAACAGCGGTATTTTTTGAACAATCCAAAATATTCCTTATTCCTTTTATGTCTTCCAAAACACTTAATGGAGCTTCTTGTGTCCGAAGAACTCCTACTACAGCGGCAAAATGAAACACATAATCAAAATTATAGGAATTCATGATTGAGGAAATAACATTGAAATTATTGACATCGGACTTAACAAATTCCCATTTCCCATTCTTTTCTTTGGGAAGTTTTGATAGAAATCCGGTCGACAAATTATCAACGATGACAACCTCATTTTCAGGAGCCTGAAGCAACTTTTCGACCAAGGCGCTTCCTACATTTCCAGCACCACCTGTAACTAATATTTTCTTCATAATACTGATACTATTTTTTGGATCCAGATTTCCGGAGTAATTTGTTTTGCTTTCTCAACACTCCGATCTGCCATTTCATTTAGCGAAAGTGTATCTGAATGAATCATTTTCAACATGGTTTGTTTTAATTCAAACACACTATCTGATTTGTAAATATAACCATTATAATTATTTTCAACAAAAGTGGATGAAGCACCCACTTTATCTGAACAAATAAGTGGGAAACCTGCCGCTGCGTATTCATGCACAACAACGCCCCAGGGTTCGAAAAAGCTAGGCAATACAAATACACCTGTATTTTTCAAATAATAGTTTAGAGCAGAAGGTTGAACAAAACCGAAATGTTTGATCTTCGGATGATCAATTGGCTGAAGATCACCCGTACCTAAGCACCACAATTCCCATTCATTTGGAAACTCTTCTTGTAACTCAATAAATGCATTCCATAAATTACGGATTCCTTTAAATTCATAGTATCGTCCGACATAAATAAACCGTTTGGGGAAAGAGCTATTTTTCGCTTCTTTATTTGCAAGATATTGTTTATAAAAAAAGTCGAAATCACAGCTATAAAATCCGGTGAGAATCTGTTCTTTTTTAAAACCAAGTTTCTGTGCATACACTTCTTGCAAGGTTCCGGGAACCCAGCAATGGGAAAAATGATTTAAAATTTTAAAGGGGCTTACGATTCGTGCGATTTGTTGTTTCAAACTGCCCGACCATTGATTATCAAAGCCCACAATGACAGGTATTCTGGATCTAAATTGCTTACAAACATGCAGGTAACCTTTATCAATCCAACCGCTACAATAGAGTACCGAAGGATTTAATTGCGTAACGAACTCAAGCAATTTTTCGTTTGATTTAAAATCTCCCCGATCGTAAAATGAGATCTGTTCAGAAAGTGAAAAATCAAAAGGAGCTTCTTTATTCAGTGGCCAACGGATAACAGTAATGTCAACATTGGGCTGTTGAGCTAATTTTTCGATACAGGCCAAAAAATAAGTGGCGATCTCCGTATATAAAAAAACTATCCTCTTTTTTTCCATCTGTTAAATAAAAAGCTGATCAATAAAAGAATTAATATAGAGGAAATAAAACCTATCCAATAATAATAATGCAACAGCATTTGCATAGTTAAAAGTGGCAATAAGCGATAATTAAAAGGCTCTTCTTTATCAACACGTTGCTTCCAATAATCTAAATTATATGATTCTACAGGTTGAAGGGATTGACCTGTCAAAGAAATACCTTTTAAAGAAACAGTTCCGTCTTTCACATCGATCTGAAGTACGGCATCACGCGGTAGATCACGAATGGCTGTTTGCATAAACAAGATCTTTGAATCGAGCTCTTTGTTATAAAAAAATGAAACAGGTCCATTCGCCAAGGATCCGGATATCCAATACACTTGTTTATACTTCGGAAAATTCAATAATAAGGGTTTAATATCCTCTTCAAAATTATTTTCACCAATTAAGGTTCTTGAATTCCCTTTAAAAAGCCCTTCGTAGGTGGTATTATTTTCAGCCCATACTGGACGATGAGAAAAGATAAAAATATTTTTAACTTTCTCTGATTGCGCTTCCGCTAATGCCTTTTTAAAAAAGTCTAACTGCTCATTTTTAATACTGCCATCATTTATTTCCGTATTTAAAACAATGTATAATTCTGATCCCGCAGAAAAAAAGTAATACGTTTTACCATATACTTTTTCGTAGAAATTATTATTTGAAAGATCATGATTGCCAACAGCATTGAAAATTGGCATATTCAATTTACTGAACAAACTTTTTTTATAATTAGAAACATAGGTCTCATTCAGATCAATAAACATATCTCCTAAACTGATCATAAAGGAAGGTCGAATATTGTTGAGCGTATCGATGGCGGCTAATAAAGTGGAAGCAGGAAACGTTGATAGATTGGATGATTCGCCGTGAAAATGACCGCTGACAATAAAAGAATAATTTTCTGATGTATCAGTAAGCGACAATTTATTAAATGGCGAAATTGTTTGTCCGGAAAGCTTATTTAGCGACAGAAACAAACAAACAGAAAAAACAAAAAATTTACTTATGTCTCTTTTTATCATTTTTAATAATTGCTTCAACATCCATTACTTCCTCTTCGATCACTGTTCCGTTGGAAATGATGCTTGATTTTTTTTCCTTCAAATAATTTGTTTTAACAGTTGAAAAGGTACACTTTTTCAAATTGATTTCAGGATGACCGCCACCCGGTTTATTCTTGTAGGCAACCACTCCGATTCCGCTATCTATTATTTTAATATTTTCCAGATCAATGAATGAATGATCTTCTGCTGACAAGGCGATGTTTGCATTTTTAATTTTCAGATTACTTCCTCTGAGTTGAGCACCAGATTTGACATTGAATGCTTTATTACCAGCACCGTCAACAAAAACAGACTTCAGAATTACAGTACTCATTGTCAAATCAACTGCATTTTCGAAGCATTGTTCAAAAGCACAATTTGAAATTGTTCCTTCCGAA
Source organism: Bacteroidota bacterium (assembly GCA_947466965.1). Lineage (GTDB taxonomy): Bacteria > Bacteroidota > Bacteroidia > 2-12-FULL-35-15 > 2-12-FULL-35-15 > 2-12-FULL-35-15. The sequence continues at coordinate 5,903 of CANIFU010000081.1, forward strand.
AAATCAACATCTACCCCATCGTCTTTCATATTCTTAAACAAACAACCTTCAAAACTAAATTCCGAGCGAATAATATTTACAGCATCTTCCGCCTTACTATTATAAAAATAGCAAGAAAAAAAATCAACTGTTGATTCATAAAAAGTTAGCCCACCTGTTCTGAACCATTGTTTATCTTTAATTGGAGGGATATTTTTAAAAGTTACAAATTTAAAAACTGAACGTGGAGCATTAATCAACTGAATACCTTGAGCACTAGAATCCGAAGATTGTATGATCACTGGCAAATCTTCGGTACCATTAAAGATTAGCGCTGAATATGATATAAGTTTTGCATTGTTTTTAAAATCAAGACCAACGCCAGCATTGGCAAACAATTTATAACCCGCTGGAACAACCAAATCAGAATTCAAAACATGATTCCCTGCTTGTATATAAATAGATTTATTTTGTTCGTCCAGTTTTAGAAAAGGGAAATCCGCGATTGTACTTTTTTTATTTCTGAGTTCTTCCGCTATAAATTCAGAATCTGTATGTGGAAATGGATATACCTTTTCTTCTCTTGATTGAGAAGCTCCCAAAATCGAAAAGTTAATTTTTAATTGACTGATTAAGGAATCGTTCCAAGAAAAACCAGAAGGAGCAACAAATTTTACTTCTTGGTATACTACCGGTTCATCGGCCATTTTAGAAGCTAAAATCGTTGGTTGAATAACGTTGAATATCTTATTTCCGATGGAAAGCGATTTCACTTGTATAGGTAATGATTCAATATTTCCAAGCTGAATAGCAATACTACCTTCTGAAAATATTTTAAAATAAGCATGCATAGCCATTGAACCTACTAGTATTTTTGAAATCATTTTCTGATTCCTATAATACGATTTTGTTTCGAATTTTTTATACGGATATTCTTTGTATAAAATTTTTAAATTTTCATTTAAGTTCTTTTCATTCAAAGTAAAAAAAGCATCGAGATAATTCGGTTGAGAAATGCGTTCTAAATTTTTAACGTAGGCAGCAAAAAATAATGGATCACTAAAAATAGCGGTATGCCAATCTTCATAGGAACCATTGCTGTCAACAGAAACATAACGATAATTTCCTGTAATTTCATTGATATAAAAGTTACTAAAACTTTCGTAGGCAACAGGTTCTAGCCTTGCTGAAACGGGATTGTAATAATATTTAATATCACTCCAATCGATGCTATGCTGCCCACCAACCAAATCGATGATGGCATGAAATTTCGCCAAACGGTCAATATCAAAAACCTGCGCAGCATTCAATTTACGATTCCTGAAACCTTCAGCTAAAGCAATTCCTTTGAGGTAATAATTTTTCTGGATTGTATCCTCTAATATTTTATCTTCCTGATACGCTTCAAAATTAGAAGAGTAATACGAAGCGAATTCGGAGGTCAAGTAGTCTCTTTTATGGTCACTGAAGCGTTTGACCCAATATTGATCGGGATTTAAGCGGATAACAGGACCTTGCTTCCGTTGATTATTTTCGATCAATTCCTTATCGAAATTTTCTTCCATCGCATATATTCCCCAGTCCTTACCATTCACAGAAACATTGATAAATGTATACCGCAAAGCGATGACATCTTCCCGCTTCATTAATTCGTGATAGATCCACTCATAAATGTATCCGCGGGTACCGGGTTGCTGGATGGAAAATCGTTTCATCCCCATAAAATTATCATTGCCTTTTACTTTGATCCTGAACGACCATTTGTTATCGGTTTCAATGTGATCGGTCATGTGCCCTTTCAGGCGTAACTTAATTTTTATTTTTTTCCCTTTGTATTCCAATGTTGCCGGAACATATTCGCCATCCAGATCGTTGATGATCAATCCGCGTTCAATTGCCTGTTGTCTGTTTTTTTCAAGTATATGGATGTCTTTGTCTTTTATTTCGATGGAGATCGATTCGGGATTTGCATCCATGCCTTTCCAATAGTTGGAGGAAACGGTAGTCACAAAATCCCACAGTCCGGAATAGCCTTTTGTTTTGAGGAGACCTGAACTTTTATAGGCAGCAGCGATAACCAGCAACAATAGGGTGCTGAATACTACTTTTTTAGAAACGTATTTTCTAAAAAACGATTTCAGAGGGGATATATTTTTATTTTTTCCTATTTCCATTTTCATACAACAGCTATTTGTTCTTGGCTTTCTCCCTCTTGAACCCTTGTGTCTATTTCGTCCCTTTGCGGAACAATTTCTTCAGTGGTGATAATTGTAAAAACAAACATTCCCATAAAAGCGAAGGGACTTAGGGAGCCGACTAACCAAGATTCAAAAAAGGCAGAAAAAGAAATGGCGAACATGATCGGGAAGGCGAACTTTGATTTTTGTGCAGCCTTTATAAACATTAATATATATGAGTATAAATAAATTAAAAGTCCAACCAATCCCTGGTCCATCCAAAATGTCAGGAAGGAATTATGAATTCCGCCCTGGTGATTTAACTTCAGTAACATTCCATAATGCTGCCGCATGTAAAATTCGTTGTAAGCGAATCCTTTACCTATGAAGAAATTATTCTGGATCTGGTTCCAGGCAAATGCCCATGCAATGTATCTTCCACTACCTTCTTCAATGGTGTTTGTTCTGAAATAATCCCCTAAACCTAATGACAAAATTATTGCAGTAGCATTACTGCTGATCAAATCTGCGATAAATATCGCTACTAAAAATAAGATGAATCCTAAAAAGGGAGAAAGACTAAAAAATCGTTGAAAAATATAAAATATCAACACAGAAATAACCGTGTTACGAGATCCACAACTAAAAATAGAAAAAATAATGATGCCAAATATCACGATACGTTCATTCTTACTGAAAAGCGTAGGAAAAAAGTCATTGATTACAAAAAAAGTAATGAAGGAAAGTAAACAAAAAACACCCAAACCATTCGGTCCACCAAACATTCCTCTAAAACGTTCTCCCAGCAACAAAGCAGTATCAGGCAGAATGTATTTTAACAAAAAGCTAATTACCAATACCATAAAAATGAATAGTACAAATCGTCTTAAAAATTGCACAGCACTTTCTCGGTAAAGTTTAATGACGATGTTCGGAATTACAATAAAAGAAAGCAGAAAGGAGATCGTTTTTTGCACACCCGTGAGAAAGAAGGAATCAGCTGTACTGAATGAAATGGTGATGAGGGAGATCACAAAAAAGGGAATGAAAATTTTATAGAGATCATTGAATGGCTGAAAATCCTTTCTGTCAATGAATATAAAAACTGCGAGTAGCGAAATATAAATATTTTTTACCTCCTTGGCAAAATACAAGGCTCCTTCTTGACTATCAGATAAGATGAGAATAAATAAATAACCTAACAACAATTCCTCATACATGTCCTTCCGTTGCATCAGGAACATCGTAATAGGCAAAACGCCATAAATTATGGGGCCGCCATATATTCCAACGATCAGCCAGACCGTCAGGATCAAAAACAATTGAATATTTTCTTTACAATACTGAAGCAATTTCTCTATATATTAAAATGCGCTGATATCTGACATCAAAAAAAGGATCGTTTATCTTGTTTGAATTCTTTTTTTATTTTAAAAAATCATCCAATTGTTTCAACTGAATGTCAGGACGATCTCTTGCAAAAACACGCAATTCCTGCACCTGCTTTTCCCAATTATTATATGATCCGATCTCCCTCCAGCGATCAATGTGCTCCTGCATTTCAGGAGCCAACACCGATTCAAACCGGTCAATTTTCGCAATAAGGGCTTTCTGTTCAAATGTATTTTTCAAATGAAACTGAAACCGGGTCCTGAAAAGCTCAACAAATTCCTTATTTTTCAATAAACCGCTGAAAAGAGCGCCGACACTACCATACCTCTTTGCCTTTTCAAGCAGATTCAATTGAATCGCATTGGCACCGGTATATCCGAATCCCCAATCGGTATCGTACAACATCCAACGCCAACGACCATCTCTTGCTCCAAGGGAATCTCCTCCACTTTCAGCTACCCGAAAACGCCAAAACTTCACATTGTTATTGGGCCAGTCACTATTACAAAAATACACATTTGAAATAATAAAATCCATAAAAGAATTGACATCTATTTTATTCACAATGTACTGATAATTATGAGCTTGAGTCATGTCATTGATTCGGATATACTCCAACAATTCTTTAAATTCTGAATTGTCTTGTTTTTTACCATAAAAAACATCGCCGCCAAACTCCAGAATAATAAGACTATCTGAAGGTATAGCGTATTTGGCTGCCAGATAATGTTCATCCGATCGCTCCCGAATGTTATGAATGCCCCAGTATTCACCGTTAATAAAAACAAGGGAAGGGCGGTAAGCCTGAACATCCAAATACGGCTCCATCAAGGATTGCATAAAGGCATCTCGGAACATCGTTTTATTCCAGTCGTTGCCCGAATTTCTTAAAACAAAATTCCTGAAGGTCTTCGTTTTGTTTTCCGGAAACAAGGTGTAATTCAGTTGTGACGTTCCGTATTTTTGATCGAAACAGATCCGAAGGGATTTTTGGCTGAAGCCTCTTGTCGCATTCCCGTTGATCCGCACGCCTACATTGCTTTCAAAAGCCAATGTTCCATTGCTTTCATAAAACTCAATGTGAGCAGGACGCTCAGCATTACTCCCTCTTTTCAGATAATTGGATGGGTATTCCCACCAATTTAAATTCAATGGGAGATTTTTTCGCAGATAATCGCGTTTGTCTTCATAATTTTTTCCCATGACATAAATCCCATTTTTGTATCCGAAAAAATCAGATACATTCACCGTAAGTGCGATTACCGGAAGGGTGTATTTTTTTTCTTTGATAAAAAAAGTACTGATCAGCTCCCGGCTTTTGGATTGATCAGCTTCATTTACACATATCGCACGCAGAACGGTCCCTTTAAACATATCCCCCACAGGCGGTTTCCAACGCGGTGACGTTGGAATAAGAGCTAAAACAGCAGACTCATCCGAACGGTCATGAATTACTAAAGGCTCGGAATACCGCTCAGAATTTAAAGAAGGTTCTGAACCATCTAAGGTATAATATACTTTAAATGTTGCGGGCGCTTGCAAAGAAACAGTAGTTGCTTTCGGGTAAAATCCTCCAAAAGTGTTTGATTTCGGAGCAGAAATATTTTGATCAAAACTTAAAACAGAAGTATCATTCTTATTTTTTCCCGCATACTTCACACTCAAAACAAAGGCTGCGCAAGCTAACAGAAATACCAAAACCATAGCCAATCTGACCGGCAAGGAATTTTTCTGCTTCGTTTTTAAGATCGTCTTCATAGCTTCTCAGTGCTGTGCGGAATTTTTTATAAAAACACACTTTCTAATCCTTGCAAATATTTCGAATTCTTCGTTAGCATAAAAGGGAACGCACTTCCAACTTCTTTCGCTTCCTCTTCATAAACTGAATCGTATTTTAATTCCAGTACAGTCGCATTAAAATCAGTTTTTTTATTTAAAAAGGTATTTCCTGAATACGCAATTTTATAATAGGTTAACTGATGATCGATGGTGATCCTGAATTTTTTGTCCGCTGATAAATAATAGCTACGGATGTATGAGTTCAGTAAAGTCGGTTTCAGTGACAGTACTTCTTCTTTCACAGACAATGGAATCGAATCACGATCTAAGGCCTGAGAGATCTGGTTTTTATCAAAATCAGTATCGAGCACAAAGGGATTCAATACATAAGATAC
>CANIFU010000082.1 GCA_947466965.1 Bacteroidota bacterium
ATCAACAGAAGCATTGGTGCTAAAACTTTCAGAAATATTACAACAAGCCGCTTTTAATAATTCTTTCCCGCTTATGACTTCAGTGTTAATAGGTGTAAAAATTTTATATAAGGTTGTGCCTTGCTTGTCTGCAACTTCCACGATGTTCAGATTGACCGAATTTTTTAGAACAACGAAAACATCCGTCTGATCAAATTTATCAATTCGAATGGTATCGCTTAAGAAGCCGACCATCGTTACAATTAATTGAGCTGGGATGGAATCAGGATTCAGTATAGAAAACATTCCGATTGAGTCGGATGTTGAAGAAACAGCTGTTCCGAACCAATAAACGGTTGCACCGCTGACCTCTTCTTTATTTCCTTTCCCATCTGCACTAAACACTTTTCCGGCAATATGCTGAGCAGAAATTTGTTTCGCAAACGACAAAAGAATTATTATGTAAAATAATTTATTCATTTGATATTAACTGTTTTAGTATGATTTTTCGGTAAATACGAAACATCCGTTTTCCCGATTAAGGGTCAACCGTTTACTTTAACACATCAAATAATAAGGATAGAAATAAAATTGAGTAGCGTTCGTCCGTGAGGAGGCGGTGGAATATCGGAAGATTGAAAAGCCAATTTGTTTTCTACAAAAAAAGAAGAAGATTGTAGAGTAGAAATAAAGATCGTATTTAAAACAGTAGGGAGATCAAGAAATAACTGTTGTGCATTTTGAAAATCATTCAACTTATAGGTAAAGTTGGTAATATCACAGCAGTCGCCTTTATTAATAGATGCAAAAGGTTCAGAGAAAATTAGTTCCTGTTCATCATCACAACACGTTTTTTCAGGAATAATAGCTACTATTTTTTTCTTATTAGAGCAGCAATCTTCAATAATTGCAAAAGAAACTTTGCCTTTTCCACTTTTGATACACACCATTGAACTAATGGTAAAACCAAAACTGCTAAAAAGAAAAATTACTGCTAAAAAAACAGCTGTTATTTTTTGAATTGTTTTCATTTATATTATTAGTGATACAAAGATACAAAATCTAAAATAATCAAAACCTAAAAAACGTTAATTAGCAGAAAATGAGTATATCCTACAGCTACTCCCAGGAAAGGTCCAACACACGATCCATCGTTTTAAACTCAATGAATTCAATATTTAAATCATCGATATAGCAGTCAATTTCGGAATTATTAAAATAATAAAACTCCACTAACGTAGTAGGATCCCGCTCAAATTTTTGATTGAGTTTGGGCATGTACAACTCAAATACTTGATGCTGCCATTGATTGAAATTTTGCGTGTAGCCGTCGAGCTGAAAAGGACTAAAATTTAGACTCTTTCCATTAGCAACAAAACTAAATGTAAAATAAGAGTTACTTCCTTTTTTGGGAAGGAAGAACCAAGCTGAAACCCGAATAAGCGTATTTTTGGAATATGGAATTTCGCCTAGATTTTTTCTTAAACCTAAACTGTACCAATTGTCCTTACCCACTTTACTTGCGTGTGTTCCCGAATGCGCCTTATCCGCCAACGAAGTATTTGGGTTAAGCCAAGTAGTGTCTACTTTTTCAGCATCGTTGAAGAACGAAAGCCGTTTAACAATATTCTCTTTACTTTCATCCACAGGAAATCGATAAAATTTTCCGCTATATCCTTTGTCCATACTTAAGAATACATCCCAATATCCTTTTCTGTCAGTTTTAAAATCCTGATCTAATATTCCATGAAGTGTTTGATAAATTTGAAATAGATTTAACAAGGTGAATAAAAAAATAAAAATCAACACAAGGAGTTTTTGAATCTTACTTTTTACATCCAGCAATAAAGCGAGTAATAAAAAAAACAAAGGATAATGTTCAATAAAAGCACGCGGGCCGTAACTATATCCATAATTCCAGCACCACCAAGAAGAAATAATGTAGATGTTAATTAGAATGCATATTGACACACCAACAAATAAAAAACGATTTGTTTTATACAAACGAAACAATCCGAAAAGAGCAAGGAAACAAATTGGAGTATAAACAAAAAAACCTTTTGTATAACTGAACAACTCGTTCATTATTTCGGGATGCAAAAAATAAAACCCTTCTTTTGTGTATGACCAAACAAAAAATTCGCCTGTGTATACCTTATAAATTCCAAGCTGACAAGCCATAGGAATAAGTGCCAGAAAAACGCCAATAAATATTGACTTTTTTTCTTTTAACACATTTTTTAAAAGTACCCAAAAAGAATTCAGATCGGTTGCCAGGAAAGGCGCAATAAGAAATATAACAACATCGGTAGGGCGAACGAAAAATAAAAAAGAACTGGCAGAAATGATGGCAATGATGCTTATTTTATTAAAGTCGACAGTTATTTTTTTAAAATTATACAACAAAAAGCAAATCAATGCAAACGCAACAATGTGAGCCCAACCAGGAGAATTTACTGTGTAATAATAAGCAGTAGTTCCAAATGCAATTGAAACCAAGACCACACAAATAACCCAATATCGTTTGATATAAAATTTAAGAAATTTGCTAAAAAAATGTAATCCGAACATTAAATAAAACAAAGTTCCTATGGAGATGAAAATAGGGAACAGTAAGGAGTATCCATCTACCGGCAAACCAGCAATAAAGCTAAGGACAATAGCCACAAAAAAGAAAGGAGCATACATTATAGCAGTTCCTACAAAATATTTTATTGGATTGGCAACCTCTTCATTAAAGTGTTGATCTATAATTATTGTTGGCAGATATCGGTAATAATCTGCAGCATCGGTATGGACGGTATACTTCCATCGCTCGTTTTTCCATCTGAAATTGTAATCGCAAACAAGCAAAACAATGGCAATTAAGATCAAAGTCAGAGACACTGGTGATCTTAATTTAATTAGGATTTTTTGTTTAAGCATTCCGTTTTTTTGATTAGTAAATGTACAATAAAATTTATAATAAAGGACCTCTAACTTTTTGAAAGCAAAAAGTTATAAAAGCCGTTTCTTGTTTTACTATGAAATTTGTACTTCCTCGAAATCCTCCAGAAAAAAGCTGCTAATCGATTACATCCATTGTTTAGCTTCCAAATAAATAATTTCTCTAGCAATCATTATCGCTATTTCATAATAAAAAAACGTAACCATCAGAAAAAAAATATTCTTAGTGAAATTAATTCAGAATATAGCCAAAAAAGTTTTTTAGAACTAAAACCATTACCTTTATCCCTCAAATAAAAAAATCAAATGAAAGATTCATCAAAATTTGGCTTTGGAACAAAAGCAATACATGCAGGTCAGGAGCCTGATCCAACAACAGGAGCGATCATGACTCCAATTTACCAGACATCCACTTACTGGCAGGAAAGTCCGGGGAACCACAAAGGCTACGCCTATGCCCGCGGTAAAAATCCGACACGAACAGCGTTGGAGAAATGTTTAGCGGAATTGGAAGGAGCAAAATATGCTTTGTGTTTTTCAAGCGGAATGGGTGCGATTGATGCGGTCATGAAATTGCTTCGTCCCGGAGATGAAGTAATCACAGGTGACGATTTGTATGGCGGAAGTTATAGAATGTTTACCAAAGTATTCGCACCATTTGGTATCAAGTTTCATTTCATTGATATGAAAGATGCGAATAACATCAAGAAGTACATCAACGACAAAACAAAATTAATTTGGCTGGAAACACCTACGAATCCAACCATGCAGATTATAGATATTGAAGCGTGTTCAAAAATAGCGAAAGAGCATAAATTAATTTGTGCTGTTGACAACACCTTTGCTTCACCCTATTTACAAAATCCATTAGCATTAGGTGCAGATATTGTGATGCATTCAGCAACAAAATATTTAGGCGGTCACAGTGATGTAATTATGGGTGCTCTTTGTGTCAGCGATGAAAACCTATATACACAACTCGCTTTTATTCATAACAGTTGCGGTGCAACACCTGGTCCGATGGATAGCTTTTTAGTGTTGCGCGGACTAAAAACATTGCACATCCGCATGGAGCGCCATTGCTTTAATGGAAGAAAAATTGCGGAATTTTTAAAAACGCATCCGAAGATCGATAAATTATATTGGCCGGGATTCCCTGACAGCCCGAATCATGACATTGCAAAAAAACAAATGAAGGATTTTGGCGGTATGATTTCTTTTTCATTAAAAGGAAACAAACAGGAAGATGCTTTTAAGATCGCTTCTAACATGAACGTTTTTTCATTAGCCGAATCATTGGGCGGAGTAGAATCATTGATCAATCACCCAGCAACTATGACTCATGCTTCCATTCCAAAAGAGGAGCGCGATAAGGCAGGAGTTGTTGAGTCGCTTTTACGATTAAGTGTTGGAATAGAAAACATTGAAGATCTGATTGCTGATTTAAAGCAAGCCTTGGGAGAATAGTATAATTTTCTTTTTGATATATAAAAAAAGCAAGCGCGTAAAAAGCTCTTGCTTTTTTTCGTTTTATTAAATATCTTTATGGTGATTTTAAAAGAATATTTTGAACTACTATTACATAACAGGAACAAGTCGTGGAATCGGCAAGGCCATTGCTGAGAATTTATTAGAAAACCCATCTAATCGGGTCATAGGTTTATCCCGTCAACGGAGTATTGATCACCCCAATTACAGACATTCGTTTTTGGATCTTACGGATCCGTCCACAATAGCTGAATTCAAATTTGAACTCCATGCAAATGCAAAAAAGATTTATTTGATAAATAATGCAGGAGTGCTTGGTTTTATTAAGCCAGTTGGGAGCCTGGACGCAGCCACGATTATAAAAAACTTTACGGTTAATTTAATCGCTCCAGCTGTTCTTACAAATGCCTTTATCGAATGTTATGATTCCAGGGACGCGGAAAAGGTAATTTTAAATATAAGTTCAGGAGCGGGTAAAACCCCGATCGATGGCTGGGCTGTCTATTGTGCTTCAAAATCCGGTTTGGATATGTTCAGTCGTGTTGTGGATGCAGAACAAAAAATACGAGAAACAAAGCCTCAGGAAAACATTCACCGAGGCTTTCATGTGTTTTCTATTGCCCCGGGAGTTGTGAACACGGGTATGCAAGATGAAATCAGATCTGCACAAAAGGAAGACTTTAGCCGATTGGAAGACTTTATAGGCTACAAAGTCAATAATGAACTTTCGGAGCCGGAATTTGTTTCTAAAAAATATATTAATATCTTGTCTAATATAAACAATATTAAAAATGTTTTGTCTTCTATAAAAGACTTTGAATAAAAATCATCCCCCTATAATTTATAATCTAAAAATGTTATTTAAAATGAACAAAATTACAAACTTAATAGGTGCAGCTTTTTTATCTGCAATCACTTTCAGCATAGTTTCCGCGCAGGAATTAAAAAATTGTGGTACGACTGAGATGATGCAAAAATACTTTGATGAGCATCCCGAAATAAAGCAGCAATATATCGCTGAAGAGCAATTACGTGATCTGGAAGACAAAGCCGCTTTTGCTAAAGGCTATAAAGAAGGTGACGGAAGAGCGATGCCTCCGATATATACTATTCCGGTTGTTTTTCACATTTTACATGAAGGTGGTACAGAAAATATTTCTGATGCACAAATACTAGATGAAGTACGTATTTTAAATGAAGACTACCGAAAATTGAATGCAGATATTTCTTCCGTTGTATCTGGCTTCACATCAATTGCAGCAGATTGTGAAATTCAGTTTCGTTTGGCACAAAAAGATCCTTCAGGAAATTGCACAAATGGAATTGATCGAATTTATTCGTCAGAGACAAACGTTGGCGATGATGGGTCAAAACTGAACCAATGGGCACCCAATAAATATTTGAATGTTTGGGTGGTAAAAACTATTACAAGTGGAGCTGCAGGCTATGCCTATTTGCCTGGAACAACCACTTCTGCGAATGATGGTATCATGATCTTATCTACTTACGTTGGAAGCATTGGCACTGGTTCTACTACCCGTTCCCGCGCATTGACGCACGAAGTTGGTCACCATTTAAATTTGAATCATACTTGGGGCGGAACAAATAATCCTGGGGTAGATTGCACAGGGACTGATAACGTTACTGACACACCAAAAACAATTGGTTGGACGAGTTGTAATCTTTCGGGATCATCCTGTGGTAGCCCTTTAGATAACGTTCAAAACTTCATGGAATATTCCTATTGCTGCAATATGTTTACAACCGGGCAAAAAACAAGAATGAGATCTGCTTTAACGACTACAACTGGTTTGGGAGCAATTCCACAACGTTATAATTTATGGTCGAGTAGCAATTTAACAGCTACAGGACTTAGCACACCGGCCGTATTGTGCTTAGCTGATTTTAAATCAAACAATGTTCTTAATGTTGTTTGTCAGGGTGATAATTTAACGTTTACCGATCTATCTTGGAATGGAAACCCGACAAGCTGGGCATGGACCTTTGCAGGCGGAACCCCTGCAACATCAACTGATTCGGTTCCGGTTATCACTTACAATACACCAGGAGTTTACGATGTTACCTTAGTTGTTTCAAACGCTTCCGGTTCAGTGAATGCGACCAAAACATCTTACATTACAGTATATCCAAATACTGCAATTTATTCAGGATCCTTTTATTCTGAAGGCTTTGAAGGAACTGCTATACCTAATGCAGACTGGAACGTACGCAATGCAAATACAGGATCCAATACATGGACACAAACAACTGTTGCTGCTGCTTCAGGAACAAAATCTGTTCGTATTGTAAATGCAAGCACCTACGATGCTCATGTGGATGAACTAATCAGTCCTACAATTGATATTACGGCAATTCCAGGGACACCTTTAATGACATACAAAATTGCACATGCGCAAAAACTAAGCACTTCTATAGATAAGCTTCAGGTATATGTTTCTACAAACTGCGGACAATCCTGGTCTTTGCGACAAACAATTTCTGGAGCAAGTCTTTCTACAGCAGGTGTTGTCAGTGGCTCTTTTGTTCCAACCGCATCTCAATGGGTTACAAAATCAGTGAATTTAGGAACTATCTCAACAGCTACAAGCGCTTTAATTATGTTTAAATTCACTAGCGATGCCGGAAACAATATTTATATTGATGACATCAATATTATGGGGAGCGTTGGTATAGATGAATTAGCTAGCAACATTAATTATACTATCTTCCCGAACCCTTCTGAAGACAACACAATCGTTTCTTTTTCACTTTTAGAGAACAATGCGCTAAACATCAAAATATACGATATTGTTGGCAAGGAAATAAGTACGATTTTTGAAGGAAATTTAGGTAACGGGGAGCATCAATTTCCTATCTCAGACAAAACAAAATTAGCTGCAGGGGTATACTTCATCCGATTAACGGTTGGCGGTGAATCCTTTACAAAAAAATTAATTGTGAAATAATACATAAAAAAGCAAACTTTAAAAAGCCCCGAATATTATCCGGGGCTTTTTTGCAATATACTTTTCACATTCGAATAGGAAATAACAAAATTAATAAAGAGTATGAAAGTAGCAGTAGTAGGGGCAACCGGTTTGGTTGGTACAAAAATGATCCAAGTGTTGGAAGAACGTAATTTTCCGATAACAGAACTAATACCAGTAGCATCTGAGCGATCGGTTGGTAAGGAAATTTCTTATAAAGGAAAAATATTCAAGGTAGTTAGTATGCAAACGGCAATTGACATGAAGCCCGCAATCGCTTTGTTTTCAGCTGGAGGTAGCACTTCTTTGGAATGGGCTCCGAAATTTGCTGCTGCAGGCATCACCGTGATCGATAACTCATCGGCATGGAGAATGGATGCAACAAAAAAACTAGTTGTTTCCGAAATCAATGCGAGTTTACTATCAGCAGCTGATAAAATCATCGCGAACCCGAATTGCTCTACGATTCAAATGGTGGTAGCATTAAATCCATTGCATAAAAAATACAAGATTCAACGCATAGTTGTGTCTACGTATCAATCGGTAACGGGTACAGGTGTAAAAGCAGTTGATCAGTTGATGAATGAACGTAAAGGAATTAAAGGGGAAATGGCATACCCTTATCCAATTGATTTGAATGTGATTCCGCAAATTGATGTTTTCACCGACAATGGTTACACCAAAGAAGAGATGAAAATGGTGAACGAAACAAAAAAAATCATGGACCACAACATTCGTGTAACAGCTACCACTGTTCGCATTCCTGTGATGGGCGGACACAGTGAGAGCGTGAATGTGGAATTTGAAAATGAATTTGAAATGGAGGAAGTGCGCAACATTTTACAAAATGCACCCGGTGTTCTTTTAGTGGATGATGTGAAAAATTTAAAATATCCGATGCCCATGGATGCGCGCGATAAAGATGACGTATTTGTTGGTCGTTTGCGCAGAGATGAAACACAAGCAAAGACATTAAATATGTGGATTGTTTCGGATAATCTTCGTAAAGGTGCTGCAACCAACGCCATTCAGATTGCAGAATATTTAGCTGAGAAGAAGTTGATATAGGAATAGAGCGTGCTTCCTTCCTCGCAATGATGGTCTTAGACGTTTATATCTTCGGTTGACGGGGAATTTGTTGCTGCAATTCCATTCGAATCAGCATCAACTTTCGCTGTATTTTTCTTACCAAAAAAACGTTTTTGATAAACGATGATTAGTCCTACACCAACACTAATTGAGAAATCGGCAAAATTAAAAACCGGGCGGAAAAATTCAAATTCCTCCGTTGCCCAGATCGGAAACCAAGCTGGAAAATGACCTTCGATGATCGGAAAATAAAACATATCCACTACTTTTCCGTGTAAAAATCCTGCATACCCACCCTCCTCAGGAAGAAAACGAGCAACTTCATAATTACTATCACTGAACATAACGCCATAAAAAGCGCTGTCGATGATATTCCCCAATGCTCCTGCAAAAATAAGTGCGATACAAACAATATATAATTTGTCTTCTTTATTTTTAGTCAGTGTCCACATATAATAAGCTATTCCGCCCACAGCAAAAATGCGAAAAACACTTAAAAATAATTTTCCGAATTCCCCACCAAACTCCATTCCATAGGCCATACCATTATTTTCAGTAAAATGTATGATTGCCCAATCACCGGCAAGATGAATTTCTTCTCCCAGAAAAAAATGTGTTTTAATATAGATCTTAATAAGCTGATCAATCAGTAAAACGATGAAGACAATAAGTAAGGGTTTTCTCACAAAAATGTTATTTAATTATACGTAACAGCATTCATAATAACAAAAAAATTAAACACATAGTGACATAGTTTTTTGTAATCGCTTATTTACATAGCCCGATAATTCGAGAACCATACGAACTATGTGTTAAAATTTATTTTTCTCTACTTTGTTCCTTCCCTTATTTTCAATGCGTTTGAATTTACTTCAACAGTAATACAAAAGTAAAAAATACTCGCCATAAAAGGACGAAAAAAAAACTGCTCTAATATTTAAGAGCAGCTTTTTTTGAAAACAGGGTAATCTGATTATGAGTTTTGCTCTAATTTAGCTTCAATCGCTAATGTAGCATGAGGAACACTTCTTAGGCGTTGTTTAGAGATCAATTTACCTGTTGATCTGCAAATTCCGTACGTTTTGTTTTCGATGCGGATCAAGGCATTTTGAAGGTTTTGAATAAATTTCTCCTGACGACCAGCCAAATGAGCTGTTTCCTCTTTTGACAATACATCTGAACCATCTTCTAACAACTTGAACGTAGGAGACGTATCATCTGTCCCGTGATCATCCTTGTGAGAAAGTGTGCTCTTCAGCAATTCAAAATCTTTTTGAGCTTCAGATAATTTTTTAAGAATCAATTCTTTAAATTCTTTTAATTCGCTGTCAGAATAACGCGTGCGTGTATCTGTATTGATGTGTGGCTTAGGAGCAGGTCCCATTGGCTTACGGATAGAAGGCGTTTTGTATTCTACCACCATTGGTGCTTCATTCGAACTATAATCATCATCAGTTGCAAACTCACGTTTTTTCTTAACCAAAGCCTCCGCTTTTTTAGCAACAACAGGAGAAACTTTAGGAGCTACAACCGGTTTGGCCGAAGCTACTTTTTTCACTTCTACCTTAGCTGGCTTCGCAACTACTTTAGCTACAGGTTTAGGACTTACTTTTTTTGCTGCAGGCTTAACGATTTTTTTCGCAACAATCTTTTTAGGAATGACCTTTTTTACCACTTTTTTAGGTGCTGCTTTTTTTGCAATAACTTTTTTAACCGGTTTTTTAGCAACTACCTTTTTAACTATTTTTTTAGCAAGCACCTTTTTAACTGGTTTTTTTGCTATTGCTTTTTTTACTGGTTTTACTACCTTTTTGGGAGCAACTTTTTTTGCAGTTTTCACCGCTTTTTTAGGAGCAACTTTTTTTGCAACAACCTTCTTAACAGGTTTTTTTATTGCTACTTTTTTTGCAGGTTTCGCTGCTTTTTTAGGAGCTGCTTTTTTTGCAGGCTTTTTTGCTACCGCTTTTTTTGCAGGTTTTGCAGGTTTAGCAGCTTTTTTTGCCGGTTTGCCCTTTTGCGCTTTTTTAGCCATTGTATTTTTGTATTAGATTTGGAGTTTAGTAATCGAAATTAATGTCGTTATTTCCTCTTCAATTTCAACTTCAGAGCCATTTGCAGACTCCACAGTATCAACTAGTTCTAAGGAAGAAGCGAGAATTTCCGCGCAAATATAGTCCAAATTATTATTGATGGCCGAATTTATCGCAATATTTCTTTGAATTTTCACCTCAATACGGTCTGTAACATCTAAATTATTGTCCTTGCGGAGATTTTGGATCCTGTTTACCAATTCACGGGCAAGTCCTTCATCACGAAGTGCCGGGCTTACCGTAACATCCAAAGCAACAGTGAGTTGTCCAGAATTTACAACTTTCCATCCCGGTATATCTACCGGTATAATCTCCACATCTTCGTTGTCCAAAACAATCGATTCGCCATCAAATTTCATCTCAAAATTGCCGGTCTTTTCAATTCCTGAAATGATCGCCTGCGCATTTTCATTCGCAAAGGTCTGAACAGATTTCATGTGTTTACCGCATTTTTTTCCTAGCGTCTTGAAATTTAACTTCAGGTTTTTCACGATTTGCGTTTGTGATTCATTTACCAATTCTAAACTCTTCACATTCACTTCCGACAAGATCAGATCCTTCACCGCTTCAATTTTTACTTTGTAAGAATCGTCCAGAATAGGAATTTGAATTCTTTCCAAAGGCTGACGCACACGTATATTTTCTTTTTTACGGATAGACAAGACCATCGAAGAAATCTTTTGCGCCAACTCCATTCGCTCTTCCAAATCAGTATCGATTAAAAATGTATCCGAAATAGGAAAGTTGCTTAAATGAATCGACTCGGATTTATCGCG